>NZ_JBWXGB010000005.1:0-201737 GCF_059900845.1 Lactobacillus sp. CA30L
CAAATAAATTTGTCCCTTTTGTGTCCCTTTTAATTTTTTGATAGTTAATTTATCGTATAAAATCCCTGTATACCTAAGATTCTATAAATTCTACTTTCTACCAACCGATTATGAAAAATAGATAATTTATCAGACAAAAAAGAGCTGAACCCACCATTGAGTTCAGCCCTTTTTTTGTATCCGATATTGTTATTTTACCAGTTCATAGACGTAGGAAATTTCACTAGGCCGGTACACGCCGTGCAGCGTCCCCACTTTCGTGAAGCCCATCTTGGTAATCAAATGCTGCATTGCCTTGTTGTCTTCGTGCGTATCAATCCGGATTGAGTCCACGTCCGAGCGCTTGGCCTTGATGTCACTAATGACGGAATTCAGCAGCTGGGTGGCATAGCCCTTGCCCGCGTGCTGCGAATGGATGGCCACGCGGTGGATAACAACGTACTTATCCGTATCCATAAGCCACTGGCCGTTCAGGCTATCGTATGAATGGTCGGGCGCATCGACAATTGCAATTGCACCCACGGTTTCGTGGTCATCGGATTCGGCCAAAAAGGCCCAGCCCCGTGCGATATCTTCTTCGATTTGGCCCGTTGAGGGGTAGTCGCCTTGCCACTGGTTAACGCCGCTTTCCGCTAATTGGTTAGCGCCATCCTTTAAAATAGTGATGATCCGGTCAAAATCGGCCGTTGTTGCTTTTCTTAATTGCAAGTTACCTAACTCCTTTTTTGAAATACCGTATTATTATAAATATTTCCGCCGGGATTGTAAAAATATTTGGTTGCATCCCAAAAACTTTAAATTTATTAAAAACAAAAGCAAAGCATGCGTAGATGATAGGCTGCTTTGCCACTCCTTTACTGCACCATTGCGGCCGGAAATTTGCGGTAGGTAATCCTCACCACATTACGTTTCATGACCGCGTGTATGGTCAGCTTTTCCTTTAAAAAAACTGGTATTCAAAAAAATATTTATTTTTTTGGTCAAATTGCTAGCGCTTTCAAGCTTAAATTGGTATAATCCAATTTGAGAAAAAGTATACAAAAAGTCTATACAAATAGCTATAATTGTATAACTATTTTCTACTGTATGCTTTATTATCACTGCCACTACTCAATATTATAATGAAAGGATGAAGAATTATGAGTATCCGAAGCAATTTTGTAACCAGAAAGACCCAATTTTTAATTGGTAGCATTACCGCAGCCACCCTTGGACTGTTTGCCCTTGCCAGTCCAGAAAGTGTCGCCGCAAAAACAGCACTAAACCCCTCAGCTGTAAACAACAACAAGTCTTCCCCCACTTCCAGCCTATTAACTACGACTAAAGCACGACAAAACAAATGGGCTAAGAGCAATTTATCTGCTGCAGCCGTGACCAAGCACGTAATTTGGGGCGGCCTAACCGTAACGTTTAACAAACAAACGAGCACACTAACAATCCCTGGCACGTCAGCTGCCATCTATAATCCGCAGCCAATTAAAGAAGCCTTAAATAGTTTTTATTCGGAAATCGTTAACATCGAACTGACAGGCAAATTAACGGTTAGTGGGTCTGCGGCAAGCATGTTCAATGATCTCACAAAGCTTGAGGCGATTTCCGGCTTAAATCTGCTTGATACTTCAGCAGTCAGCGACATGAGCCAAATGTTTGCCAATACAGGCTTAAAAAGTTTAGATTTGAGTCAACTAAATACGAATAATGTTACCAATATGTGGGAAATGTTTGCTAACAGTGCCAAGCTCACACAGTTAGACCTGAGCAATTTTGATACCAGAAAAGTGACCAACATGCGGGAAATATTCGCCACCTGCGTTGGTCTTGAGGAATTAAATATTAGCAGCTTTCACATGGAGCAGCTTAATGCCCCGGACCAAAAAGCCTCTATGTTTTATAACAACCTTAAGCTGGGCAAGCTGATTCTCGGCAAGCACAATGACCTAGCCAATACTGGGATAACCATTCAAGCTAACTGGTACAATCAGGATCACCCAGCAGTTACTGGTGATAGTGGCTGGTCATCAACGGAATTAATGCAAAAGTACAACGGCTTAACTGATGCCGGCACTTATACGCTAGAAAGGCCAAAAGGCAGTGACGATAAGCCGACTGATGCAGGAGACAGCGAGGTTGGCGATTCAGACGACAGTAGCGGCAGTGATTCAAATGGTTCTGAAAGTGGCAGCGATCCCGATCATTCGAATACCGGCAGCGATTCAAATGGTTACGAAAGCGACAACGATTCTGATCACTCGAATACCGGCAGCGATTCAAATAGTTCAGAAAGCGGCAACGATCCCGATCACTCGAATGCCGACAGCAATTCAAATAGTTCAGAAAGCGGCAATGATCCCGATCATTCGAATACCGGCAGCGATTCAAATAGTTCAGAAGACGGCAACGATTCCGAGCACTCGAATGCCGGCAGCGATTCAAATAGTTCTGGAAGCGGTAGCGGTGTGAGCGACTCTGGCACCATCATTGGACCTGACGGTGAGGGTAATAACACGGGCCAAAGTTCTGGCTCAGACGGAAATACCAGCAGCTCAGGCAACAATAACTGGCAAGGAGCGGACAATTCTAGTATTACAGGCACAACATATCCCGCTAGTTCGCCTTCCACCACAAGCAATGCTGCACCAGATGCCGCAGATAAGATTAACCAGATAGTTTTATTGCACAACGCCTACCTTTATAATACCCAAGGCAACCGGGCAAATGAAGTCACGCTTAAAGCGGGGTCGGTCCTGGCAAGTTACGGCAAACAGACAATTAACGGCCGTGCCTTTTACGTTTTGGCCGGTCCCGGCAATGAGAAGAAATACTACGTAGCAGCCGGTAATGTGGATCCAACCAAAAGAAGGCTGAAGCATAACGCCAACATCTATAACCAGTACGGCAACCGGACCAAGCAAATTTGGGCCATGAGGAAAGGCAGACAGATCAATACCTATGGCGACCCGGTAACAATTCGGGGACGTAAGTACTTCATTATTGGCTTTAACCGCTTTATCAAGGCTGCTAATTTTGTCCTGCTTGCACAAACTGGCAACGGCGCCAAAGCAGGAGCGGCAGGTCCTAATGGCACGTCTCAAAAGAGACTCATGCACAGTGCTTACCTGTACAACGATCAAGGCCAGCGGGCCAACCGAGCCATTGTTGCAGCCGGCTCCTTTGTGGCAACGAACACTAAAAAGGCGATTAACGACCGGACGTATTATGTGCTGCCTGACGGATTGCATATCGCCGCGGGCAACATCGAGGGCAAGAACAGAGAATTGAAGCACAATGCTTACATCTACAACCGCTACGACAAGCGGCGCGGCCGGAAAATACTGCAAAGCGACCACCAGGTAAGAACGTATGGTGATGCGGTTTTAATCAAGAAACAGCGCTACTACATTGTCGCTAATAACTGTTTTGTGAAGGCCACTAACTTTATCTAGCCGGGCTACAAGGAGATGTTTATTGCTACTGGGGCATTTTTCATACTGATACCCGGCAGCAATACCAATATGACAAGATTTTTAATATGCAAAAAAGGGACCTAGGTCCCTTTTTGCAATTATCACTCATCTTTTGCCAACCGGGCAAGATGATGTGCTTTAGCTATGCTCCGTGGAATTGGGTTAGTGAAAACACGTCAAGTCCAGGCAGCTTTTCTTTACCCTTTAGATCAGGGAGCTCAATGTAGAAGGCAGCGCCAACCAGCTTGCCGCCTAAGTTCTCGACCAGCTGCTTGCATGCGCGCAGGGTACCGGCCGTGGCTAGCAGATCATCACAGATGACTACCCGTTGGCCCGGCTTGATTGCATCCTTGTGCATCTCCAGGCTGTTTGAACCGTATTCCAAATCGTATGATGCACGTTCAACTTCACGCGGAAGCTTGTGGGGTTTTCTCGCTGGTACAAACCCAATCCCTAATTCAGTTGCAACCGGACAACCAACAATAAAGCCACGCGCCTCAGGGCCAACGATGACGTCTGCCTGCTTGCTCTTGGCGTATGCCGCTAACTTGTGTGTAGCTGTCCTGAATAGCTCTCCGTCCTGCAGAATGGGCGTAATATCGCGAAAAATGATGCCCTCATTAGGAAAATTTTCGACACTTGCAATGTGTTCCTCAAAATCGTTTGCCATAAGAAGAAAAAACCTCCAAAACTTCAATTGCTTTCTAAAGCTTCTTTGACCTAATTATTCTAACAGACTTTTACCTTAAAAGCATTAACCACCCAGCAATTAATGCCGTTTTAATTGCTGTTCGACGTAGGCCAGCAGCTTGGTGCTGGACGCATGTCGCAGCGCCTGCACAAAGTGAATTTGCGAGCGGGCTGCCTTAAAGTAGCGCGATGAGGCAAGCGGCTGCTTTACGGGGTTAGAAACGCCAAAAATCTTCCCCTGTTCCACCTTAATGAATTTTAATTCAAAGAAGACGCGCATAATAAAGAGCAGACTATTGTAATCCATCCCCAAAAAGGCGGCCACCGGGCGGTAGTCCTCGATTGCTAGTCCCCTATGCAGGTAAACGTACCGTAAAACCTTGGCAAACTGGGATTGGGCCGGCAGACTTTGAACGGGCAGCCGGTCAATCAGAAAACGCAGGTAGAGCTGCCGGTATCCGTTCTGCAGGGCCAGATCAAGTTCCCGCTGGTTACGCGGTACGTCAAGCAAAACTGCTACTTCATCGTTGCCATCATATTCGCTAACCAGCGCGATTTTTTCTGGGTCAACCCCAAACGTGTTGACGGCTCGTGACCGGTTTTTGTCATCGAACAGCAGGTACGTGTCCGCAAACCCCATTACGTACTTCTCTTGGCGCAAATCAACGACAGGTACTGACGCACTGGTTTGCGGCGCTGCAAAAATCATCCCTTGCATCATGCCCTGCAGCTTGACCCGTCCCTGGTAACGGTTTTCCTCCAGGTGCACGAACAGCTGGTCAATATATGGCAGAAGCGCCTTAGTCAGGTACTTCTTATTGAAGCCAACAACAGCAAGACTGTCATTGCCTTTAGTAATCGTCAACTTAATATGGTTCTTGTCTTTGCCCATGTAGAAGCAGCTGCTGACCTGCGGGTGGGTAATGCTAAAGACGGGCTGCTCATTATCCGTGCCAAAGGGCCCGACCTGCTTGATTGCAGCGGTTGTATCAAGCCCTATATCAGCAAACGGCAGCTCGGCGTCATAGTGCTTTGTTACCCTGCCGTGCGTACCGTGGTAACTGGCTTCAAAGGCTGCCCTAAACGCATCGATCTTATCTTCTTTCATCGAGAGGCCGCAGGCAAAATCGTGGCCGCCAAACTTTAGCAAGAGGTCTTCCTTCAGGGGATTAAGGGCATTGAAGAGGTTGAACCCGGGAACAGAACGGCCCGATCCCTTGACAATGCCCGCATCATTCCTGGTTAAGACCACAACCGGCTTATGAACCTGTTCTGCAACCCTGTTGGCCACCAGCCCCAGGACGCCTTCGTGAAAAGTCGGATCGTAGATTACCAGCGTTTTTTTAGCTTGCCAGCCGTTAGCCTTAATTTGCCTCAGGCTGGCCTCGTTGACCTCCTTGGTGAGCTCTTTACGTTTCTCGTTAAGCTGTTCAACCTCATCGGCGATCTTCTGTGCCTTTTCTTCATCGTCACACAGAAGCAGTTCGACCACTAGCTGTGCATTGGCAAGACGGCCGACTGCATTCATCCGCGGTGCAATATCGAAGCCAATGTCGGTCTCATTAATCTGGCCCATGGTCAGCCCCGCGTTCTTGATTAAAGCGCGCAGGCCGGGGCGTTCGGTCTGATTAAGCATTGCAAGGCCCCGCTTAACGATGACGTGCCCCTCGCCCGAAACCTTGACCATATCCCCAATGGTGCCAATCATTGCTAGTTCAAGCAGCTCGGGCATCGGGTCCTGCATCAGCTGCCGACAAATCGTGAAGGCTACGCCCGCGCCGCAATAATCGTCAAAGGGGTACTTCTGCCCCGGATAATTGCTGTGCACAAGCGCATAACTGTCGGGAACCTCTTCTTGAATCTTATGGTGGTCGGTAATGATTGTGTCCACGCCTTGGCCATTAGCATAAGCAACCTCCTTAACACCCGTAACGCCGTTATCGACGGTGATAATCAGCCCGGTCCCGTCGGCCACGATGCGCTTATAGGCCTCCATATTGGGGCCGTAACCGTCACGGAAGCGGTCCGGAATAAAGTAATGCACATCCGCGCCTAAAATGCCTAGGGTCTCAACCATAATCGTCGTGGCCGTGATTCCATCGGCATCGTAGTCACCGTAGACGGTGATTTTTTCGCCGTTGTCAATCGCCTTGTTGATCCGTTCTACCGCCTTGGCCATGTCATGCATCAGCAAGGGGTCCGCCAGGTCATTTTCCGTGGCATTGAACCAGAAGTCGAGCTTTTCATGAGTATCAATCCCGCGCAAAGAAAACAACTTAGCCGCAAGCGGGCTAAGTTGGTATTCAGCGGCCAGTTCGGGTGCTAGCGCACTGCTAGTGCGCTTTTTCCATTCAATCATCTAATAGTTAAAACCCTTTTCTAAACTTTGCAGCTTCAAAATAACATCCCCTAGTTCGCATTGAGGTCATCATCGTTCATCTTCAAAACGGCCATGAAAGCATCCTGTGGAACTTCGACGCGACCGACCGCCTTCATCCTTTTTTTGCCCCGTTTCTGCTTTTCAAGCAGCTTTGCGCGCCGGTCGGGGTCCCCCGTATGAATCTTCCACGTAACGTCCTTGCGGTAGGGTTTGACCGTTGCCCGCGAAATAATTTTGGCCCCAATTGCGCCTTGAATGTCGACCTCGAAGTTCTGCCGCGGTATCAGCTTCTTGAGCATCGACGTCATTTGCCGTGCGCGTTTCTGCGCCTCATCGCGGTGGGCAATGAAGCTTAGGGCATCGATTGCCTGCTTGTTCAAGAGGATATCGATTTTGACCAGGTCGGTCGCACGGTAGCCGGTAATCTCGTAGTCAAGCGATGCGTAGCCCTTGGTCGAGGACTTGAGGTCATCGAAAAAGTCATAGATGATTTCGGCCAGTGGCATGTCATAAATGACGTTAACGCGGTACTTGTCCAGGTAATCCATCGTGACAAACTCGCCGCGCTTACGCTGGCACAGTTCCATCACCGGACCAACGAAGTCGTTTGGAACCATCACCTCGGCCTTGACGTAAGGCTCTTGGACCTCCTTGTACTCGCCCGCCGTGGGCAGGTCAGACGGATTATCGATTACATTGGTCGAGCCGTCGTTCATGATCGCATGGTAGTCAACTGACGGTGCCGTCATAATCAGGTCAAGGTCAAATTCCTGCTCCAAGCGCTCCTGAACCACGTCCATGTGCAGCAGTCCCAAAAAACCGCAGCGGAAGCCAAAGCCCAGGGCCGTTGACGTCTCCGGTTCAAACTCCAGTGCAGCGTCGTTCAGCTGCAATTTTTGCAGGGCTTCTTTCAAATCATCGTACTTGGAATTATCGACCGGATACATCCCCGAGTATACCATCGGTGGAATCTGACGGTAGCCCGGCAGCGGCTCAGCCGTCGGATTCGCAGCCGCAGTAATCGTGTCACCGACCCGCGTTTCCCGCACAGACTTGATGTTGGCCGTAACGTAGCCCACGTCTCCGGCAATGAGGATATCCTTTTTCACCGTTTGCGGGCTCAGAACGCCAACCTCGGTTACCTCGTAGTCCTTGCCCGTGTTCATGATGCGAATGCGGTCACCGGGCCTAACCGTGCCGTCTTCGATCCGCACGGACAGAACAACCCCGCGGTAGTCATCGTACTTGGAATCAAAGATCAGGGCCTTCAGGGGCGCCTCCAGGTCGCCGCGTGGTGCCGGCACGTTTTTGACGATGTATTCCAGCAGTTCGGCAATGCCCTGGCCCGTCTTGCCGGAAACCTCTGCCGCGTCCGTGGCGTCTATTCCCAGCATCTCCGTAATTTCTTCCTTGGCTTTCTCCGGGTCCGCCGACGGCAGGTCGATCTTGTTGATTACGGGCAGGATCTCCAGGTCGTTGTCAATCGCTAAATAAGTGTTGGCCAGTGTTTGGGCCTGAACGCCCTGCGAAGCATCAACCACGAGGAGCGCGCCCTCACAGGCCGCAAGCGAACGTGAAACTTCGTAGGAAAAATCCACGTGTCCCGGCGTGTCGATCAGGTGAAAAATGTAGTCCTCGCCATCCTGGGCATGGTACTTGATCTCAACTGAGTTCATCTTGATCGTGATCCCGCGCTGACGCTCAAGCGGCATGTCATCCAGCATTTGGTTCTTGAGCTGGCGTTCCGAAACCGTATCGGTCAGTTCCAGAATCCGGTCAGCAATCGTCGACTTGCCGTGGTCAATGTGGGCCACGATGGAAAAGTTGCGGATATGTTTTTGGTAGTCTTGTAGTTTTTTAATGTCCATAAATTATTTGCACCCTCTGCTAATTACATTCCATTATAACAAACTCACATCATGGATAAAATTAAATTGGCTGTTTCTTATCGTTCTCACCCAAGCGCTTATCCAAAAAAAGAACTAGCTCCGAATAATTGTTAAGAGCTAGTTCTTTTGCTTAATTACTGCAGCTTTTCCTTCAGTCGTTCAAAGAAACCCTTTTCCTGCGGCGAAATCGAACCGCCACCGGCCTTGACAAAGTCGACCAGGGCTTTCTTTTGCTCCTCGTTGATGGACTTCGGTATCTGGACGTCAACGGTTGTTATCTGGTCGCCAGAGCCGTTGCCACGTATATAGGGTACGCCCTCGCCGTGCAGGGTAAACTTCTTGTTGGGCTGGGTGCCGGCGGGGATCTTCAGCTTCTGCTCGCCGTGCACCGTCTTAACCATGATTTCATCCCCCAGCGTGGCCTGGGCAAAGGAGATCGGCACAGTAGTATAGATCGTTGTCCCGCTGCGCTCAAAGTCCTTTGACGGCTTGATGCGATAACTAATATACAAGTCACCGTAAGGACCACCATTCTTGCCGGCCTCGCCCTGACCCTCGTAGCGCAGCTGCTGACCATTATCAATACCAGCTGGGATATTAACCTCGATCGTGTTCTTGCCTTGAACTACGCCGTCGCCGTGGCAGGTCTGGCACGGGTGTTCAATGATAACGCCGCGACCATGACACTTGTCGCAGACGGTCTGCCGGCGGACAACGCCAATCAGCGACTGCTGGGTAACCGTCATGTAGCCCGTGCCGTTGCACTTGTCACAGGTGATTGGGTGCGTGCCCTTTTCGGCACCGTTGCCGCCACACGTCGGACAGGTTTCGCTGCGCGTATATGAAATCTGAGTTTTTTTGCCATTAATGGCATCCATAAATTCAATTGTCAAGGTATAGTCAAGGTCCTGCCCGCGCGTTGGGGCAGTTGGATTAGCCCGGCGCTGTGCGCCGCCTGCTGCACCACCGAAGAAGTCGTTGAAGATGTCGCCGAAGTCGCCGAAACCGCCAAAATCGCTATAGCCCTGGCCGCCTCCGCCAAAGCCCTGGCCGTTAACACCGGCTGCACCAAATTGGTCATACTGGGCCCGCTTCTTTTGGTCATGGAGCACTTCATAGGCCTCATTGATTTTTTTGTACTTTTCTTCAGCACCCGGTTCATGGTTGATGTCTGGGTGGTATTTTTTTGCTAATTTACGGTAAGCAGAGTTAATTTCTTTATCACTGGCATTGCGATCAACACCGAGCACACCATAATAATCTTCCTGTGCCATCTAAAAGCTCCTTACTTTCCAAAAGAAAAGAACTACTTTGCGGCAGTTCTTTTCTGATTTATTCAATTATAAACCTATTGCTTATCTGGGTCTACCTTATGGAACTCACCGTCGCCAGCCGCACCATTGTTTGCATCGCCGCCTTCGGTGCCCGGTTTCTGGGGACCTGCCTGCGGTCCGCCTTGACCCTGGGCACCTTGAGCGCCACCATTTGCCTGGTATAGCTTGACGGCTAGGTCCTGGGCAACCTTAGACAATTCATCCTTCTTGGTCTTCATTTCGTCCAAGTTGTTGTCCTTTTGCGCCTTCTTCAAAGCGTCAAGGGCTTCTTGAACCTTCTTGGTATCATCTTCCGATACCTTGCCCTTAACGTCCTTGAGCGTTTTTTCCGTCGAAAAGATTAACTGGTCAACTTCATTGCGCAAGTCGACTTCTTCCTTCTTCTTCTTGTCCTCTTCGGCGTGTTCTTCGGCCTCTTTTTGCATCTTCTGAATTTCTTCATCAGACAAACCGGATGAACTCTTGATCGTGATCTTCTGTTCCTTGCCTGTCCCCATGTCCTTGGCAGAAACGTTGACGATACCGTTCTTATCAATATCGAAGGTAACCTGAATTTGCGGGACGCCGCGTGGAGCAGCAGGAATATCCGTCAGTTCAAAGCGGCCCAGCGTCTTGTCGTCTGCTGCCATTGGGCGTTCACCCTGCAAAACGTGCACGTCAACGGCGGGCTGGTTGTCGGCCGCGGTCGAGAAGATTTGACTCTTAGAGGTTGGAATGGTCGTGTTCTTTTCGATTAACTTGGTGAAGACGCCGCCCATGGTTTCAATCCCCAGGGAAAGGGGCGTAACATCGAGCAGAACAACGTCTTTAACGTCGCCGGAGATAACGCCGCCCTGGATTGCCGCACCTAACGCAACGGCTTCATCAGGGTTGATAGAGTGGTCAGGCTCCTTGCCAGCCCACTTCTTAACCGCTTCTTGCACCGCTGGAATACGGGTTGAACCACCATTTAAAATCACCTTGTCAATGTCATTAACGGTGAGGTCGGCATCTTTTAGCGCATTGTCAAATGGAATCTTGGTCTTGTCGACTAAGTCAGCCGTCAATTCCTCAAACTTGGCCCGCGTTAAGTCTGCTTCTAGGTGCAGCGGTCCTGCTTCGCCAGCAGAAATAAACGGAAGTGAAATATGAGTCGACGACACGCCAGACAAGTCCTTCTTGGCCTTTTCAGCGGCATCCTTCAACCGCTGCATTGCCATCTTGTCCTTGGATAAATCAACGCTGTTTTCATCCTTGAAGTTCTTGACCAGCCAGGCAATAATCTTGTCATCAAAGTCATCACCGCCAAGGTGCGTATCACCGTTGGTAGATAAAACTTGGAAGACCCCATCGCCCAACTGCAAAACAGAAACATCGAAGGTGCCGCCGCCGAGGTCATAGACCAGAACTTTTTCATCTTCGGCATCCTTGTCAAGACCATAGGCCAGTGAAGAAGCAGTCGGCTCGTTGATGATCCGTTTAACTTCCAGGCCCGCAATCTTGCCGGCATCCTTGGTGGCCTGACGTTGCGCATCGTTGAAGTAAGCGGGAACCGTAATTACTGCCTCAGTGACCTTTTCGCCCAGGTAGTCCTCAGCAAATTTCTTGATGTACTGCAGGATCATCGCTGAAATTTCTTGCGGCGTGTAGGTCTTATCACCAAACTTAACCTTGTAATCGGTCTCGCCCATGTGGCGCTTGATTGATGAAATCGTGTTCGGATTAGTGATTGCTTGCCGCTTGGCAACTTCACCAACCTGAATTTCGCCATCTTTAAAAGCAACTACTGACGGAGTAGTCCGATTTCCTTCCGGATTGGTAATAATTTTAGGTTCTTTTCCTTCCAGAACAGCAACTGCTGAGTTGGTAGTTCCGAGGTCAATTCCGATAACTTTTGACATTGTTTAACTTCCTTTCACTTACTGTGCAACAACGACCATTGCTGGTCTTAAAGTACGATCCTTATAACGGTAGCCCTTTTGCAGGACCTGGACAACGTGATCCTTTTGATCATCATTCTCAGCCCCAACCGTTTGCACGGCCTGGTGCAGCGTCGGATCAAACTTGACGCCTTCCGCTTCAATCTCGCTGATTCCGTGGTCCTTCATGGCTTTGACAAGTGCGTCGAGCGTCATCTGAACCCCCTTCTTGAGCTGCTTTGAGGCTTCGTCATCGACCTTAGTGGCCAGTGCGCGCTCCAAGTTGTCCATTGCGGGCAAAATATCCTTTGCCAAAGACTGCGATTCATACTTGATCAGCTGCGCGCGTTCATTGTTATAACGGTTTTGCATATTTTGCATCTCAGCTTGACTGCGCAGGAACTTGTCTTCGAGGTCCCGGTTGTCAGCCTGTAGTGCAGCCAGCTTAGCGGCAGAGTCTTCTTTCTGATCCCCTGCGTCTTTCTGCTTGCCGGAATTTGCTCCGGCAGCTGATTCATTTTTGCCTGCATCTTTTTTCTTGGATGCCGCTTCAGAAGATTCGGTTTTATCCTTCTTTAGTTTTTTTTCTTTAGGAAATTTTTCCTTACTCACGGCTAACCTCCTTTATTTAAACCGACCGTAATACTCCAGCAGCTTCTTGGCCAATTCGTTTCTGAAATATTCCAGAAGGCCAATCACCTGCGAATACGGCATATTGTTCGGGCCGAGCAGCGCGATCACGCCCTTGCCGTGCGAGCCAACGCTGTATTCTGCCGTTAGCAGACTGTAATCCTTCAGCAAGTCATTGGACAATTCCGAACCCAGGCTAACCTGAACCGGATAATGGCCGATGCTTGTGCCGCTAGGTTGGTCCATTAAACTTGAGATCAAGTCGTTGTGGTCAATCAGTTCATACAGCGACCGCAGGCTCGCGACGTCGCTCATTGAAGCGGTATTCAATAGGTTGAGCTGTCCGTCAACGTACATCTGCTCGCTGGCAGCATCGTTAATCACGTCCTCAACCAGATCAAGCAGCTCGCCCGCGTGATGACTGCTGAGCTTCTTGCCCAGGCCGCGGTTAAGCAGTGCCGGCGTTACCTTGCTGAGCGTTTTGCCCACCAACTCGTCGTTAATCATTCGGACAGCCTTCTCAACCTCATCGCCGTGAACGTTGTGCGGCAGACTGTAGACCTGGTTATGGACATTGCCGTCACTTGTCACCAGAATCGCCATAATCTGCCGGCTAAACAGCGGGACAATGCGGAAGCCCGTGATGGTCAAGTTGCTGCTTTCCGGTCCCTCCGCAAAGGCCGTATAGTTGGTCAAGTCTGACAGAATCTTGGCTGCCTCCTGCACAATTTCATTTACCTGGTGAAACGGCTGGTCTAGCTGGTTCACGATTCGCTGGTAGACGGATGACGGAATCTGTAGGGGTTCAACCAGGTTATCGAGGTAATAGCGGTAACCGTCCGTTGACGGCACGCGCCCACTCGACAAGTGGGTCTTCTCAATCAGTCCCTTGTCTTCCAAAACAGCCATCTCATTGCGGACGGTTGCGCTTGAAACCTTAATCGGCAACTGCTTCATCACGGTCTTGGAGCCGACTGGATCATTGGTCTGCGTAAAATCATTAATAATTGTTTTTAAAATTAGTTCTTGACGTTCGGTCAACATAAGTATCGCCCTCACTTTTAGCACTCATTGCTGTTAGGTGCTAACAACTATTATGATACTAGCATTTAGCAGAATGTCAAGTTGAGTGCTAATTTTTTTGCAATAAAATTAACCCGCGCTGCACATAAAAAACTATTTCTGCCGGGCAAAGTAGTCCTTGATCTCGGCCTCGTCCTGCGCCATCCGTTTTTTTAATTCAGCCAGGCCCGCAAACTTAATCTCGCCGCGGGTATACTTGTACCACTTGATAATCATTTCTTGATCGTATGCCTCTTCATCAAAGCCAAAGAGGTTTGATTCAATGTAGATTTTTTTGCCATTGTGAATGGTAACGTTGTAGCCCACGCTGGTCATCGAGTCGTACCACCTGCCGCCAATCTTGGTTCTCGTGGCGTAAACCCCGACCTTGGGCACGACCTTGTTCTCGCTCCAGACCAGATTTGCGGTCGGATAGCCCAACTTGTGGCCGTTGCGCAAGCCGTGCCCGACGGTGCCCGACATCACGTAGGGTTCACCCAGAAGTTCTGCCGCCAGCGCCATGTTGCCCGCACTAATTGCCTTTTTAATTTCGGTCGAACCGATTTTCTGCCCCTCATAAGACTGTTTCGGAACATCAATAATCTTAAAGCGGCCGCGGGCAAAGCGCGGAAAGTTGGTCATGTTGGCAACGTCCCGCGGTCCGTACGTATAGTCAAAGCCCGCCACAACGGTGTCTGCGTGGAGCTTGATGATGATCTCATCGACAAATTCCTGCGCGGTCAGCCTGCTGAAACGGTCGTTAAAGTGCATCACCAGCAGGTAGTCTACCCCCAGCGCACGCATTTTGTAGGCCTTTTCTGGCAGGCTGTCAATGTAGGACACGTCGGCATTCTGGTACACCTCTTTAGGGTGCCGGTCAAAGGTCATTACCATCAGCGGCAGGCTGCTTTTTCTCGCCGCCATTTGGGCCAGCTTAATCAGCTGCTGGTGGCCGCGGTGAACGCCGTCAAAAAAGCCGAGGGCCAAAACGGTTTTGTCCGGGATTAAGTTTTCTTCTACCGGATAAGTTAAATGGATAATTTGCACGATAAAGCCTTCATTTCACCTAATTATTTTGTAAAAGCATTAAATAGGGGCGATACTGGGTATCATCTTTTTGATATATTGCCTTAACCCTTTTATTGTACCGTAATGCAACCCATTTTGCATTTGTTTCCAGGGAGATTGCCGCCCCATTTTGCACCTTGAGCCACTGGTTTTCCGGTAGGTCCACCTGCGGGTAATCCGCAAAAAAGGCATCGATGGGCTGAATAAGAGCAGCCGCCCTGCTCGGATCGCTGACAATTTCATCCAGCTTGACCGCCTGGTGAACATCAAAGCCGGCACTCGCCGTGCGCCTCAGGCTGGCCATAACGGCTGGCACGCCTAATTTTGCACCCAGATCGTTAACAAGCGAGCGCACATAGGTGCCCTTGCTGCACTCGATCTTAAAGCCAAAGGTTTCCCGGCATTCCTGCCGATCCAACGTGGGGTTCCCGCTTAAATCATAAGAAAAAACCCGCACGGTCCTTTGCGGCCGTTCAACCGCGATCCCAGCCCGGGCATACTCATACAAGTGTTTGCCGTTGACCCGCACGGCCGAATATATTGGCGGGACCTGTACGATGGAGCCGGTAAAGGCCTGCATGGCCGTCTGAATCGTGCTGGCACTAATTAGGTCCGTTATTTCCTCTTTCGCCAGCACCTTGCCGCTCAGGTCGTAGCTGTCGGTTGCTAGTCCCAGGACGCCTGTGCCCTCGTACTTCTTGTTACGCGTGTGCATAAGCTCGATCAGTTTAGTCGCCTGCCCGATTGCAATCGGCAAGACGCCCGTCACATCAGGGTCAAGTGTCCCTGCATGGCCAATTTTTTTAATGTGCAGTGCACGCCGCAGTTTGTATACGACGTCGCTGCTCGTCATGCCCTTGTCCTTATCGATTACTAAAATTCCGTTTATCATCATTGCCCCCGCCGACTAAAAAAGCGCCGTTTGGCGCTTTAACTAATTGTTTCGCTCCGTGTCCTGCTTCTTGAGGTCAGCAATCAAGCGATCAATTTTACTACCATATTTGACTGAGTTATCGCGCTTGAAAATCAGCTCGGGAACCTTGTAGACGGTCAAAACCTGTCCCAGCAGGTGGCGCATCATTCCCTTGGCTTTTTCCAAACCAGCAGCGGTTTCCTCTTCTTTTTGCGGATCTTCGGAAAGAATGCTGTAATAAATGGTCGCATAAGACAAGTCATTGGTACATTCAACCGCCGTGATTGTGACGTCATCAACGCGTGGATCACGAATATTCTTCCGCAAAATCTTAGTCAGTTCACGGAGGATCTCTCCTTCAACACGACCTATTCTGTGCTTCATCGTTTCCTCCTAGCAAAACTACTTAGGCTGAACTTCCTGCTTTTCAACGGCTTCGAGTTCGTCGCCAATCTTGATATCATTGTAGCCTTCAATCGTCAGCCCACAGTCCAAGCCCTGCTTAACCATCTTGACGTCGTCCTTGAAGCGCTTGAGTGAAGCCACCTTGCCGGTGTAAATCACGACGCCATCGCGGATGAGGTTGACTTCCGAATCACGGGAAACGTAGCCAGAGTCAACGAAGGCACCGGCAATCGTTCCGACCTTTGAAACCTTCCAGGTTTCACGGACGGTCATGTTGCCAACAACCTTATCTTCATAAGTAGGCTCGAGCATCCCCTGCATGGCGGCCTTAACGTCGTCGATGGCCTTGTAAATAATGCTGTAGAGGCGGATGTCGACGCCGTCGGACTCGGCCTGTGACCTGGCCGTTGCGGTTGGACGAACGTTGAATCCGATGATGAAACCATTAGAGGCCCCAGCAAGGGTGACGTCCGAATCATTAACCGCACCGACACCGGCGTGGACGATGTTGACCCGCACGCCCTCAACCTCAATCTTTTCAAGCGATTGCTGCAGTGCTTCGACAGAGCCCTGGACGTCAGCCTTCAAAACGATGTCGACTTCCTTCATGTTTTCCTTCTTCATCGTGTCAAACAGGTTGTCCAAGGTAACGTGCTGAACGTTCTCACGCGCGTGCACGAGGGCCTGTTCGGCTCTTTGCTCACCGATGGTACGGGCGGTCTTCTCGTCGTCGAAGACAACGAGCTTGTCGGCCGACTCCGGAACATCGTTCAATCCGGTGATTTCAACCGGCATCGATGGCGTCGCCTTCTCAATCTGGCGACCGCGGTCGTTGGTCATGACCCGGACGCGCCCGAAGCGGTTGCCGACAACAATCGGATCACCGGTATGCAGCGTGCCCTGCTGAATTAGCAGGTCGGCAACGGGACCACGTCCCCTTGACAGACGGGCCTCAATAACAGTACCGATTGCCTTTTGTTCAGGGTCAGCCCTGAGTTCCATCACGTCGGCCTGCAGCAGAATCATCTGCAGCAGCTCGTCAACATTTTCGCCCGTCTTAGCGGAGATATTGACAAAAATCGTGTCGCCACCGTAATTTTCCGGGATAAGGTTATACTTCATCAGCTGCTCGGTGACGTGTTCCGGGTTGGCACCAGGAACATCCATCTTGTTAATCGCAACAATGATTGGAACGTGCGCACTTTTGGCGTGGTCAATAGCTTCAATTGTTTGAGGCATGACCCCGTCATCAGCAGCAACAACCAGGACAACAATATCCGTGATCTCAGCTCCACGCTCACGCATGTTTGAGAACGCGGCGTGACCCGGCGTATCCAAAAAGGTGATCGGCTTGTTGTCGATTCTAACCTGGTAGGCACCAATCTTCTGCGTGATACCGCCGGCTTCGTGGGCCGAAACGTGCGTGTGACGCAGACGGTCAAGCAGCGTGGTCTTACCGTGGTCGACGTGACCCATAATCGTGACCACTGGTGGCCGCTTAACCTGCTTCTTGGATTCCTTTGAGGCTCCCATGCGCTTGTCGTACAGGTTGTCAATGTCGGACAGGTCCTCGTGGACCTTTTCTTCAGCATTGATGCCGTATTCCGCCGCAATCAGTTCAATCGCATCCTTGTCCAGCGATTGGTTCTGGTTCGTCATCACGCCCAGCATGAAGAGTTTCTTAACGATTTCAGCCGGTTCACGGTGCAGCAGCTTGCCGAGGTCCTGCGCGTTCATCCCCACTTCATAAACCAGGGTCTCTGGCAACGGACGCTCTTTTCTCTGTGTTGGCTGCTTCTTAGGAGCCTGCTCAAATTGATGCTTCTTGTTCTTCCGCTTGCGCTTGGGATAATTATTGTTGCCGCCATACGTTTGGTTTCTGCCCTTGCGGCCAGGCTTGCCCGAATTGCGGGTATAGCCGTTGCCCCGGCGTTTTTCTTCCTTAGCCGGTTCAGGTCCGCCCGCAGCTTTCACGCCCTGTGGCTTGCCCGTGTGCGCAGCAGTCGAGCCCTGGTTCTGCTTCAACCGGGCCGGTGACGGCTTGATAATCTTGGGACCGGCCACTTGGGAGGCTGTGCTTTCAGTCCTGGCAACCTTCTTAACGGTATTTGGTGCGGGTGCTTTTTTAACGTTCTCCGCTTCTTTGCCGGCTTGAGGTTTTGCCACATCCTTGCTTAAGTTCTTGGCGGGCACTTCAGCCTGACGAATCGCCGTATGTTCTTCAACGCGCTGCTTCTGCTTCAACTGCTTAAGCAAGTCTTGCGTAGCCGGCTTGGGCGTACTCTTTCGTGAACCTTGGTTAGCGCGGCGGCCCGAATGGTCCTGGCTCTGCGAGCGGTTGTTTATGCGCCGGTTCCTGCGGCGACCGTTATTTTTGCTGCCGGAAGCATCCTCCCGCTTTTTCTCGTTTTTCCGGATTGAGTTGACGGAAATTTTGATTTTTCCGCCTTTTTTTGCGGAACTTTCTTGTTTTTGGGCAGGAGCGGGGCTGCTAAAACTTCCCTTTAGCTGATTCACTTGTGAATCTTCTAGTGATGACATATGGTTCTTAACATCGAACCCAAGATCTTTCGCCTTGGTGACCACAACTTTATTTTCGATGCCTAACTCTTTTGCGATTTCATAAATTCTTTTCTTAGCCATCCAATCACACTCCTTCATTAACCTTTTGTACTAATGCTTTGCAAAAGCCGGCATCGGTAATACCCAACACCTTGCGCTTTTTGCCAACTGCATGCGAAATTTCGCTGCCGCTAAAGGCGGAAATGACCGTAATATCATTCTGCTCAGCAACTCTTGCGACTTTTTCACGTGTATCCGCGTGACTGTCATTAGCCAAAACAACTACCTTAACTTTTTGTGCCTTGAGGCCGATAAGGACCGTCTCAAGCCCCGTAACCAGCTTCCCGGCCCGCTGGGCAAGTCCCAGCAGATTCAAAGCTTTCTGTCTATTTTGCAAATCTATTTATCACCAAATAATTCTTTCCTTGCCTTTTGATGGTCGACGTAGGCATATAATTCCTCGTAAAAACTTGCGGGGATATTTGCGCCCAGGCTCCGTTCAAGCACGCCTTTTTTCTGGGCCTGCTTTATTTTGTCCGGGTCAAGTGAAACATATGCGCCGCGCCCGGGCTTTTTGCCCGTAGAATCAACGGCAACATTCTTTTCCTTGTCGACCACAATGCGAACCAATTCCTTCTTCGGCTGCATGGTATCAGTCAACAGGTCTTTCCGCATTGGAATTTTTCTTTTTTTCAAAAGAACTCACCCCTTGCCACATTCTTCGTCAGTGCTTACGCTATTCAACTGTCTCTTCACCGTCGGTACTCCCAACATCTTCCGCTTCGGCCGCAGCATCATCGCCAGCAGCTTCTCCGTTTTCTTCAGCGACCAGGTCCGAATCTTCCTCTTCCACAGAAGACTCATTCGAATCATCCGCAGCGGTTTCCGCGTCTATTTCCGCGCTCTGAATGGCCTCTTCATTTTCCTCATCGGCTTCATCGGCGCCCTCGTTAACAAATTCAACTTCAGACTCCGGCCTGATATCAATCTTGTAGCCGGTCAGGCGCGCCGCCAGACGAACATTCTGGCCCTTCTTGCCGATCGCCAGCGACAGCTGGTAATCCGGAACAATCACCAGGGCACTCTTTTCGTCCTCCTCGTCACCGAACTGAACGGCAATGACCTCTGCGGGATTGAGCGCATTGGCAATGAAGTCCGACGGGTCTTCTTCATATTTAACAACGTCGATGTTTTCGCCGTCAAGTTCGTTGACCACATTCTGCACGCGCGCACCGCGTTGACCCACACAAGTACCGACCGGATCAATGTTCGGGTCGTTTGACTTAACCGCAATCTTCGTCCGGTCACCGGCCTCGCGTGCGATTGAGACGATCTCGACCGTCCCGTCGTAAATCTCCGGCACTTCCTGCTCAAACAGGCGCTTAACCATGTCCGGGGCGGTTCGTGACACCGTGATCTGCGCACCCTTGGCGTCAGAACCAACGTGCGTCACAATCACGCGGATTTGGTCCTGCGGGTTGTAGTTTTCGTGCGGCATCTGGTCATTACGCGGCATTACCGCTTCAACATTACCAATTTTAACATAAACGAAGCGATTATCGCGCCTCTCAACCGTCCCGGTAATCAGTTCGTCCTCATATTGCGAATATTCATCGATAATATGATTCCGTTCTGCTTCCCGCAAGTGCTGCATGATGACCTGCTTGGCGGTCTGGGCGGCAATGCGCCCAAAATTCTTCGGTGCCACGTCAAAGCGGATCTTGTCGCCCAGCTCGTAAGCCTTGTTGATGGCAAGAGCATCCTTCAGGCTTATTTCCAAGCGGTCATCGTGGACCTCCTCGACGACAACCTTTTCGCTCATCATCTTGAAGTTGCCCCTGCGTTCGTCGAATTCAACCACAACGTTCGTTGCCTGGTTGTAATTCTTTTTATAAGCAGCAATAAGTGCAGCCTCAATCGCTTCTACGATCACATCTTGCTTGATACCCTTAGTTTCTTCTAAAGTCGCAAACGCCTCTAGCATTTCTTTCGACATAACTTTTAATCGGCCTTTCTAAAATTCAATTGCAAAACGAATGTTTGCAACCAGTTTACGGGGAATAGTTATTACCTTCCGCCTTGTTTTGATCTTGATTTCCAACGAAATTTCGTCTTCGTCGTACGCTTTGAGCGTCCCCTCGAATTCCTTTTCACCCGCAACTTTTTGGTAAAGGCCGACGTGAACGTAATTGTTCAGCGCCTTCTGCCAATCCTTCGCGGTCTTAACCGGGCGTTCGACACCGGGCGAGGAAACCTCAAGAACGTAGGGGGTCGGAAACGGATCCGGTTCGATTTCGTCGAGCTTGGTCGAAATCAATTCGCTTAAACCCGCAATCTCATCCATATCAATCCCGTTTTCACGGTCTACGTATATCCTTAAATAGTCCTGCCCCTTTTCCTTTACGTATTCAATATCCACCAATTCGTCGTTGCGCGACGCAATAATTGGCTTAATCTCTGCAAGAACAAAATCTTTAACTTTCGCCAAGTACTTTCCTCCGTAATAAAAAGAGTGAGCAGAAATTGCTCACTCCGAATCATTATTCGAACTTATATATGAAGTATACCACAATTATATTAATACTGCAAAATTTTAAAAGAGCGAAAGTTGGTTCTGGTCGGGCATCCCCGTCAAAACCTCGTTTTCCTCGAGGTAATTCATAATTGTCTGCGACACCTTGCCCCTGTTTGCCAGGTCCTCTTTCGACAAGAATTTTTGCTCGGTCCGGGCGGCCACAATCTGCTTGGCCGCGTTGATACCAAGCCCGGGGACAGCGTTGAAGGGCGCCAAAATGGTGTGCTGGTCAATAATCTTGAAGTTAGTGGCCTCGGAGTTATTGAGATCAACCATCTTGATCTTGATGCCGCGTTCAAGACACTCGTTGGCAATTTCCAGAACCGTCAGCAGGCCCTTGTCCTTGGCGGAAGCATCGTTACCCTTGTTTTGGATGTCTGCCATCGCCTTTTTGACCGTGTTCTTGCCGTGGCTCATTGCCACCAGGTCAAAGAGGTCGGCACGCACGGAAAAATACGCGGCGTAGTAGATTTCCGGGTAATAAACCTTGAACCAGGCGATACGCAGGGCCATGAGAATGTAGGCCGTCGCGTGGGCCTTCGGGAACATGTACTTGATCTTGAGACAGGACGGAATGTACCAGTCGGGAATCTTATCGTTCTTTTTCAGCTCCGCCATGTCATCGTCGCTGATGCCGCGACCGTGCCGCACGGACTCCATTGTTGAGAACGCGACCTCCGGCTTCACGCCCCAATGGATAAGGTCCATCATAATGTTGTCCCGGCAGCCAATCACGTCCTTCAGCTTGCAGGTGCCGTTATCGATCAGTTCCTCGGCATTGCCCAGCCACACGTCCGTTCCGTGGGAAAGACCGGAGATCTGGAGCAGTTCCGAAAAGGTCGTTGGCTTCGTCTCCTCGAGCATCCCGCGCACAAACCTGGTGCCAAATTCGGGCACGCCCAACGTGCCCGTCTTGGACTGGATCTGGTCGGGCGTTACGCCCAGTATTTTAGGGCTGGAAAAAAGCGACATGACGCCCGGATCATCGGGCGGAATTGTCAGCGGGTCAACGCCAGAGAGGTCCTGCAGCATCCTGATCATGGTCGGATCATCGTGCCCCAGAATATCAAACTTCAGGATATTATCGTGAATGGAGTGGAAGTCGAAGTGCGTGGTCAGCCAGGCCGCATTAACGTCATCGGCGGGGTACTGCACGGGCGTGAAATCGTAGATGTCCATGTCGTCCGGCACAACCACGATCCCGGCCGGGTGCTGCCCCGTTGTCCGTTTGACGCCACTAACGCCGGCCGCCAGACGGTCGAGCTCAGCCCGACGCAGCTTCAATTCCTTTTCCTCATCGTAATGCTTAGCGTAGCCGTAGGCCGTCTTGTCGGCAACCGTGGCAATCGTGCCGGCACGGTAAGAATTGTCCGGTCCAAACATTACCCGAATGAAGTTGTGGGCTACCGGTTGGTAGTCGCCCGAGAAGTTCAAATCGATATCGGGGACCTTGTCGCCGTGAAAGCCCAAAAACGTTGCAAACGGGATATCCTGTCCGTCCTTCACCAGGTCAGTTCCACACTTAGGACACTTCTCGTCTGGCAGATCATAGCCCGAGCCGTATTCGCCGTTTTCAAAAAAATGGGAATACTTGCACTCGGGGCAGCGGTAGTGCGGGGCCAGCGGGTTGACCTCGGTGATCCCGGACATCGTGGCAACCAGGCTGGAGCCGACAGAACCCCGCGAGCCAACCAAATAGCCGTCCTTGTTGGACTTGGCCACGAGGCGCTGCGAGATCAGGTAGATGACCGCATAGCCGTTGGAAATGATCGATTTAAGCTCCATGTCCAGGCGCTCCTGCACGATCTGGGGCAGCGGATCGCCATACAATTCGTGTGCCTTATTGTAGGTCAGTTCTTTCATTTCCTCATCGGCGTTTTCAATGTGGGGCGGGTAGAGTCCGTCCCTGATCGGGGCGATCTCTTCCGTCCCCTCCGCAATCTTATTCGGATTGGCAATGACAATCTCCCTGGCCGCATCTTCACCCAAGAAACCGAATGCATCAAGCATTTCCTGTGTGGTGTACAGGTGCATATCCGGCTGCTTCTTGTTCCGGTTCGGATTGCTTCTTTGCGCAGAAACCAGAATTTGCCGGTAGATGGCATCGTGCTCTTCGACATAGTGGGCGTCGCTCGTCGCCACCACTGGTTTGCCCAATTCCTTGCCCAGCTTGTAAATATTGGTCAAGATTTCCTCTAATTCCGCTTCATCCGCAATCAGGTGGTCGGCAATCAATTCCCTGTAGCTAGCCGGGGGCTGAACTTCCAAGTAGTCGTAGAACCGGGCCTTTGCGCGGGCCTCATCATAGCCCTTCTGCATCATCGCAATAAAAACCTCACCCTCCTGGCAGCCCGACCCAAAGAGCAAACCATCGTGGTTCTTGGTTAGGTCCGACTTGGGCGTCCGCGGTATCCGGTAAAAATACTTGGTGCTGGCCAGCGAAACCAGCCGGTAGAGGTTTTTGAGTCCCGCCTGCGTCTTGGCCAAAATCGTCATGTGCTGCGGGCGCGCCCGCTTAAAGACCTGGCCCCGCGCTGCGTAGTCGTTCATCTTGCCCAGGTCGTCTTCACCGTACTTCTTGGTAAAAGCCGCAAGCAGCTTGAACATCAGGTAGCCCGTTGCTTCCGCATCCTGGTTAGCCCGGTGGTGGTGTTCGAGCACGACGTTGTACTTCTTAGCCAGCGAATCAAGCGTGTGCCGGGTCTGCTCCGGGTGCAGCAGGCGCGACACCTCCAGCGTGTCGACGACGGGCTGGGTGATTTTGGACAGGCCAGCCCGCTTGAGCGCCGCGTTGACAAAGCCAACATCAAACTGGACGTTGTGCCCGCAAAGGGGCCGCTCACCGTAGAAATCCTGGAACTGTTTGATAACAACGGCCTCATCGTCGGCCGCACCGACCATCTCATCGGTAATCGAGGTCAGATTAATCGTCTGCTCACTCAGGGGGTGGTGAGGATTGATGAACTTGTCGAAGCGTTCGATCACCTCGCCGTTTTTCATTTTAACCGCACCGATCTCGATGATTGTGTCATAAACGGAGGAGAGTCCGGTCGTCTCGACGTCAAAAATCACAAATTCACGGTCCTCATAGATCATGGGGGCCGGATTGAGAACAAGCAGGGCATGGTCATCGATCATGTTGGCCTCAAGGCCATAAACAATCTTGACGCCATTCTTTTTGCCGGCGCTGTAAGCTTCGGGGAAGGCCTGGACGTCAGCGTGATCGGTAATTGCGAGCGCCTTCTGGCCAAACTTCTTGGCGGCCAAGACAAAGTCGGTTGCGGTATTGGTGGCATCAAGCTGACTCATATTGGTATGCAGGTGGAGTTCCACCCGCTTTTCCGCACCTTCGTATTCTTCTTGGCGGCCCACGTGTTCAATGATCTCAAAACTGGAAATATTGAAGACGGTGTCGTGGTCCCACTGGTCCTCGGACGCGGACCCCTGCATCTTGGCCCACGTGCCGGGCTTCAACTCACCGATACTCTTTTTCTGGTCGTCATCGGACACAAATTTTTTAAACGTAATCGAATCAGTATAGTCGGTAATTTCGCCGGTAAAAATAGTTGCGCCGGTTTTCAATTCGCGCCGGTCGATGTTGAAGATGTTGCCCTCAATCACAACGTTGCGCGTGCCGTCCACTACCTCCTTGATCTGCGTCACCGGCAGGCTCTCATCGAGCTTGCGGCTGCCGTAGCGGGTTTTCCTGGTCGGGTAGCTCTGCTGCTTTGGGCGTTCCTTAGGCGGTGCGGCATTGTACGCTTCCTGCATGGTCTGCTCGTGCTGCTCCTGGAGCTGCTGGAGGCTGGCCAAGTTGCTCTGTGAATTGGCCTCGTCGACTTCCGTCACAAACTTCAGGTTGAAAAAGCCATAGTCCCGCATCTCTTCGGCCAGCTGGTCCAACATTTTCTGCTCAATCAGACCGTCCACTATCAGGTTATCCACCGGAATGATCCAGCGACCATCCTCCTTTTGGGGCTGGTGACTGGAAATAAATTCACGTGCCACCGGCTGCAGTATCTGCGAATTCTGGACCGCATAGTGCCAGTAGTCCGGCAAATAATCATCGGCACCGTCCTTCGTGCGTACAATCAAGCGCGTGTCCACGAAGGAAGAAAAATTAGCCCCGATGGACTTGTTTAGGGCATCATACGTTTCAAACTTTAGCGGTGTAGTAAAAAGAACATGGATATCCCACCTATGTTCCTTAGCGTACACATCCACGTTCTCAATTTCGCCTTTTTGCACCAGGTCATCATCCGCGAACTGTTCCGGAAAGTGAACCTGCTGCAGAAGGCGTAAGAAAAGTTTATTTTTATCAGCCACAAAAATTATCCTAACTCTTTATTGATAAAACTGTCTAATTCTGCGACGGTTACCTCAACCGCCTTTTCATCTGTTGGGCGTTTAACCTCAACGATACCGTCAGCGGCCTTTTTGCCAATAGTAATGCGGATCGGTGCACCGAGCAAATCCGCATCTGCAAACTTGACGCCGGCACGCTCATTGCGGTCATCGTACAAGACGTCGCAGTGCGCGCTGTACTTCTGCTCGAGCTGCTCTGCTAGCTGCGTTTGCGTGTCGTCCTTCATCTTCATCTGAACGATGTGAACGGCAAACGGCGCAATTTCCTTGGGCCAGGCAATTCCGTTCTTAGTCAGGTGCTGCTCAATCACAGCAGACAAAACCCGGGTGACGCCAATCCCGTATGAACCCATAATGACGGGCTGGGCCTTGCCGTTCTGGTCCAGGAAGCTGGCGCCCATGGTCTTCGTGTAGTATGTGCCCAGCTTGAAGATGTGCCCCACCTCAATCGAAGTGGTGAACTGCAGCGGCAGGTGGTCTACCGGATCTGGCTCGCCTTCGTTGGCAACGCGGACATCGCCAAAAATATCAGCATTAAAATCACGGCCCAGGTTGGCATTCTTAATCTGACAATTGTCCTTGCCCGCACCAACAATCACATTGAAGAGGTTCTTGACGGTATCATCCGCAATGATGCGGTCCGCCCAGTCGGCGTTCACCGGTCCCAGGCCGCCCTTGCCCACACCGGCAACCGCACGCAGCTCCTCGTCTGTCGCTACTCGCAGCGCATCAGCGTCCAGCAGGTGCGTGAGCTTGACCTCGTTAACCTGCTTGTCGCCCCGAATCAGAACCAAAACGTGCTCCTTCTCGTTAAGCACATACAAAACGCTCTTAACGATTCTCGTGACCGGCACCTGCAGGAAGTCAGCCAGGTCCGCAATCGTCTCCTGCCCCGGCGTAGCAACCTCTTCTACCGGACGCAGCTCTTCCTTATCCTGCTTGAAGGTGTCGACGCTGACCGCCATCTCCAAGTTGGCGGAATACGTGCCGCTCTCATTGGTTGCAATCGTGTCCTCACCGATTGCGGCAGGTGCCTGAAATTCAGTGGAATTCTTGCCGCCCATCGTGCCCGAGTCGGCAATTACGGGTGTGACCTTGACGCCGCAGCGGCGGTAGATGGCTTCGAATGCACGCTTCTCATCGTCAAACTGCTCGTCCAGCTGCTTGGTTGTTGCAGCAAAGCTATACGCATCAAGCATGACAAATTCACGCGTGCGCAGAAGCCCGAAGCGGGGCCGGTTTTCGTCGCGGAACTTATTTTGAATCTGGTAGAGGGCAATCGGCATCTGCTTGTAACTCTTCAGGTTCTTGGCCACAATCTCGGTGAAAGTTTCCTCGTGGGTTGGACCAAGCATGCTGGGCCGGCCGTGACGGTCCTTAAGCTTAAACATCTCGGGCCCGTACTTCTGCCAGCGTCCGGATTCTTCCCAAAGCGTGGATGGCAACAGTTCCGGCATGAGCATTTCCGGCACGTTGATTTTAGCCATTTCCTCACGCATGATTTTTTCAGCCTTGCTTAAAACGCGGAAGCCCAGCGGCAGGTAGGCGTACACGCCGGCCGTGACCTGGCGCACATAGCCGCCCCGGAGCATGAGCTTGTGACTCGCTACAACCGCATCCGACGGCGCCTCTTTTAAAGTTGGCATAAACAATTTGGATTGACGCATTAAATTTCCCCCAAGAAAAACAATTTTTAATATTCTATTTAATAAAGTAGCGGTAAATGTCGTTGCCGGTAACCGCAATAATCAAGAGCAGCAACAGGCCAAAACCAACCAGCTCAACCATCGCTTCGTGGTCCTCGGAAATAGGCTTGCCCCGCAGTATCTCAATGATGTTCAGCAGGAACTTCCCCCCGTCAAGGCCGGGAATCGGAATCAGGTTCACAATGCCCAGGTTGATTGAGATCATGGCTAAAAAGGCCAGGAGGTAGGAGAAGCCCATCCGCGAAACCTGCGACGTCTGTGAATAAATACCGACGGGCCCAGACAACTTATTCAGACTAAAGTGCCTGAACAGGTTGCCCACGGCACTGAAAATCATCCCCGTGGTTGAGACGGCGGTATCCCAGCCGCGGCGCAACTTAGGCCCAAAGCGTTCGTCGCTTTTGGCCTGAATGCCGATCTGATATACCGTCTGCTTTTGTACCTTGACGGCCTTGGGCTGCACCTTAACCGTCTTGACCGTGCCATTTCTAACCAGCTCAACGGTTAACGCCTTCCCCTTGCTGTGGTCAATTTGCCGGGAAATGTCCTCAAACGTGACGGTTTTGCGCCCATTGATGGCACGTATCCTGGACTCCGGCTCAATCCGCGCAGACGCGGCCGGCGAACCCGCAACCACCCTGCTGATCGTCGTTGTCGCCGGACCGGGAACGGTAAACGTCCACATCAAAAAGACGACAAAGCCTAAAAGGATATTCATTAAGGGGCCGGCCGCATTGGTCGCCAGCTTCTGCCACACATTGGCTTCCTGAAACTGCGTATCGCGCGGCGCAATAATCAGTTCCGTTTTGGTCTGGTCAATAATTGTTGCATCATGATCCACGTGATACGTAACTTGTTTATCCTCGTCGCCATTTTCATAGCCGGTGATAAGCAGGTCGTCAACTAAGTCGGCCTTGGTTATCAGCACGGGAATACCCTCGATGGGCAGGTCTGCTTCCGACGCATCGATCCTAACCACCTGGTCGTGGTCGTTTAACTGCAGGATAACGGTCATGCCCGGCTCAAGGGCCGGCCCGTCATCCTTGCTTGCCAAGCGCACATAGCCGCCCAGGGGCAGCCAGCGGATGGTGTAGGTGGTCTTGGTGCGACGCACCTGGAAAAGCTTGGGCCCCATGCCAATCGAAAATTCGCGCACCAAAACGCCGCACTTCTTGGCGACGATAAAATGCCCGAACTCATGGACAAAGACCAAGAGACCGAATACAACTAAAAAAATCAGTATACCCTTCAATTAGAATTCTCCTAATGCACGATTCCTAGTAGCGCGGCAAAAACGGGCAGGACAAAAAGCATGCTGTCGAAGCGGTCCAGGATGCCGCCGTGGCCCGGCAAGATTTTGCCGGAATCCTTCACGCCGTAGTAGCGCTTATAAGCGGATTCGACGAGGTCGCCCATCTGGCCAACAATTGACAGGGCAAAGGCGATGATAATCATCTGCCCCTGCGGGTAACCCGTGTTGACAAAGTAAACATAAATTGCGGCACATACAACGGCACACAGTGTGCCGCCAATCGACCCCTCCCAGGTTTTGTTGGGGCTGATCACGGGCCATAACTTATGTTTGCCAATCTTGCGCCCGATCATGTACGCGCCGGTATCGGTGAGCCAAACAACCACAAAAACGTAGCACAAAAGCGCGAGGCCATTGGTGCTGTTCCTGACGCCGGCCATGTAGTGAAAGCCGGTGCCAATGTATAAAGAGCCCAGGGTGTAAACACTGACGTCGTCAAAGGTGGTCTTGTTTTTGGACAGAACCGTCCATGAAAGCATCAGCATGATGAGCGCAAAGTACACCCCGTACTTTGTCCAGTTGAAGGGCGCACCGTTGAAAAAGCTGTTAGGCACAGCCCACGTAATGGTTGCCAACAGTGCTAGCAGGAAGTTGACCGAGACCAAGATCTGCTTTTTCATCAGGAAAATTTCACTGATGCCGACTGCTGCAAAGGCCACCGTGAGCCAGTCGATCCACGCCCCGCCCGCTAGGACAATCGGAATAAATAATATTAAAGCAATAACTGCTGTAATTACACGTTGTTTCATATCTCTACCTAACTATCTGATTCATCGACCCGACCGAAGCGGCGGTGCCGACCTTGAAACTCATTGACAAATTTTTCCAAGTCTGCGGCGGTAAAATCAGGCCAATTTTTGGGACTAAAGGCAAGCTCGGAATAAGCCAATTGCCAGAGCATAAAGTTGGAGATTCGCTGTTCGCCCGATGTCCGGATGAGCAGATCGGGATCGCTGTATTCACCCAGCTTGGCCGTCATCAGCCGTGCCGAGATCATGTCTTCGTCAATCTGCTCGCTGCCGATCGCCCCCGTCTCAACCAACGCGGCCAGCTCCTTCACGGCGGTGGTAAGCTCGCTGCGGGAACCGTAATTAAAGGCAAAATTCAGCACTAATCCCGTATTAGCTGCCGTCTGTGCCATGGCCCGCTGCACGACGTCGTGCGTCTTACGCGGCAATTCGTCCAGGTAGCCCATAATATTGACCTTGACGTTATTTTCCATCAAAGTCGGCATAAACCTGTCAAAAAAGCGCACTGGCAGATTCATCAAGTAGGCCACTTCTTCCTTGGGTCGGGCCCAATTTTCCGTCGAAAAGGCATAGAGCGACAACACCTTGATGCCCATCTGCGCAGCGGCCAGGGTAATGCGTTCAACGTTGTTCATGCCCTCATAGTGACCCGCAACGCGCGGCTTGCCCTGCCTGCGGGCCCACCGGCCGTTGCCATCCATGATGATCGCCAGGTGGTTGAGCTGGTTCTTCTTGTCTGCCATTATTTAGCCTTGCGTGATTTCTTTACGCTTCTGGTCGGCAAGCTGGTCAATCTTCTTAGTGGCATCGTCCGTCGCTTTTTGCACCCGCTTTTCCAAACTGCGCTGCTCATCTTCGGTAATATCGTCATCCTTCAATTGCTTCTTGAGGCTGTTCATCGCATCGCGACGGACGTTCCTAACCGCAATCTTGCCTTCTTCAGCCAGTTGGTTGACCTGCTTGGCGATTTCCCGGCGCCGCTCACCGGTTAGCTGCGGGATCACCAGTCGGATGACCTTGCCGTCGTTTGCGGGGGTCAGGCCCAAATTGGATGCAAGCAGCGCGTGTTCAATGTTGTCGAGACTGCCTTGGTCATAGGGCGTAATCAAGAGGACGCGTGGTTCCGGAATCGTGATGCTCGACAATTGGGTTAGGGGCGTTGGTGCACCGTAGTAGTCAACCTGAATTCCATCCAAGATTGCCGCATTGGCTACGCCAGCACGGATGGAACGCAGATTTTTGGCAAAAACAGTGATGGATTTGTCCATGTTTTCCTGCGCTTTTTTAATAGTATCGTTGTTCATTATTTTCCTCCTTCAATTACTGTGCCGATATGTTCTCCCATGACAACCTTCTTAATGTTGCCCGCGGTGTTAACGTTAAATACGATCAACGGGATGTTTGTGTCCATTGAGAGTGAACTTGCGGTCCGGTCCATGACCTTTAAGCCCTTGGAGATTACGTCAAGCTGAGTTAATTCACTGTATTTTTGGGCGTTGGGGTCAATCTTGGGATCGGCCGTATATACACCGTCGACGCCGTTCTTGGCCATCAGGATTACGTCTGCGTTGATCTCAGCAGCCCGCAGCGCCGCAGTGGTATCGGTCGAGAAGTAAGGGTTGCCTGTACCCCCGCCCATAATTACCACGCGGCCCTTTTGCAAGTGCCGAATCGCTTTGCGCCTGATGTAAGGTTCGGCAACTTGCCTCATCTCAATTGAAGTCTGCAGACGAGTCGGCACACCAACGTGCTCTAGGCCGTCCTGAAGCGCCAAGCCGTTCATGATTGTGGCGAGCATGCCCATATAATCAGCCTGTGAGCGTTCCATTCCGAGCTTGGCGCCCGTTTCACCGCGCCACATGTTGCCACCGCCGCAGACGATGCCGATATCGACCCCAAGGTCATGGACCGACTTGATCTCTTGGGCCAAGTGGCTAATAACGGTTGGACTAATTCCGGTTCCCTCTTTACCAGCTAAAGCTTCACCAGATATTTTCAAAACAATGCGATGATATTTGACTTCAGTCATGACAACCTCCTCTATTAACTTAAATTATTCTACCATAGAAAACGGGCAAATGTGGATAGCAAAACGAAAGCCGGCCACTTTTTGTTAAAGCAAAAGGCACTTGTGCGCGTGCGTGGTTTTGCGCGCAAGGGCTGATCGACAGAACGTGCACGATTCCCAAAAACCCCTAGCTGGGTCATTAAGTTTTTATAAAGTGGCTGCTCCCAAAGGCGGCCATTTGGAGGCGAGTGCAATTTGCGGCTACCTTAACGCAAAACTGCTATAATTGGATGTGAGATAATAAGATACTTTTTCCTTACGAACAAAGCCACCCGGCACTTTACCATGCCGGGCGGCTTTTTGCATGCAAAAAGAGGGAAAATCATCCGGTCAAAATGATTCCTCCCCTTTTTGGCATATTTTTAATTATCTTTTGGCGGCTTCAGCGGCGGCAACCCGGCCCGAGTAGATGCAGTAGCCGGCCTCTGACCCGGGAACGTTGACCCCGTAAGTGTCACCGACGAGAACCGCAGACGCGTCTGCACCGACCGCATACAAGCCAGGGATTTTCCGCCCCTGCTTATCCAAAACTTCGTTCTTGCGGTTCACGCGCAGTCCGCCCATCGTGCAATAGGCACCAACACCAATTTCAAAGGCGTAGAAGGGACCAGTCTTTACATGGTAAAGGTAATCTGCTGGTTTTTCAAAGTCGTCATCGCGGCCGCGGTCAACCTGCTGGTTGTAGCGTTCAACGGTTGCAGGCAAGTCGGGCAGGTCAAGTCGGGCCGCCAAGTCCGCAATTGAATCGGCAACGGTAAGGAAAGATAAGTTTTGCGCTTTAGCGGATTCAATCATGGCCTTCAACTGGTCAAGCCTGGTCCGGTCAGACAACGGCTTAAGGCTGCGCGGCAGCTTATTGTCTGCGAATTCATCTACCGCTTTTTGGTCCAATATTGCAAAGACCTTCTCCTGTCTGATAAGCGCATTTCCGGCGTGGGCCCATATTCTAAACACGCTCTCATCCACAAAGCGATTGCCGCTTTCGTTGACCCACAAAGGTGCCATCTCGCAGCTGGCTATTCCAATGTCGGTCTTCCAGAACTTAAACGACGGTACCGTATCTTCCATGATCTGTCCGCCAAACATCATTGCCATGCCCAGGCCGTACTTCTTCGCGCCGACCTTCCACGCCATCTGCAGGCCCGCGCCGGTGCTTTTGCCGGAATTCATCGGCACAATGCGGTTGGAATTGGAATTAAAGTACTCCGTCAACATCGCGCGGTTGTTTAAGTAGCCACCGGTTGCCAGGATGACCGTCTTGGCCTTGATGTCTGTCCGTTCTTTGCCGTCAAAATCTTCAATCGTGAGGCCCGTTATCCTGCCGGTGTCATCTTGCTGCAAGTCGGTGACCGCCGCGGAAGTAATAAACTCAACGCCCCTTTGCTCTGAATGGGGCTGCATCCCATCGTGAATGGCATGATTGCCCAGGCCACTAAACATGTGCCAGGTGTTCAGACCCGCGCCCAGGGTTGCAACGCCCTTAAACTTCACACCGAGTTGCTCCAGCCAGTCGACGTTGGCAGCTGACTGGGCAATGTAGTCCTTCCAGATCATGGTGTCTGCTTCAAAGTGCGAGAATTCCTGCTCGTCGTGCAGCAGTTTTTCTGCGGAAAGATCGATTCCCTGTTCCTTCTGCATCTGGCTCCCAATGGCAAACACGCCCTCAACGTAGTTGCCCGAGCCACCGGTGGTTCTGCCCTGCTCAACTACAAGCGTCTTTAGCTTCCTACTTGCGGCCTCGGCTGCAGCGGCTTGACCGGATAAACCGGAACCAACAATCACCAGGTCATACTGATTATTTTGTGCTAACATGTTTTTCTCCCTCATTATTGAAATCTTACTATTAAATGATATTTCTAAATACCGCTTACAATGCTAATATAAGTTATGAAATCACCAATGTAAAATAAATATTTTGAATTCTGATCATTGTGAAACTGCAATAATAGTGAGGCAAGATGCTATGGATGAAAAACTTTTACACCAAATTCTCCTAACCGTGAACGAGGTCAAGACGGTCAGTGAACTGGCCAATCTGCTGTACTTGAGTCAGCCCTACGTCAGCCAGATTATTACCAAGGCGGAGGGCCACTACCACGTCCGCCTGGTCAACCGCAACCGGGTGCCAATCTCCTTGACCCCAGCCGGTGCCGAGTTAGCCAGGGGGCTAGAAAAAATTATCGGCGACCGCATCCAACTTGAACACGAGTTGGAGCACTATTCACCCAACCAAAAACCATTAATTAAAGTTGCGCTTGCGCCACTCTGGACCGCTAGAACAACCACAGCGGTCATTAGTGAGTTGCAAGGTGCATTTCCCAATTTTCAATTTGAAATTCAGCACCTTTTCACTTCGAATGAGTCGCTTAAGATGCTCGAAAACCACAACGTTGACGTCTTTTGGGGTGCCCTGCTGCACGGGCCGGAATTCAACTCGCGCTACCTGTACCGTTCCCGGGCGAGCATAATCATTCCCCGCAACCACGCCCTCTTTCAAAAAGGCAGGCGCAAAGTGGCATTTTCACCGGCATTATTCCACCAGTTAAACAATAGTGCCCTCGTCTCACTGACCGATAACTCCGTTTTTCAAAAGATTGCCGATCACTTATTCGCAGACGACGGCATCAGGGTCCATAAAACAATCAAGGTGAACGACTTTATTGGCGCCTGCCAGCTTGCAATCAAGGGGTTAGGCATCACGGTTACGCTAAACGACACGCTGGATTACCTGAATGCCAGCAGGTACGAATTTAACGTCATGGAGATTCCACGCACGATGTTCAACCTGGACGTCGGTGTAACTACTAATAGAAGTGCTTCGCCCCAAGTGAACGAAGTCGCGCAAAAGTTGTGTAGGGTAGTTAATTCAGCACACAAAAAACTTTGAATATCAATCAGAATTTAAATTGGTGTACACAATAAGATATTATCTGTCTGAAATCGGAATCCACGCTTCGTCAAAGCGAATTTCCGCCTCGGGATTGCTCAAGACCAGCAGAAGTGAAGTAATAATATCGCCGTTAAGCAGCAAATCGTTCTTTTTCAAGTAGCGCCTTACCTCGTCAAGCCATTTTTTACTGTCAATGTCTTGTGCGTTTCCCATAACCACTGTATGCAAACAGGTTTGAGTAGGAATTGTGCGTACCCTGTCACTGGCTTTCAACCCAAAACGCTTAAAATTATCTTCGCTGATAATCATTTCGATTTCGGGCTCAATTACCGATGTTTTTTGTAAGACCTCCTGCTTGCGGTATCTTATGGACGCATTTGTAATCGGCATCAGTTCGTTCCACTGCCGGTATTCTTCAGTCTGCTCCTCATTACTCTGGTGCGGACCGCCCATTTCCCTTAAGAACAGCTGCTTAAAAGCCGGTGATTCTTCCACTTGAAAAAACGGCTGCCCTTCATCAACACTGTTTAGAAGGTTGTAATTATATTTCATAATAGCGAGTGTTACACTTAATCGCAAACTTTCTTTTTCTAGCTTATCAATTTGCGGCTTTACGTGCTCTAAAGCAACTTCTTTACTGGGAGAGTTCAGAATACCCAGTGTTTCATTTAGTGAGAAGCCCGCTTGACTCAGGTAGCGTGCCATGAATATTCGATACGAGTCGTTTAGGTTGAAGCGGCGCTGCTTATTATTGCCAACCCGTTGCGGCGATATTAATTTTTTCTTTTCATAATATTCAATGCCCTTGATTGAGATGCCAAAAAACTTTCCCAGTTGCGAAGATGTATAAATATACGGGTACTTTACTTCTCTTTTCATAGTCATTTATCTCTTTCTGCTTTCACACAGCTATATTAAAGCAGAAAAAAAGCCCCATTTCAGAAAAATTAGGGCCCTTTAACAATTTATTTAATTATGGATCTTTGAGACTGCATCCTTAGCGGCTGCACGGCCGAAAACGCCGCAGTTAAGCAGGGACATTCCGTCACCAAAGTAGTCGATTCCCATGACGCCACTGTCGGCACATGAACCAGCAGCGTACAAACCAGGAATGGGCGTTCCGTTCGCGCTCAAAACCTGGCCGTGCTCATCAATCTTTGCCCCCGTGTAGCCGTCAGTACATACCTGCGGCATTCTTAAGATATAGTAGGGCGCCGTTATCTTGACCATGTGAGCAGGATTTTTGTGAAAATCTTCATCCACGCCCTTGTCGCACAACTCGTTGTACCGCTCAATCGTTTTCTGCAAGGTCTTTGCATCGATGTTAACGTCTTTCGCCAATTTTTCGATGCTGTCTTCTTTATAGCCAAAATTCCTATCATGTGCGGTCTTCTTCGTGAGGCCCAGTTCGGTCATGATCGGATATTTTTCTGCCGTCTTTTGGCCGTAAACCGCGTACCCTTCGTCATAGCCGTTGTACCAGCAGCGCTTGGTAAATTCGAAGGTAAAATCATCTTCGGAAACCAGCCTCTTGCCGCTGCCGTCTACCGAAAGAACGTCATAGTTGGGCAGCGTTGGCGATTCCGGAATTGCCTCAGGGAACTTATCGCCAAACGAGGCACCGTAGAAATAATACATAAATTGCAGGTACGGCACGTTAACAATTTTAGCGTTTACCTGGTCAAAAAATTTGAGTGCTGACCCGTCACCGTTGCCAACAACAACTTCAATATTGGTCATCTTCGTGTTGTATTTTTTAATTAGCGTGGGGTCTGCCGTGTATGAACCGGTCCCGACGATAACGGCCGCCGAATGAATTGTTAGCCTAGCGCCCTCAACGGTCGTAGCTTCAACCCCCTTTACTTGCCCGTCTTCGACAATAAGTTCGTCAACCTTCACCCCTAAACGCAGGTCGACGCCCTTGTCGCGGGCTGCCTTGACCAGCGTATTCATTAGTGTTGTTCCCATGCCCTTGATGGTGTGTGCACGCTTGGTCAGACGCGGCGCTTTAGGCGCAATGTTGACGACCTTGTCCCATTTCAGTCCCTGATCCTCCAGAAACCTGATGTAATCAGCTGATTCATTTGCCAGTTTGCGTAGCAAATCTGGTTCGATATTAGGCTCGTCGCCGTATACCGCCATGAGGTCATTATAAAAACTTTCCGCGCTGTCGCTAATCCCACGCCGCTTCTGCTCGTCGGTGTCCGCACCCATGATAAAACCCTGCGCACGGGTCGTGGAACTGCTGTAGGTTTGTCCGGCCTCAAGGAGCATCACGCTTGCACCCTCCTGGGCGGCTTCCAAGGCGGCACTGAAACCGGTTAGACCTGCACCAATGGCAATAATGTCCGTGTGCAGCTCCTCGTGCTTGGGTTCCGGTTTTGCAATCTTGCGGTTGGCAAAAGCACGTGAATCCCCACCGGCATCGTCTATAGCCTTGGCCACGCCCGCTAAGTAGCCCGTGGATGAAACCGTTGCACTCGAAATGGCATCGACGGCGGTTGACTGATTCTCAATTATCTGCTTCCTTAAAAGTTCAAAGGCCATGCCACCAATCACCGGCGTATCCGAATATTTAAGAACCTTTATATCCTTTATCTGGTTGTCCTGAAAGGTAACCTCTAAAGTTGCTCTCCCCGTTCCGGGCAAACCCTCGTTTTCGGCAAAAGACGCAATGTCTTCCCGGTAAACGCCGTCTTTTATATTGGTGTCAGTCGAAATTTCAATGCCTTCCAATTGATCCTTAATATTCTGAAGCGCCTCATTAAAGCCCCTTGAAGTATAGGAAGCACCAGAAACTGCGTCAGCCGCAAACCTGTTTGTTTTGTTCACCTGTGCAACTAGCTTGGGCAGCGCTAACTCGCCAATATTCTCAGTGTCATTGCTCGAAACAACCTTAACGTTTTTCAGTTGCTCACCGGCAACTTCGCCTTCTACAATAATGGTGCTTTTGAAGCCCTTGCCTTTTCCGGTATAAACGGCTTTGTCTGTCATTTTTATCTCTCCTTTTTAAACGCTTACGTATTTAGTGTAAGTGATGAAGGAGGTTCACCGTCAACTATATAATGAATTTTTTCACTAAGTTTACAAGGCGGTATTTTTGCAAGCGCAGCTTTTAACAGCGGTTAATCGGCCCAGTAAATTTTGCCTCTTAAGTAAAAAACACAAACGTCCCTTGCGCTGCGCCAACCGCTTTGGTGAAACGTGTTTTAAAGGACTACGTTTGTGCTTTCAAACCTGATATTTTTAACCAGGGCCGGATGACCTATTCATTAATCAATTTTCCGCAGCATTTTTGCCTGCTAACCGGCCAAAGGTCTGGGCGTGACTCGAAGCCAGACCCGGCACCCGGTCATTATATGAGCCCCAGAAGAAGCCGCCGGAATCATTTCCGCCCGCATACAAGTGCTTGATTGGCTGGTAGTTCGTGTCAAGCACCTCCATCTTGGTATTAACCCTCAGACCATCAAAAGTACACAGGATGCGGCCACCCAGAATGCAGCCGTAGTACGGGGCCTTGTTAACCGGCGTTATTCTGTAGGCTTCCTTGCCGAACTCCCGGTCGCTGTGGGCAATGACGGACTGGTTATTATTGGCCACGGCTTGCTTTAAATTATCAGCCGGCAAGTGGAGCTTTGCGGCCAATTCCTCGACCGTATTGGCCTTCGCAATAAGACCCTTTTTGATGTAGTTCTCGGTGTCATCGATAAATGCCTGCTTGCCACTCATATAACCTGGGAAACCATAGCGTGCACATCCCAACATGTGCATCTTTTCAAGTTGTTCGGCATAATTATCATCCCAAACCATTGCGTATAGGTATCCGGGCTCTTTGCTTGCGGCATTGACAATGAACTGGTACGGAACAGATTCATTAGCAAATCTTTTCCCGCGCAGGTTAACCTTTAAGAATGGATATGATCCAATCCAGAGCCAGTTATCATACGTGGCAGTTTGGTAGTACATATCTTCTGTTTTAGTTCCCACAGGAACAAGTCCACGATCGAAAATACTCTCGGCCGGCTCTTCGTCACGCATAGCACCCACATTTAAAGCTGCTGTAATCCCTGCTCCGTTCGACCGGGGAGAATCGTTATAAACATTTTTCTTGAGAGACAAAGAATTCCACTGTTGTAATAAATCCGTATTTGCAGAGTAGCCACCCGTTGCGATGATTACACCCTTTGATGCATCTATTTCATAAAATTCATCTTTAGCAAGGTCCTTGACAATAGCACCCGTCACTGTATCTTTTTCCTTAAGCAATTTAACTAAAGAGGTTTGGTAACGCATATCAACATTATGATTTTCTTGATACTTAACAAACCAGTCTCCGTAAGATACAAAAGACTGATCATCCGTCGTTGGATCGTTTTCAGTTGGAAAACCTTGATAGGCTTTTCCTGTTACCATTGCATCCGGCTCTGACTTAAAGTGCGCACCATTCGGTCTTAAAACATTGTCTTCCAACCAATTAACGCTTTCGGCACTGTTATCTGCCCATGTTTTTAGCAAGCGTTCATCAACATTGTGCTGTGCAAACGAAGCCATTGATTCAACTAGGTCTAGCTTGTTGATTACCGTTCCTGCCCGTTTCTGAGCATTACTGTCAACACTGGCTATACCTACTCTCATTAGATTTATTGTTTTTTCTTTTTCAATCAAAATAACATGTACGCCCTTTTCGTTAGCAGCCGCGGCAGCCATCATGCCGGCATTACCACCCCCAACTACTAAAACGTCAGTTTTAATTATTTTAGCGGGAACCACTTTGTCTAAATCGTAACCGTCTACATTTTGATATTGATTCATAATCATATTCTCCTTTTGCTTTTGTTTAATAGCGCTTTCAGATATAATAATATCATCTTTAAAAAGTAATGATTATTAACTTTATTATTACTAATAAGCATCTTTTATCAGGAGACTATTATGAACTTAGATCATTTAGAAATTTTTGTTGATTTGGCAGAAACGCTAAACTTCAGGAAAACGGCTTACCGTAGAAATATTTCTCAACCAGCCGTGTCTCAAGCACTAAACTCTATAGAGAATGAAATTGGTGTAAAATTATTCAAAAGATCAAGAAGAGGAGTTGAGATTTTGCCTAAAGGGCAATTGCTTTATGAAAACATCAAGCCACTTCTAAATACATATTTCAAATCAATTCAAGAAGTACAGCAAACCTATAAAGAAAAATTTGCCTTAACTATAGGTATAACAAATTCTCCGTACGAAGAAGAATTCATCCCACAACTAATACCTAGATTTCGGCATCAGTTCCCCAGTATAAAAATTTTTCTCCAAAACTATGATCATACACAACTCAAAAGGCAACTTTTAAATGGCGACTGTGATTTAATTCTAACCACTAAAGATGACGTAGCGGAGCTTAAAGATGCAAAGTATGATGAAATTATTACCGGAAATTTCTGTGCAACGGTCCCACGCTCAAACTCTTTATCCGCTAAAAGTTTTTTTATTAGTCAGGATTTTAAGGATCAAAGTATAATTCTTTTGGATAATAATTGGTGTCCACCAGAACAACTCAGACTTCAGGAAATTATTCGCAAAGAAAATATTGCTAAAGCCATAGCATACGTAAATAACGTTAACACTGCCAACATCATGAGTAGGTCTGGACTTGGCATTACATTTAGCCCAGACTTTATATGTGGCAAAGACAACAAATACGTAAAGTCCATTCCAATTAAGTACGATATCGAACTAAGTTACGGGGTTGCTTCTCTGACTAGTAATAAGAAAACAAGTATTACTCAATTTACTGATTTTCTCAAAGATCAATTGCAAATAAAGCAACAAAACAAGGATTAATATAATATTTAAAATTGCCGAAACTAAAATATATACTGATTTTAACTTTAAATCTTTTATACGTAGTAACAAAGAAAGGATCGTTCAATGACGCAACGCCGTTCACCAATGCTTAACATTGCCGATATCGGCGATTACTTAAAAGTATTTGCCTGCACCGCTGTCATGTCGCAGCCAATTATGTCCATGATCCTCGGCGTGGGGCAGCCCACCCAGACGCAGGATGTTTTTGGCCTTCTTTATAACCTGGTAAAATATACCGCACCTGCCTTTATCTTTGGCATTCTTTATTCGACGATCCGTACCAATGATTTGGCGGGGGCGTTTTCTTACCAAAAGCACATGAGGGCTAGTTGGTCCAACCTGTTTGTACCCACATTTTGGTGGACGCTGGTCTACCTGCTGGGCATGCCGTGGCTGCAGCAGGTCAACCATTTTACTAACTTTGGTTCTTTTTGTTGGCAATTCGTTAATGGCAACGCCGCCCCGCACCTCTGGTACAACACCGTGATGCTGCAATTTATTATTCTAATGCCGCTTTTTTGGGCCATTAGCTGCTATGTGGGACAAAACACCAAGTGTGGTACTCTTGTGGCACTGGTTGCCGCTGCTTTGTACTTTGCCTGGCTTTATTTTTACGTCTTTCACGGCGTACACGAACGGGACTGGTACCTGCTTGACCACTTCTTTGGCGCCTGGCTATTGACCTGGCTTTTATCCTTTGCCTCGGCCTACCTCCTTCACTGCGGATGGAGCAGCGTGAAACAGGTTGCCATTGGCAAAAGCGAATAACAAAAGCAGCATTCCTGCTAGTAGCGGGATGCTGCTTTTTTGTTATTAAGTCATTTAATTCTGCAGAGGCCGGCGTTTATATCCCCTAACCCGCGACTTCTAAATCATAAACCAGAATTTGAAAACATTATTCACCATTATTCTGCCTTTTCTTGCCAATGGTTAAAGTAGCGTATAATCATCCAACTTAAGATGATGGTTAACAAAACTGGTACAACATAAGTCAATGCAGATACTTTTTGGTAAGCAAGCGGAATGTTAGGCAGCCAAAAGACGGTCAAACGGCTTTGCCATGCCCAAGGAATAACCGGCCAAATAAAATCAAGCAAGGAGGTTATGCCTAACATCGCAACTACCGCGCCAAAGAAGCCTAAAACTAAACTACCACCAACATTCCACTTCATTGCAGCCACTTCAGCAAGCTCATACTGCAAAAAGCCCAAAAGCGCCATGGCAATGCTAGTAAGCAATAATTTAATAAAAGAAATGCCCACCACGTTGAAACCAAAAGTCAAGATGAGGTAATAAATTAAATTCGTGCCGATGATTTCAATTACATACAGCAGCCAGTAATAAAACAATTGCCCCACTATTATTTTGCCCCTGCTGATCGGTTCGGTTAGCCAATTTTTAAAGTCCCCGGCCTTTTTTTCCCGGTCATAGACTAAGCACACTACAATACTTATGGCTAGTGGCGAAGCAAGTGCCAAAAGATCATTAAACGTATTGATCATATTTGCTGCACTAGAGAGGGCTTTTCGACTGCCGTAATAATAACCAAAGATAACGGGGAGGACAATTAAGGCGATTAAATGTAGGTAGAGCAGCATGCTGCGCCGTAGTTTGACATTTTCCGCACCAAAAATTTGTTTAAGCATTTTGGGTCACCTGCCTTTGAAATGAAGCAGCCGTCAAGCAGCTGAAAATAACGAATAAGCCCATCGAAGCCAGAATGGTCCAGGAAGCGTTGGGTACAACTTCACCAGCCTTTAATGGAAAACCATTAATATGCAATTTAATTAGTGCAACGGGAAAGAGGTTGGACCAACCATACGGCAAAACCGGGCCCCAAGAAAAGGTGGTTACACAAAATATGCCAATAATAGAGCCAATAAAGGCTAGTCCAACAGTAACGTAGAGGTTAGATATTCTGCTTAACCACGTGTACAGGGGAATTTCCCACAATGTCGTTAAAAAAAGTCCCCCGACTGCTGTTAGGCAGGGCATAATTCCGACCCTAACCGGACTAACCAGACTGGTTAACAGCAGAAAAATGGCTAAAACCAGACTGACAGCAAACGACAGCAGCACACCGTGCAGAATTCTTCCTAATTCATAAGTAAATAAATTAGTGGGAGAACTTAAAATTGTTTTATACTCCGTACTATTTTTTTCATGACGATCAATCAGGCCAATAATTAGGGCCAAATATAAATTAAGCCAGAGAAAGCCCCACTGGTTAATTGTGCTTTCAAGCACGTAACCCGTAGAATTAAAGAAAAGACCAGTGAAGACAACAACCAAAAAGGGAAAAAGCACCGTTAGCGGTCTGATAATCGTTCTCTTGACTTTAAAAAGCTCATTTGCTAAAACGCTAAGCATATAAAACACCGGCCTTCTCTAGGGTAGAATTAAAGAGTTTTTCCAAATCGGTTTCGTGGTCATAAGGCTGCTCCAAAAGAAGCTTGCCCCCACCAATAATGCCAATGTTATCGGCCAGGTGTTCCACTTCTGAGAGCATGTGGCTAGAAATAATGATCGTGATGTCTCTCTGCTTGAATTCAGCGATCAAATTGCGCAGCTGCTGGATGCCTACCGGATCCAAACCATTGGTGGGTTCATCCAAAATCAGCAGCTTGGGGTGTCCAACTAGTGCTAGCCCGATGCCCAACCGTTCCTTCATTCCCAGGGAAAAGTTCTTGGTTAGTTTTTTCCCCGTGCTGCCCAGACCGACGGTTTGCAAGATACCTGGAATTTCGCTTTCGCTTGTTCCCCGCAAACGACAGATCACCTGCAGGTTTTCTTCGGCAGTCAGATTGCCGTATAAAGGAGCATTCTCAATCAGCGAACCAATATCAGCCAGGTCAGACCTTGTCCATTCATGGCCGGCAAATTTGACTTTGCCACTCGAAGCCGCAATCATTCCCGTTAAAATCTTCATTAACGTAGTTTTACCAGCGCCATTGGGTCCTAAAAGACAATAAACTTTATTTTCAGGAACATGCAAATTTATTCCATCTAAAACCAGTTGGTCCTTAAACTTTTTAACAATATTTTTCGTTTCAAGCAAATTAGTCATGTTCACAATCTCCCGCATAAACTTTCATGCCTTATCTATAATTTTCTATCTGTATATTATTGTTAATAAATACATCATCTAATATATCATATTATTAAAATTAATGGAATTTATTTTTAAGTTTGCTTGTACTAGGCCAGCACATTTTATATCCCCAGTCCCATAAAAACCAGTCATTAAGTCGGACTACAGATGAAAAGGCGTTGAACTTCTTGTTCAACGCCTCTTTAGTTGGTGTGGAAAAACTAATCCCCACACTCTTTTTGAGTTAATCAAAAATTACTTCATTTGTTCTTGAACTTCAGCAGCAAAGTCTTCCTGCTTCTTTTCGATGCCCTCGCCTACTTCGTAGCGGGTGAAGCCGGCAACTTCGCAGCCTTGCGACTTAGCGTATTCTGCAACGGTCATGTCGCCATCCTTGACGTAAGGTTGGTCAACCAGGCAGATTTCGCTCAGGTACTTGTTGACCCGACCCTCAACAATCTTAGGAATGATGTTGGCAGGCTTGCCTTCATTCTCGGTTTCCTTGGTGAAAACTTCCTTTTGCCGGTCAAAGTCGGCCTTAGGAACGGATTCCTTGTTCAGGTACTCGGGGTTGATTGCTGCAACGTGCATGGCGATGTTCTTTGCGACTTCTTCGCTGTTGCCCTTAAGGGTAACGAGGGCAACAATTGCGCCACCGTTGTGCTTGTATGCACCGAACACTTCGTCGTCGCTCTTGGAAATCAGGTCAAACCTTCTGAGCGTGATCTTTTCGCCGATAACAGCGGTCAGGTTGGTGATGGCGTCGCCGACAGTAGAACCATCCATTGGTGCCTTCAAGGCCTCATCAACGCTAGCAGGTTTCGCAGCCAAGATTGCCTTAGTTACATCATCAACCAGCTTGATAAACTTGTCGTTTGATGATACGAAGTCGGTCTCTGAGTTGACTTCAACCAGGGCTGCCGTGTTGCCGCTGAATGCAAACTCAGCAAGACCCTCGGCAGCGATGCGGCCACTCTTCTTAGCAGCCTTGGCAACGCCGTTTTCCCTTAAAATGTCAATTGCCTTTTCAATGTCTCCATCGGCCTTAACCAAAGCCTTTTTAGAGTCCATCATTCCGGCACCAGTACGATCACGTAGCTCTTTAACTTGTTTAGCAGTAATATTTGCCATTAATGTATCCTTCCAAATAAAAGCTTAACAATAAAAATTAGTCTTTGTCTGCGTCGTCTTCGGTTGCAGCTTCATCAGCCTTGGCAGCTTCTTCCGTGCCTTCTGCTTCAGCATCCGCGCCGTCCTTGGTCATTTCAGCTTCTGCGCTTTCGCCTTCGTCAGCGCCCTGCTTGCCTTCGATTACGGCATCGGCCATTGCGCCGGAAATCAGGCGGATAGCACGGATAGCGTCATCGTTTGAAGGAATGACAACGTCAATAGGATCTGGGTCAGTGTTAGTGTCGACCATGGCTACAACCGGGATGCCCAGGATGTTGGCTTCGTGAACGGCAATCTTTTCCTTTTTCGGATCAACTACGAACAAAACGTCAGGGATTCTTGGCATGTCTTCGATACCGCCCAAGAATCTTTCCAGCTTGTCCATTTCTTTAGTCAAAAGCGAGGCTTCCTTCTTTGGCAATACATCAAAGGTACCGTCTTCTGACATCTTCTTTAAATCTTTTAATCTTTGTACCCGACTCTGGATGGTCTTCCAGTTAGTCAAAGTACCACCAAGCCAACGTTGGTTAATAAAGTATTGACCAGCACGGGTGGCTTCTTCAGCGATGGAATCTTGGGCCTGCTTCTTTGTACCAACAAAGAGAATTACGCCGCCATCTTGAGCAACAGCTCTGACAAAGGCGTAAGCATCGTCCAACATATTAATGGTCTTTTGCAAGTCGATGATGTAGATGCCGTTTCTTTGGGTAAAGATGTACGGCGCCATCTTCGGATCCCATCTTCTTGTCTGGTGACCAAAGTGGACACCAGCTTCAAGTAATTGTTTCATTGAAACTACTGACATAATAACTTCCTCCTATGGTTTTAAACCTCTCAAGCGGTCACCTCAACGTCTCACCATTGTCTGGCACCAAAACGTTGATCGCCCCTGATGTTTTATACATGCATGCCATTTGGCATACCTTAAAATGATACTAGATTTAGGCCTAAGTTGCAAGGCTAAAAATCAACTCCCCGGGTGCGCAAAAAGTTTTCCTTCCACGTCCGCGAATGATGCTTGAACCAGTATTCACGCTTCAGTGCCAATTTTTTGTCCGAAAACTGCTCGTGATAAATCATCTTGACCGGCCGGCGGGCCTTGGTATACTTGGCCCCCTTGCCGCTGTTATGCGCCGCCAAGCGCTTGGCGAGATCATCGGTAAAGCCCCCGTAAAAACTGCCGTCGCGGCACAAGAGGACATAAAAATAATACGATTTTTGTTCACGGCGCTTCGCCCTGTTCTCCGGCGTTTCGCGAATAATCCGCTGAATCTGCGGTAGGTAGCTGCCGTCTTCACCGTGGACCACAAGCGCATCCCTGAGAACCAGGCCGTCGCTGGCCGTGTGTTTCACCGCCTCGACGACAACCAGGTTGCTGTCCTCGCCGCGGTGGGCAACGTAGGGCTGCACCACTTTGACGCTCAGATCGTGATTGATGCACAGATAAGCAATCTCACCCAGCCGTTCCGGCCGGTGCACCATGAAGAATTTGCCCTTCATCTTCAATAATCCGCTGGCAACGCTGATAATTTCTTCCAGGTTGATTAGGAGCTCGTGGCGAGCGATGGCCTTTTCGCGGTCGGGGTTAACCTTGTGCTCGGGGCTGACCTTGAAGTACGGCGGGTTGACTACAACGACGTCATACGAATCTTTGCGCAAAAAGGCGGCGGCGTCCTGCACGTTTTTTTGAAAAACCGTGATGCGGTTCTCCATCTGGTTTAGCTCAACAGACCGCCGTGCCTGCGATGCGATGTCTTCTTGTATCTCCACCGCATCATACCTGGCCCGGTTGAAATACGCCATGTACATGGTAGCGGCGCAGTTGCCCGCGCACAGATCCGCGACCTTTGAATTGTCCCGGATTGCCTCCTTGGCAGCAGCTGCCAGCAGCAGCGTGTCCAGTGAAAAACTGAAGGATTCCTTGCTCTGGATGATTTTGAGCTCATCGCTGTACATGTAATCAATCCGTTCATTCTTGTGCAAATTGTCCATAAAAATTTTATCCTCTCCTCAGGCTCTGTTATAATATTTTACAACAATTGGAGGAGATTATGTTTTACCACTTTATTCGCCCGGTTGCCCGCTTCATCGTGTGGCTAATCAACGGGCACCTGCACGTTAATCACCGCGAGCGCATCCCTGACGGCAACTATATCCTGGCGGCACCGCACCGCACGTGGTGGGAGCCCATCCTGTTTGCCCTCGCTGGCAGTCCCAAGGAATTCATGTTCATGGCCAAAGTCGAATTGTTTAAGAATCCACTGCTGCGCTTTATCCTGAGGCATGCACACGCCTTCCCCGTGGACCGTGCACATCCCGGTCCATCAGCGTTGAAAATTCCCATCAGCGGTTTGAAGAAGGGGAATTATTCGCTGATTATCTTTCCTTCCGGGACCCGGCACTCTGAGGAATTAAAGGGCGGCACCATCGCGATTGCCAAGCTTTCCGGCAAGCCAATCGTGCCGGTTGTCTACCAGGGGCCACTGACCTTCACGGGGCTCTTAAAGAGGAGACCGCTTGAAGTCTGTTTCGGCGAGCCCATCCGCGTTGACCGCAAAATGAAGCTGACCCATGACAACGAAGAAGTGGTTGACCAGCAGATGAAGGAGGCCTGGGCCCGACTTGATCAGGAACAAAATCCGGCCTTTCACTACCATGCCCAATAAAGGATTAAACGAGATTGAAGCCCCATAGGCTGCAATCTTTTTTTCTGGTGTTAGAATAACTAATATTCATTATTTATTATGGAGGGGTTAGTCAATTGTTAGAGAAGACTTTTTATAAACGGATGTTGAGCAACTCGTTCCCTTTCCCCGTGAGGGTAACCTACTGGGATGGCAAGAGCGAGGTATACGGAAACGGCAGCCCCAACATCGAAATCATTTTTAACGAGAAGATACCGATTGCGTCCATTCTGAACAATGCAGCGCTGACACTAGGCGAGGCCTACATGGACAAGCGCATTGAGGTCAAGGGCAGCTTGCAGCGGTTGATTTGCGGTGCCTACGAAAGCAGCAGCAGCTTTTTGCGTTCCAAAAAGTTCCGCAGGTTCCTGCCGCACGACAAGCACACCGAAAAGCAGAGTGAGCAGGACGTGCAGAGCCACTATGACATCGGCAACGACTTTTATAAATTATGGCTTGACCCTACCCTCACCTATTCCTGCGCGTATTTTGCCGATGACAACCACGATGACCTGGAAAAGGCGCAGCACGCCAAGATTCACCACATACTCGATAAGCTGCACCCGCAAAAGGGCAAGACGCTGCTTGACATCGGCTGCGGCTGGGGCACGCTGATGCTGACTGCCGCCAAGGAATACGGCCTCAGGGTGACCGGCGTGACCCTGAGCGAGGAGCAGTACAAGCTGGTGCAAAAGAAAATCTACGATCAAAACCTGCAGGATGTAGCCGAGGTAAAGCTTGAGGACTACCGCGAACTGGGTGAAGACGAGTGGGACTACATCACTTCGGTCGGCATGTTTGAACACGTCGGCAAGGAGAACCTGGGCCAATACTTCCAAGACGTTGCCAGGTACCTCAAAAAAGACGGTATTGCACTAATCCACGGCATTACCCGCCAGCAGGGCGGCGCCACCAACGCCTGGCTCGACAAGTACATCTTCCCGGGCGGCTACATCCCGGGATTAAGCGAAAACATCGAGCACATCGTAGCCAGCAGCCTCCAGGTAGACGACGTGGAGATGCTGCGGCGCCACTACCAACGGACGATTGAAATCTGGGACCAAAACTTTATCCGGGCCCGGTCCACGATTCAAAAGAAGATGGGTGAACGGTTCACGCGCATGTGGGACCTCTACCTGCAGGCGTGCGCCGCATCCTTTGAATCGGGCAACATCGACGTTGTCCAGTACCTTTTGAGCAAGGGTCCGTCGGGCCAAAACCTGCCGCTGACCAGAAACTACATGGTTACTAACTAGTCTTGATTAAACAAAAAAAGAGCATGAAGCCAATTCATGCTCTTTTTGGTTAGAAGCAAACTTATTTCTTAAAAATCTTGTCCGGGTTGAGTATGTAGTTTGGATCAAACAGCTTCTTGACGCTCCTAAGCAGCTCGGTGTAGTCGTGACCATAGAAGTCCTCGTAGTAGTTTGCGCGGGCGTAGCCAATGCCGTGTTCACCCGACATGTTGCCGTTCAGATTCTTGGCGGTCTTGTACAATTCAGAAATAACTTTGTCGCTGGTCTTGGCATATTCTTCATCGCTCATGTCGTCCGAGCAGAGGTAAATGTGCAGGTTCCCGTCACCGGCGTGGCCGAAGTTAGGGATTCTGATGTTCAGTTCCTTCTCCAGTTCTTCAATCCGATCCAGGACTACCGGAATGTGATTAATCGGCACGCACACGTCGATTTCGTCCATCTTTGGCGTCGAACTCTGGATTGCCAATAGCAGCTCTTCGCGACACTTCCAGACCGTCTTGGCCTCTTCCGAGTCGGCACTCATGACGATTGCCTTGCCGGCCTTAAACTTTTTAACGGCTTCAAGCGTCTGCTCCAGTTCAGCGCGCCACTCGTCCTCAGTGAAGGAGTCGATGCCGATAATGATGAAGCCGTTGCCGGCTTTGATCGGGAATTCGGTTTTGGCGAATTTTTCCCACAAGTCAATGACCTTGCGTCCCATGAATTCAACGGTCGTCGGCACCACCCCGGAAGCCAAAATTGCCGGGACGGAGCGGATGGCATCATTCAGCGTCGGGAATGGAATAACCGCATTGATTGACTTGCGCGGTTTGGGGTAAAGCCGGATGGTGATTTCGGTAATGACGCCAAGGGTACCTTCAGCACCAACAACGAGGTCCCTGAGCGAGTAGCCTGAGGACGACTTAACGGCCTTTGAACCGAATTTGTACATCTTGCCGTTAGTCAAAACAACCTTCACTTCACGGATGTGCTCACGCGTAACGCCATACTTGATTGCCTTTAGCCCACCGGCGTTCGTTGCCGTGTTGCCGCCAATCGTTGCCCAGTGCATGGCAGGAGCGGGCATGTAAGCAAACGGCTTGTCTTCCAGGTATGCGTCAAGGTCGTTGAGTCTCATGCCGGCCTGAATGGTCATGGTCAGGCTTTCCGGACTATATTCCAAAACCTTGTTCATCTTAATCATATCAAGTGAAATACCCCCCTCAACGGTCAGGTTCGCACCCATCAACCCGGTTGAGTTGCCGCGCGGCACCAGCGGAATATGATTGTCACTTGCGTACTTAACGACGTGCATTACCTCTTCGTTAGTGATCGGTTGAATAACCAAATCCGGCATTGCCTTAAAAGTTCCAAATTGATCGTGGTCCCAGTGCGCATTAGGGGAAGTAACAAAGCGCTCCGGATCGGAAATAAATTTCCGCAAATTGTCACGGTCGGTTTGATTAATCTTATGGTATTCCATAGTAGTCTCCTTCTTATTTATCAAAATTCACAAATTCAGACAAAACTATATTTATAATCTACTACTTTATGTAACCGTTATCAATAGCGCTTTCAAAAAATACTTTTCACAAATTGTCAAAGACTACTTCTGGCCGTTTTGCAGAGTATACAGGTTATAGTAATAACTCTTATGGTTTAACAGTTCTTCGTGCGTGCCCCGCTCAACGATGCGCCCGTTGTCGAGGACGATAATTTGGTCAGCATCAACGATGGTCGATAAACGGTGAGCAATCGCCAGGGTCGTCCGCCCCTGACGCAGGCGCCTTAAGCCCTGCTGGATCAACGTTTCGGTCTCGGTGTCCACGCTTGCGGTGGCCTCATCCAAAACCAAAATCTTGGGATCAGTAACCAGTGTTCGGGCAAACGAAATCAGCTGCCGCTGGCCCTGACTAAATTCGCTGCCCCCCTCGCCGACCTGGGCGTGGTATTTGCCCGGCAAGTTGGCAATGAAGCGATCGGCCTGAACCGTTTTAGCAGCATCTTCAATCTGCTCATCGGAAATATTTTGGTTATAGAGCCTAATGTTAGAGTTGATGTCACCGTAAAACATGAACGGTTCCTGCAGCACCAGCCCCATTTTTTTGCGCAATTCGGCCTTCGGGTATTTTTTAATGTCAACGCCGTCGATTAAAACCTGCCCCTGGTAGAACTCGTAAAAGCGCATCATCACGTTGATGATTGAGCTCTTGCCCGAGCCCGTATGACCAACAATTCCAAGCGTTTCACCCGGGTTGACGGTAAAGGAGATGTCGTGCAGAATCTCGTTTTGGCCGTCATACGAGAAGCTGACGTGCTTAAACTCGATCTTGCCCCGGGCAATCGTTAGTCCCTTCTGGGCATCCTGTGCGGGTTCATAGTCGGTGTTGTCCAGTATCCGGAAGATGCGCTTGCCCGCAACAATGCCGTCCTGGAAGAACGTCATCTGGTCCATCATGTTGGAAATGGGGTTAAAAAACTGTGAAATATACTGCGAAAAGGCGTAAACGACGCCGGCGGGCACGAACGTTGAGCGCAGCGGAAAGCCGAAGTACATCAGCGTCAGGGCCAGGGCCAGCGAATAAAGCAGGCTGGTCAGCGGCGACAGCAAAAGCGAGTTCAGGTTGATCATGTTGAAGCGGGTCTTCATCAGGGCCGAGTTTTCCCGCTCAAAGTTGCCGGTCATGCGCTCTTCCTGCTTGAACTGCTGGATCAGGGAAACGCCCTCAATTGATTCGTTCAGGTTCGTGTTGATCCGGCTGAGCCGCTCCCGGTAGTTGCGGTAGAGCTTAGAGGAGCGCCTTGAATATGCCCAGATAATGAGCAGGAGAAACGGCAGAAAGGCCAGCACGATTACCCCGGCCCAGAAGTTGGTCGTAAACATTGCGACCATCGCCGAGATGATAGAAAAGAAGGATATAACGACACTGGATAAAACCGTTAGAAAGTTGCTCAGGGTCATCGTGTCATTGGTCACCCGCGACACGATTGAACCGGCCGGCGTCTGGTCAAAGTAGCGCATGCCCAGCGTGTGCAGCTTCTCATAGAGCGCGGCCCGCAGGCCCTCCAGCGATTTTTCCGAACCCAGGGCAAAGAAGTACTCGTACGTGAACTGTAAAACGCCCTTGATCACTGAACCCAGCGCGTAAAGCAGCCCCGCAAATATGATTACCTGCGTAGTCACATCGGCCTTGACAAGATAATTATCCAGGAAGTACTGCAAACCGTAAGGCAGCAGCATGTTAATGACACTGACTAAAAAGGCGCCAATGCCCGCAACAATCATCTCGTTTTTGAAGTGCAGCACAAAACCCAAAAGGCGCTTAAAGATGCCGAGCTGCTCTTTGACCGGGATTTCTTGGGACCAAACGGATTGGTTCATGTTCTGTTCATCCATATTATTCGCCCACCTTTTCTTCTATTTCCTGTCTCTGCCACATGTCGGCATACCAGCCCCGTTCAAGCAGCAGCTGGTCGTGGGTCCCGCGCTCAACAATGCGGCCGTTTTTCAGCACCAGTATCAGGTCGGCGTTCATCACCGACGTCAGCCTGTGCGTTGCAATCAGCGTGGTCTTGCCCGCACGCTCTCTACGCAGCGAGTGCAGGATTGCCTGCTCTGTTCTAGCGTCAACCGCCGACAACGCATCGTCTAAAACCAGTATCTGACTGCTCTTCAGCAGGGCGCGCGCAATCGACATCCGCTGTTTTTGGCCACCGGACAGCGAGACGCCGTTCTCCCCGACTAGCGTGTTGTAGCCGCCCGGCATTTGCAGGATGTCATTGTGCAGGTCGCTCTTTTTAGCGGCCGCAACAATTGCGTCCGTACCCGTGTTGGCATCGGCGAACGCAATGTTCTTTTGAATGCTGGTTGAAAACAGGTAGTTGTCCTGCGGCACGTATGCAATCTGGCGCAGCAGCACGTTCAGCGGGATCTCGCGGATGTCATGGCCATTCAGCGTTATTTGGCCGTCGTAGCAGTCAAACTCACGCAGAAGCAGCTGAATTATCGTGGTCTTGCCCGCTCCCACCTTGCCGACAAGCCCAAGCGTTTGCCCCGTTTTCAGCGTAAAGTCAACGTTTTTCAGGACCGTAATCTGCGGCTCATCGGGGTAGGCAAATGACTTAACCTGAAACTTCAGGTCGCCCGCAATGTCGCCGGCACCTAAACTTTCGTCGGCATTTTGATCGGTAATTGCCGGCTTCTCGTCGAGCAGCTTTTCAATACGGTCGTAGCTGGCGCTGCCCCGCTCCAAAATGTTAAAGAGGTAGCCAATCGCAAACATCGGCCACACCATGTTGCCGATGTAGGCAATAAAGGAAACCAGCTGGCCAATTGTTAGAACCTTGCTGCTGACGAGCAGACCACCGTAAATAATCGTGATTGTGTAGGTCAGACCGATGAGAATCGTTCCCAGCGGGTCAAATAGCGCATCCCACTTGAAGACGCGCTTGTTGATCGTGATCGTATCATCGATCATCTTATCGAAGGCTGCAGTGTCGTCTTGACCCTGGCCAAAAGTCTTGAGCACCTTAATCCCCGAAACGGATTCCTGCGTCTTGTTGTTCAGACGCGAAAAGGCTGCCTGCGACTTGTCGAAGGCATCATGGAGCTGGTCGCCCAGTTTCCACGCCCCCCAGGCCAGAAACGGCAGCGGCAAAAGCGCCACGACCGTCAGGCGCCAGTCGACAAAGATAATCATGGCAACCATCGTCGAGACGCTCATGATCAGCGAGTCAACCAGGGTCAAAACACCCTCACCGGCAACTTCTTGAACGGCGGAAACGTCATTGGTTGCATGGGCCATGAGGTCCCCGGTCCGGTGCCGCTGGTAAAAGGTGCGGTCCATTTCCATAAAGTGGGCAAACAATTTCGAGCGCAACTGCAATTCCAGTTCCGCGGAACCGCCCCAGATCTGCCGGCGCCAAAAGTAACGGAAGCCATAGAGCAGGAGCGCCGCCAGGATTATTGCCAGGATCAACAGGCCATACTCCTGCCAGCTGATGTGGCCCAGTTCCAACTGGTCGGCCATTAGCCCCAGAATGCGGGGCGGCACCAGGTTGACTACCGAGGTCAAGGCCAAAAAGGCAATGCCAATCAGGTAGCGCTTCTTTTCTTTTTTAAAAAACCAGCCTAGTTTAAAAAATATTTTCATAGCTCATCTATCTTCCATAAATAAAAAGGCGGAGACAATCCTCCGCCTTTATTCTCAATCGTGCAAGACCATTATTTTTGGTGCTTCATCATGTTCATCACCTGGTTAACCTTCTTGGCCGAAGGTTTTTGGCCCATCTGTGACATCATGGCAACAATCATGTCTTCATTGATTGGTGGATTATCCTTAAAATACTTCTTCATGTATGCTCTTGCACCGTAAAAACCGCCAATTAGGCCCAGCAACAGTGCTATTACAATTAAAAAGACTGCTAATCCCATATTCATAAAATGTTCACCTCAATTTGTCCAATAGTTATATCTTACCTAAAAATTAAGTAAAATTAAAGATAAACGTTAATCTTTTCTTAAACCTTTTTCCCGTTGGGCCCGTTTGGCCTTTTCAGACGTTACCTCACGTCCGTTTTTATCAATCAGAACCAGGTTTTCAACGTCCCGCTTAAAGCCCGCGCGGAAGTTCTTGATGAACTTTTGGTGTAACTCTTTACGCTCATCTTCCTCCTCAACGCTCAGTCCGACGGTCTTTTTCTTATGGTACAGTTCGTTGATGCGGTTGATCAACTTTTTTTCTTCGTCTTCAGTCATTATTTACACCCCTTATCCTAAAAAGTCTACCTTATTTCGTCCAATAAAAAAAGTTTAATTTCTTAGAACGTTTGTTTGCGCTTATGCCAGATATTTGCTAAAATATGCTTATCAACAGTTTGTCAAGTGCAAGGGAGCAAAATTATGACCAACATTCAGGATAATAAGCAAGTGCAAATTCTACGCTACATCTATGATACCGTCCAAAAGCGGGGGTTCCCGCCCACCGTCCGCGAAATCTGCCACGCGGTTGACTTGTCGTCCACTTCGACCGTTCACGGCCACCTCTCCCGAATGGAACGCAAGGGCCTGATCATTAAGGACGCAACGAAACCGCGCGCACTGGAAATAACCGACGAGGGCAAGAAGCTGCTTGGGCTCAAGCCAACCGAAATTCCCGTTGTCGGGGTCGTCACGGCCGGTCAGCCCATTTTGGCGGTGGAGGACATTGAAGACTACTTCCCGCTGCCGCCCGACCTTGCCAACGATGCGGGCGACCTGTTCATGCTGCGGGTACACGGCGAGAGCATGATCAATGCCGGTATTCTGAACGGCGACAATGTTATCGTACGCAAGCAGAGCACCGCGACCAACGGTGAAATTGTTGTCGCCATGACCGATGAGAACGAGGCCACCGTCAAGCGTTTCTACAGGGAAAAGGATCACTTCCGCCTGCAGCCGGAAAACGACACGATGGCACCGATCATTCTGGAGAACGTGCAGATTCTGGGCAAGGTAGTCGGCCTTTACCGCAGCAATATTTTCTAGCTGCTACTGCCCGAGTTGTTTCTCCCAATCTATTCGGGCAAACGGGCTCTTGCCCTTCAATACAGCCGTTTTGCCAACTCATGAATTCCACAATTCAGGGGTTGGCCGGACGGCTTTTTTGTTGCAGAAGAAATCGTGCGCTGCCCCCTCTTGCCTGTCCGTTAGCGGCGGCGCCGCCTTGACGTCGGGGTGCAGCTGGTGCTTTAATTTTGCAAAGGAGAAAAATCAATGAATTACTTAACCTGTTTCTTAACCATTTTATACGGCGGCATCATGGGTTTGGCGGCGCTGGCAGCCCACAAAACTTTGCCCGTCTGGCTCGTTGCAGCCAATTTTCTGCTGGGCGCTGGCGTCGTCCTTGCCGGGCTAACGGACCGGCCCACAATCGTTACGGGTTTCCTGCTCGCCCTTTTAATTGTCGCCGCGGTCAACGGCATGGCACTCCACCATCGGGTTGACTGGAGCCACTGGCTCGTCCGCTTCTTCCTGACCATCCTGCTGATTGGGCTCAACCTCAATTTTTAGTTGATTTAAAGGACGCAAGAAACGCATGCGGGACGGCTGATGAAGGGGCAGGCGCCGCCTACCACCTGCCAAAAGCGGGATGCGGGACTTTCCACATCTACTGTATAATCACGCTTCACAAATACTGGGCCTGGTTTAAAACAATAAAGCCTGTCAAACCAGCATTATTGTTTTTGCTTGTGAAATTTCCATCCGTTCCACGGTCGTTTCATGGCTGCTGCTTTTCACAAAGTTGGGACTAGGGGTTATCCAGAATCTGGGCTGCAAGGTCAAGTGCCTCTTCGTGTGCGTCCCTGCCCCAGCCCCGTCCTGCATGCTGGTCCAGGTCACTGAGCGAGTCCGCCGTAAACAAAACCTGGGCAAAATCAACGCCGCGGAATTGTGCACAAGCCGCCAGTGCCGCGCATTCCATCTCCACGCAGGACGCGCCCAGGGCCTTAAACTGCTGGGCCTTTTGCGGCGTTTCCCGGAAGAAGCCATCGGTAGTCCAGGTCGTGACCTCCTTGACCCGCACTCCGTTCGTACCCATCAATTTTTCCACGCGCGTCAAAAAGGACGACCGCAGGTCAATGAAATTCTGCGCTGGCGCATAGTGCATGGACGTCCCCTCGTCGCGAATTGCCCTCGTTGGCACCAAGAAGTAGTTTTCGGGCAGGTCGACCAAAACGCCGGCCGATCCGATTGCCAGTACCTGCCTAACGCCGTAGCCAACCAGCCAGTCCAAAAGCTGTACGGCTGCCGGGGCGCCCAATTTAGCCTGGCAGAACGTGACCGTTTCGTTTGGCAAGTCAACCGCGTAGATTGGCGTCAAGCCCTCAAAGCAGTCGAACTGGCCGAGGACGCGGTGCGGGTGCTGGGCCAAAAAAGCGTCAATGGCATCGCTTGTGATAAAGGCAAACAGCAACTTGGCCGGAAAGTGGTAGTGCGTTTCGGCCTTTTCGTGGTCGGGTTCGATGACGGCGCGCGGGCTAGCATCAAAGTCCGCCAAAAACAAGTTTTCCATAGTAGTTTCCTCCACAAATTATATTGCTATCGATTTTACCATAGCCAAAAAAAGAGAACCACCCCGCAACAGGATGGTTCTCTTTAATTTAAGCGGATTAACGGCGCTTTTCTGCAATTCTAGCAGCCTTGCCGTGACGATCACGCAGGTAGTAGAGCTTGGCACGACGTACACGACCGTGACGCATCACCTCAACCTTCGCTACACGCGGGTCGTTAACCGGGAAGGTACGCTCAACGCCAACACCGGAGGCCATCTTACGAACAGTGTAAGTAGCACCAATACCGGCACCCTTCTTCTTGATAACAACGCCTTCATACATCTGAATACGCTCGTGCGTTCCTTCAACAACGCGGACGTGAACACGAACAGTGTCACCGGCGCGGAAATCAGGAATGTCATCACGCAATTGTTCTTTGGTCAATTCTTGAATTAATGGATCCATTTTTTTCTCCTTCTACGGCATTCATGGGCGCTCTTTAGCCCCAGCGGAACACCCCTAATTATTAGTGCAAACAAAATTGCACCTTGATTATTCTAGCAAACAAATCCGCTGAAATCAAGCGCGGTCCTCCTCACGCTTGACCTCTTCCAGCATCTTCTTCTCCGCGCTCGACAATTCATACTTTGCCAATAGGTCAGGGCGGTGCAGGTAGGTTGCACGCAGCGCCTCCTTGTGGCGCCACGCGGCAATCTTCTGGTGGTTGCCGGACAAGAGCACCGCCGGCACCTTCATCCCGTCCAGGTCTTCCGGTCTGGTGTACTGGGGGTACTCGAGCAGGCCGTGGGCAAAGCTTTCCTCAACGGGCGACGCGGCGTTGCCCAGGATGCCGGGAAGAAGACGCACCGTTGCGTCAATCATGCTCATGGTCGGCAGTTCACCACCGGTCAGGACGTAGTCGCCAATCGAAACAACCTCATCGGCCAGGTCGTACACCCGCTGGTCAAAGCCCTCGTAGTGTCCGCAAATGAAGGTCAGGTTTTCTTCCTGCGACCACTCCTGGGCCATCTTCTGGTTGAAGGTTTGCCCCTGCGGCGCGGTGATGATCACCTTGCCCTTAACGGCCACCGTGTCAAGGGCCTTCTTGATTGGCATGACCTGCAAAACCATGCCGGCACCGCCGCCATACGGCGAATCATCCACGTGGTGGTGCACGTCGGTGGTGAAGTCACGGAAGTTGATCAGGTTGAGCTGCCACTTGCCGTCTTCCAGGCCCCGCCCCAGCATCGACGTGGTCAGGGGCGTAAACATGTCCGGAAAGAGAGTCAAAACGTTAATCTTCATCGCGCAAACCCTCCAGTAGTTCAACGTAGACCTTCTTATTGGCAACGTCAATTTTTTTCACGACCTGGTCGATATAGGGAATCAGGTACGTGCGGCCGGATTCCTCGGTAACTTCCCAGACGTCGTTGGCTCCGGGAGACTCGATGCTGGTGATCGTGCCAAAAAAATGCCCCGTCTGGTTGTCAATCACCGTGCAGCCAATGATATCGCGGTAGTAATACGCCCCCGCGGGCAATTCGTGCTGGTCCTCTTCACTAACGACCAGGATCTTGCCCCTGATGCGCTCGGCTTCATTAATGTCAGTGATTTGGGCAAACTGCACCAGCCAAAACTGCTTGAAGGGGCGACTGCTGCTAACCGTCAGCACCTGGCTCTCGTTACCCTTGAGCGCCAATTTGCTGCCCGGGGCAAAGCGCTCGGCGGGAAAGTCCGTGATTACCTTGACTTTCACTTCACCTGCCAGACCATGTGTCGTCAATACTTGCGCAACATCGTAAAATTGCATTTTTTCTCCTAGTCAACAAAGAAAAAAGTTTGAAGCAGCTGGCTCCAAACTTTTAACTGACAAATTCATTATTTGGTGAATTTTGATTCATGCAGCTTCTTCATTAAGCCGGCACCTGAAAGCAGTGACCGAACAGTGTCTGAAGGCTGTGCGCCCTTCTTCAACCATTCAAAAATCTTTTCTTCATCAAGTTTCAGTTCTTTTGGTTCTGAAACTGGGTTGTAGAAACCAACTTCTTCGATGAAACGACCGTCACGAGGCATTCTGGAGTCCGCAACAACGATTCTGTAGAAAGGCTTTCTCTTGGCACCCATGCGGCGCATACGAATTTTTACTGACATAATTAATTCCTCCTAAAAGTTACGAACATTAATATAGCACTTTTTTTGATGGGTGTAAAGTGTTTTTACTTAACAGGCAAAACAACCATAGACGCCTGCTAATTATGAATGATAACGTTTGACCTTCAGACGTTTTTTCTTGTTTTTCTTAAACTTCTTGCCCATGTGGCGCATTGCCATCTTGGCCATCGGCGAGTCCATTCCCGGCAGCTTGTCCATGCCCTTGAAGTTGCCCTTGGTGATCTTGCTCATCATGTCGCGGGCCTGCTTGAACTGCTTAATCATGCGGTTAACCTCGACAATCGGTCGACCGGAACCCGCCGCAATCCTCCTTCTGCGACTCGGGTTGAGCAGTTCCGGATTTTCGCGCTCCTGCGGGGTCATGGAAGAAACGATGGCCTTGACGTGCGTAATCTGACTTTTATCAAAATTAATGTTCTTAAGCTGGGGGTTGTTGGCCATGCCCGGAATCATCTTCATGATCTGGTCCAATGGTCCCATCTTCTCAACCTGGTCCAGTTGGTCAACAAAGTCGTTGAAATCGAAGGTGTTTTCCTTCATCTTTTCGGCAACTTCCTCGGCCTTCTTGGCGTCATAGTCCTCCTGGGCCTTCTCAATCAGGGTCAGCATGTCGCCCATGCCGAGGATTCTTGAGGCCATCCGGTCCGGGTAAAACGGCTCCAGGTCGGTCAGCTTTTCGCCCTGACCGGTGTAGATGATCGGCTTGCCCGTGACGGCCCTGATCGAAAGGGCCGCACCACCACGGGTGTCGCCGTCGAGCTTGGTCAGGATGATGCCGGTAATGTCCAGGCGGCTGTCAAAGCCCTTGGCAACGTCCGTAGCGGCCTGACCGGTCATCGCATCAACGACCAGCAGAATGTTGTCGGGCTGGGCTACCTGCTTGACCTGCTCCAGCTCTTCCATCAGCGGTTCGTCAATTTCCAAACGGCCGGCGGTATCGATGATAACGTAGTCGTTCTTATTTTGCGCGGCCTGCTTCAGGCCGTTTTCAACGATCTGCGCAACGTTCTTCTGGTCCCTTTCGCTGTATACCGGTACCTGCAGCTCATCGCCAATCTGCTGGAGCTGGTCAATGGCTGCGGGGCGGTAGACGTCGCCGGCAATAAAGAGCGGCCGTGCCTTTTCCTGCTTCATCAAGCGGCTGGCCAGCTTGCCGACCGTCGTCGTCTTACCGGTACCCTGCAGGCCGACCATCATGATAACCGTCGGGATGTGTTTCGACTTGTTCAAAGTTGCGGCACTCGTGCCCATCATCTTGGTCAATTCATCGTTGACAATCTTGATGACCTGTTGACCCGGATTCAGACTCTCCTGGACCTCCTTGCCCAGTGCCTCCTCCTTGATTTTCTTGATAAAGTCCTTGACCACCTTGAAGTTAACGTCGGCTTCAAGCAGAGCCAGTCTGATCTCCCGGCTGGCAGCATTAATGTCTTCCGCCGAAATTTTGCCCTTGCCCGTTAAATTGCGCAGCGCCTTCTGAATTCTTTCACTCAAATTTTCAAAAGCCATGAATTACTCTCCCCTCATTTTCGTCAATAATTCGTCGATTCTTTGTCTGGCTTTTTCTGGTTTCCCCTGCTTTAGCAGTCCAGAAATACCCGTTAATTCTTGCTCAATATCATCATAGTCCCGCTTCAGGTGCAGCTTAGCTTCATAATTGCCCAAAAGCTTGCGGCAGCGCCGCAGGTTGTCATAGACCGCCTGGCGCGACACGCCGTGGTTAGCCGCAATCTCGCCCAAAGAAAGATCATTGTAGTAATAGTCAGAAAAATAATCCTGCTGGTTCTGGGTGAACAGAGCACCGTAATATGCGTACAGGTCGCCTAATTCTTCATTTTTTTCGAGTTCATTCATTAACTTTCACCTTGAACCAGTATAGCAAAAATAGCGGCTATTGACGATTGAAAAAGCCAAGATTAGGCCCCCCAATTCCGTAAATCTTGCTTTTTGGCCTGAATATCTGTATGATTACCATTGATTATTTTTAACAACCAACTTATTATTTTTAATATAATGATGTTATTAATGTTAAAATATTTTAATTACGGCGCTTAAAGTTTGACCTGAGTGCCGTCTTTTTATTTAATCCTGCAAGGGTCACTAAAAGCATGACTACTTCGCACAATGCCAGTCACGTTAACGGTTACTCCGCGCTCCGGATTGCCGCCTTTTAGCGCCCATCTTAGTAACAAAGGAGTATATTTTACGTGAATTTATGGAAAGCAATGAACCGGAAAGAAGATCCCAGCATCTACCAGCAAAAAGACGGGCGGCTGGTTCGGACGCTCAAGGTGCGGGACTTTCTCGCCCTCGGGGTGGGCACAATCGTGTCAACGTCGATTTTCACCTTGCCCGGTGAGGTGGCAGCACTGCACGCCGGGCCCGCCGTTGCCCTCTCCTGTATCATCGCTTCGATCGTTGCCGGCCTTGTTGCCTTCGCCTACGCCGAGATGGCGGCGGCAATGCCGTTTGCCGGCTCCGTCTACTCGTGGATCAACGTCATCTTCGGCGAATTCTGGGGCTGGATCTCCGGCTGGGCCCTTCTGGCCGAGTACCTGATCGGAATGGCCTTCATCAGCTCGGGGCTTTCCGCCAACCTGCGGGCCCTGATTGCGCCCTGGGGCTGGAAATTGCCGCGTGCACTGGCCAACCCGCTCGGCGTTAGCGGCGGCATCCTTGACTTGGTTGCGCTGATTGCCATCGTAATCGCCGCCATTCTTGTTAGTTTTGGCGTTTCCAAGGCTTCACGCGTCGAAAACATCCTGGTCGTCGTCAAGGTATTGGCCATCCTCTTATTTGTGGTCGTCGGCCTCACCGTAATAAGAAAGGCCAATTTCTTGCCCTTCATTCCCCACTACCGCCAAACGCCACACGGACCTTTCGGTGGTTGGCAGGGAATTTATGCCGGCGTCTCGATGATCTACATTTCCTTTTTGGGCTTTGATACGATTGCGTCTAATTCGGCGGAGGCGGTCAACCCGCAAAAGACGATGCCCCGCGGCATTATCGGCTCCCTTCTGATTGCCGTCGTCCTGTTCGTTGCCGTCAGCCTGGTACTGGTCGGCATGGTGCCCTACCATCAGTATCTGAACTCGGCCGAACCCGTTGGCTACGCCTTAAGACAAACGGGCTATGGCAAAATTGCCGTCATCGTTCAGGGTATCGCCATCTTAGGCATGTTCACCGCGCTGATTGGTCTTGCCATGGCCAGTTCCCGCCTCGTCTATTCCTTCGGCCGCGATGGCATGATGCCGAAGGCGTTAGGAAAATTGAATAAAGACCACCGCCCGGCTAACTCGCTTTGGACCGTCGCAATTATCGCGATTGTGATCTCGGCCTTCATCCCCTTTTCGTTTCTGACCCAGCTTGTTTCCGCAGGAACGCTCATTGCATTCATGTTTGTTTCCATCGGCATCTACAAATTGCGCCCGCGTGAGGGGCTCGACATCGCTGACCCGGCCTTCAAGGTGCCCCTTTACCCGGTTCTGCCCGGTCTCGCCTTTCTGGGCTCTTTAGCGGTCTTCTGGGGCCTTGATAGCCAAGCCAAAAAATACATGCTGGGCTGGACCATCATCGGACTGTTCATCTACTACCTGTATGGAATCCGCCATTCGGCAATCATCACCAAACAGTAAATTTAATACTCAAAAAGCCGCGAGCAGAAATTACGCTCACGGCTTTTTTGTGCCTACATCGGGGGCTTGCGGTAGCGGCGCTTACTGACTGCCTCTTTTTTGCCTTCCGCCTTGCGCCGCAGCTTTTTGGCCGTCTTCACGTCCAGATATCCTTGAGTCCTGTTCCCTTCTGCCTGCAGTTCGATGAATTGTTCATAGTCGCGCGCGTCCAGCTGGCCGTTCTCAACGGCGGCACGAACGGCACACCCGGGCTCATTATTATGCCTGCAGTCACGGAAGCGGCAGTTTTGGGCTAATTCAACGATTACGGGGAAAACTTGGGCCGCGTTGCTTGTCCCGACGCCCACGCTCTTGATGCCGGGCGTGTCAATCAGGACAAAGCCACCGCGCGCAATCGGAATAAGCCGCGAAGAGGTCGTCGTGTGCCGGCCCTTGTCGGTCTTGGCACTGATGCTGCTCGTTGCCATTACCTCTTCGCCCGCAACCGCATTGACCAGTGTCGACTTGCCCACGCCCGAATTGCCGTAAAACGAGACCGTTTGACCAGGCAAGATGCTGGCCTTGAGCCCATCAATTCCCCCACCCGTGACGCTTGACGTGCAAAAAACGGCAACGCCCAATTCCGCCGCAAGCCTAGCCGCCAATTCACCGCTTGCCGGATTAAGGTCCGCCTTGGTCAAAACTAGGGACGTTTGGTATTCCTCATCTTTTTGGAAGGCGTAAAGGTAGCGCTTGATCCGCGTATCCTTAAAATTCTTGTTCAGCGAGATGCAAATGAATAGCTGGTCGAGGTTGCTGGCAGTATCCTTTTCGACGGCGTGGTACTCTTCGCCTGTTATGCGGCCCAAGGTGCTGTAACGCGGCAGGCGTTCATTAATGAGGTCGAAGTCAACTTGCCACCCAATCGCCCACCAAGAACCGCTCCGTGCGGTCCTTCGGAATGGCAGTATATTCGCTGCCATCGAGGTGCAGCACTTTGCAAACGCCCGCCGAGTTGAGTGCAACGCGTGCTAGCGTCAGGCTGCCTGCGACTTGCACGTGCTTTTTATATGTATCTAAACCTAATTCCATGTTTAACCCCTATAAAAAGCAGCGTTTGACGATGGCAGGCAACTTTTTCCTGCAGTCTTGCCACCGCTTTCAACGTTTAACTAACCTTTATTAGCTGCTTATCTTCTAATTTATACGCATGCGTAAACTCATTCTGCAAATCTTCCGGAATATGGTGATCAATCTCGACCACGGTCAGGTCGGAACCCAGAATTAATTCGTGAATTTCGTGTGCGGTTTGCGGATCTAATGAAGCGGTACCCTCGTCAATCAGCAGGAAATTGCGGTTATACAGGAATGCCCGGGCCAATTCAATCCGCTTCTTTTCACCGCCCGACAGGTTGGTCCCGTCTTCCTTGATGACCGCGTCCAGGCCAATCTTCTCGACCAGCGGTGTCAGGCCCGCTTCTTGAACGGCATGCGCTAGTTCCTGTTCAGAAAAATCCCGTCCCAGCGTCAGGTTGAAGCGCAGGGTATCGTGAAAAATGTTGGAATCCTGGTTAACCTCCCCGAAGTAGTCGGGGCGCGGGGCGATGGCCGTGCCGTCCGGCTGGATCAGTTCGACTCGACCCCGGCTAGGCTGCAGGACGTGGTCAATCAGCTTAAGCAGCGTACTCTTGCCCTGACCGCTGCGCCCGGTCAAAAGGATCTTCTCCCCGCGCCTAACCGTCAGGCTGGCGTTTTGCACAATGGGTTTATCTGCATAGCCAAAGGTCACATTGTCTAAATATAGCTCCTTGAAGTCGATTGTTGTCAGCTGGTCGCTTACTTCAGACTGGGGCAGCTTTTTAATCTTTTCCAGCTTGCCCAGAAGCGGCTTAGCCGAATTAATTGTTGTCATCGACTGGTTAATGGCTAAGATTGAGTTGACCACCCAGGTACTGGAATACTGGACCATGATAAAGGAAGAAAGCGGCAACCGGTGATCTAGAACAAACAAAATACCGATTCCGATGGGCAGGTACGACAGGGCATAAGCCAAGATGCCAGCCAGCAAGTTGCTCATAGCAATCGTATTCTCCCGCTTTTGCTTAGCAGCGGCAGTGGCGGTAATAGCCTTCCTACCCTTTAGTAAAAAGAAGGGCATAGCGTTGTAGTGCAGAATCAGGTCGATGTGCTTAAGGTAGTCCGACATGAAACCCTTGTACTTGCCCACGCTGGCACTCCACGCCTTGGAACTAAGCATGACGCGCTTGGCCATAATCCTGGGAGCGACTGCCGAAATAACCGAGAAACACATGAAGACCAAGGTTAGCAGGAAGTTGGCGTTTAGAGCCATGACCAGGCAAAGCAGCAGGTTAACAATACTAGTAATTAATTTAAAGATTTCCTTGACGTAATTATTCTCGACCAGCTCTAAATCATTGGTGACAAAAGACAGCTTGTCGGAAACCGATCCCTTCTGCCGGACAAAGTCGGAAGAGAGCAGGTCGCTGCGCACGTTCCGGTTAAAAAGGTAGATGTTCCGGTTCAGGGTCCGCTCATACAGGTAACGAGCAAACGTCAAAAGAATGGTAGCCAGGACAATCAGACTAACTTCGACCACCACCCGCCTTTTATCGGCGGCCTCAACCATGGCAAAGATCTGCGAATAGGTCCACGTGCTGAAGGGCGTATCCAGGCCCACAATCACGGTCAAAATATTTTTTCATAATTTTCCATTCCTTGCGTTATTTTAGAAGGCCCCTTGCCTATCGTTACAAGCCATAGTGCAGATGCTGCAGCAAAATACAACGAAACAATCTTTTCTTAATTATAGAATATCTTATTAATATTTCAATGTTAAACTAATATTTTTTTAATTAAGTGCAACAAAAAACGATTCAGTCATGCTGAATCGTTTTAAATTAAAGAGATAATTGGCGCTGTTGCCCTAAAGGTTGGCGTCCATGTTAAACGTCAACTTCGACATCTTGATCGACTCGATCATCATCTGGCCCCAGAATTTTTCGGAGCGTGTGCGCGTGTACTTAACCGTCTCCTGGTTTTCCTTGGTCAGGTATGCGGTCAGATCGGCACCGGTCTTGCCCTCTGCACCGTCAATTACATCGTGAACGCGACGACGGTAATACTGGTTCAACTCATTCAGGTAGTCCGTATCAAGCTGCACAAACTGCGGGTAGTGGCTTTCAACCAGAACGGCGAGCGACTTGTAGTACCACCAGGCGTCCTTCATGTTGTAGTCCAGGGACGTGTTGTTGTATGACGGATCCGTATCGCTCATGTTGGCAAAGAACGGCACAAACGGCGTGAAGGTCGGGCCGCCGATGCAGACCCACATGATGGCAGCGCGGTCTTGAGGCACGTCGTTCCTAATCTGCAAAATATGCGAGTTCTGCGTCCGGTTCAAACCAATTGGACGGAAGCGGTGCCTATCCTCTTCGGAACCGTGGCCAAACGGATCATACGGGGTGTTCTGGTAGTGACTGCCGAGGACAAACTCGATGTCCTCGCGCGTGATCTTCTTGGCGGCACGGCGAATGAAGGGCAGGTCGCCGTCGGTTGGATCCTGCTCAATTTCCGGGTTGAAGTACTTTTGGCCGTACCATACCCGGTTGGTGTTATAGAAGCGGTCCTGCTGGCTGTAAGTGCCGAAAATATGGCGGAAGTTCCAGCCCTCATGGTCAACGTTCAGGTGGTGGCTGGAGACAAAGTCCTGGATGCCCTCGCTCCACATGAAGTTGTCCGGATCATCGAAGTCCACCTGCTCGATTGAAACCCGGTTGGCTGCGACAGCATAGGCATCATCCGGAATGCGCTGTGCAACCCAGTGGTGACCCGTGACGATCTCCATGTACCAGATTTCGTCCTTGTCACCAAACAGAACGGAGTTGCCGGCAGGAGAACCATACTTCTTGATCAGCTTGCCCAGATACTCGACGCCGCCGCGGGCGGAGTGGATGTACGGCAGAACGACGGTCTGCATGCAGTCCTCGTCCAGGCCGTCTTTGACCAGCGGATCATAAGCCAGTGCGCGTTCGTTGCCGTAAGTGGATTCGGTGCAGGACATCGCCACGTTCTCCTGGTTGATGCCGCTTTCGTCGTAGTAGCCGCGGTGCTTGTAGTCAACGTTCGGAACGGCTGGGACCGCCTGTGCATCTTCCGGCAGGTCCATGGCGAACTTGTTCAGCCAGGACTTGATCTTGCGGCCCTTTTCACCCTTGGTGGCCGGTTCAATTATGAACTTCTGCGGGGTGATGGGGCGGAAGGTGTCGTCGTTGCGGGCAATCATCGTTGACCCGTCAACCGAGGCGTTTTTTCCAACTAAAATCGTGGTGCATGCACTATATTCTTTCATGTGTAAACTCCTTTAAACTAAATACAATTATACTAAACAAGGTCATGAAAAAGACCGACGGCATAGTCAGCGGCATCAAAGTCAGCCAGATCGCTAGGCTTTTCACCCAAACCCACCAGTTTAACCGGCAGCTTCATCTCATTGCGAATGGCTAAGACGACGCCACCCTTGGACGTCCCGTCCAACTTGGTCAGAACGAGCCCGGTCAGCTTCGTTGTCTTGTCAAAGTCCTTGGCCTGGAGCAGCGCGTTTTGCCCCGTTGAACCGTCCAGGACTAGCAGGGTCTCGGTTGGCTCGTCCGGTGCCTGCTTCTTGATCGTCCGCTCAATCTTTTCCAGCTCGCTCATCAGGTTCTTCTTATTCTGCAGGCGGCCCGCCGTATCCACAAGCAGGTAGTCAGCGTGATCTTCTAGCGCCCTGCTCGTGGCATCAAAGACCACCGAGGCCGGGTCGGCCTGGTCCTGCCCGGTCACAACAGGCACACCCACGCGCTTGCCCCACTCAACCAGCTGCTCAACCGCACCGGCCCTGAAGGTATCGGCAGCGGCCAGCAGAACCGACTTGCCTTCGTCCTTGAAGCGCTTGGCTAACTTGCCGATGGTCGTGGTCTTGCCGGCACCGTTCACGCCGACAAAAAGGTAGATGTTGGGCTTGCCGTCAGCGTGTGCGCGCAGATGCTCGTTTGCGGAATCACCATTTTGGTCGTAGAGGTTGACCAGCTTTTCGACGATTACCTTCTTCAAGTCATCGCGCGACTTAGCGTTCTGCAATTTGGCCTCATCCCGCAGCTGGGTTGTCAGCTCCTCGGCGGTCTCATAGCCCACGTCCGATTCAATCAGCAATTCTTCCAAATCATCAAAAAAATCCTCATCGACCGCGCGGAATTGGGCAAAGAAACGGTTGAGCCGGGCACCAAAGCCCTTGTTGGTCTTCTCCAGCCCCTTTTCATAGAGTGCGGTCTGGTCAACCGGACCGCTTGCTGCGGTTTTTTGCACGTCCGCCGGTGCAGAATCATCGCTTTCCGGTGCAGCATCCCCGGCTTCTCCTGCGGGTGCTTCCTTCGCATCATCGACTGCCAGGGCAGTGTCCGCTTCGCCTTCGCCCGCGTCTGACCCAGGAACATCCTGCCCTTTAGCGGGCGCATCAGCTTTTACCGCAGACGTTTCAGCTGAAGCGGACGCAGCATCCCCTTCAGCGGCGATCTCATCAGCGGCCGCTTTTTCCTGGCCATCCTGCTTCTTTTGCTCTGTCTGGTCACTATTGTCGCCAAACAATGACTTCTTAATCTTATCAAATAAACCCACTCTCAGCTCACCTCATCCTTTAATTCTCTTAACGAAACCGACAAAACCTGCGAAACGCCGGACTCCTGCATCACGACGCCGTACAGTTGGTCGGCCCGTTCCATCGTTCCACGCCTGTGCGTGATCACGATAAACTGGGTATGCATGTCGTAGCGCTCCAAAAACTGGGCAAAGCGCGTCACGTTGGCATCGTCAAGCGCCGCTTCGACCTCATCCAGTATGCAAAAAGGCACGGGCTTGACCTTGAGCAGCGCAAAGAGCAGCGTGATTGCCGTCAGCGCGCGCTCACCACCGGAAAGCAGACTCAACCGCTGCTGCTTCTTACCCGGCGGCTGCGCCACAATCTCAACCCCGCTCGTCAACAGGTCGTCGGGCGCAGTCAAAACCAGCTTGGCACTGCCACCGCCGAAGACAACCGGGTAAAGCGCGGTAAAGCTCTTGGCGACCGCGCAAAAAGTCTCGTTAAAGCGGCTGCAGACTTCGGCGTCCAGTTCAGCCATCGATTCGCGCAGGTTGTCGCGCCCCTTGAGCAGGTCAGACTGCTGGCCGGTCAAGAAGTCGTAGCGCGACTTAACGTCTTGGTACTCCTCAATCGCCTTCAGGTTGACCGGTCCAATGTCGGCTAGAGACAACTGGTGGAGCTTAACGCTCTTTTGCAATTTGGCCCTTGTTTGCTCATTATTTTCGCCTTCAGCTTGGCTCAGGGCAGCCTCATAACTCAAAGCGTAATCCTTGGAGAGCTTCTCTAGTCGCTGGTCAATCTTGCTGGCCAACTGGGCAATCTTAACGGAAAAATCCTGCTGCTCGGCGGCTGCACCCTTGCGCAGGTCATAGTTGCGACTCGCAACCTGATCAAGCTGGTTGATTTTGGCATCATACCTGCCCAATTGTGCACTCATAGTATTCAGCTTGGCCTGCAGCTTCTTTTTGCGCTCCGTTTCCCGCTTCAAATCAGCGGCCAGCTTCTTTTTCTTCTCCTGGTCCAAGCTGCCGTTCTGCTCAAGTGCCGCTAGCTTGGCCGTTAGGGTCTTAACCTGCTCTTGGGACTGGTTCAAGCTGTGGGACTTCTCCGTCTTCTTGTTGACCAGGTTCTCAAGCTTGTTGGTAAGGACGGCAATTTGCGGATCGAGGTCGGCCAATTTTTCCTGCACCTGCTGGTTGATTGCCGTAAAATTCTTGATCTGCTCCTGGACGGCGTTAATCGCAGCCTTTTGCTGGTCAATCTGTTCTACGTAGGCTTGCTGCTTGTCTTCAGCCGCCCTAATCTTTTCCTTGATTGCCTCGGCCTGCTCAGCACGTTCCTGCTTGCGCTGGACAAACAGCTTGCTGGCTGCCTTGAGGCGGTTGACTTCCTTCTCCTGGTTTTGGTACGAAAGCACCGCCTCACCCAAGTCGCGGCTGTATTCCTGCGTCCTGGTCTGGGCATCCGCCACCTTCTGCTCCACGTCTGCACTGGCCGCCGTTAACGCAGCAAACTGACTCTGGTCGTGATCCAGCTGCTGCTTGAGCTGCACAATATTCTTCTTCAGCTCATTAAGCTCGGTGGTCGTCTGCAGGGGCGAGTTGTTCTTCTGGCTGCGTGCCCCACCGGTCATCGAACCGCCGGGCGCAACCACGTCTCCGTCCAGCGTGACGATGCGGTAGCGGGCAATGCGCTGCCTAATCTTCATCGCATTATCAATCGTGTCGACGATTACCGTGCTGCCCAGCAGGTAATTGATGGCCGCACTAATGTCCCTTTTCGCCGAACTCGCAACCAGTTCACTGGCAATGCCCTGGTAGCCCGGATAGGAAGCCAAAATCTTGACCGTTGAAGGCGGAATTACGTATTCACGCAGACCGTCAAGCGGCAAAAACGTTGCCCGCCCAGCGTGGTCTGCCTTCAACTGGTTAATCGCGTCCCGTGCACTAACCCGCGTCGTTGTGACCAGGTCCTGGACGCCGCCGCCCAGCGCGGTCGACATCGCCGCCTCCAGCTGCACTGGAAAAGTGATCAGTTCGCCCACTGCTCCAATGACGCCCGGATAGCGGTCCAGGTGGTTGAGGACGTTTTTCACCCCGTAGTAGTAGCCCTCGTGGCGCTTACGGATATTTTCCAACGCCTCATAGCGGGCCTGCACCTGGCTGTAGCGCCGGCTGTTGTCATTGACCAGTTTGCGCAGGTCGGCCAATTCAGACTGCTGCTCCTGCTGCTTTGCGGTTAAGCCGGACCAGCGCTTTTTCTCGGCCTGATACTTTTGCTTGAGGGTTTTGCCCCGCTCGCGCAGCCGGTCCAGTTCCCCGCTCGACTTCTTCAGCTGAGCGGACACGTCGTCTTTTTGGTATTCACGGTCGTTAGCCGTCCGGCTCAGTTCCGCTTTGAGGTAGACCACCTGGTTATTGTTAGACGTCTGGTCCTGCAGCAGCTGAATGTAGCTGGCACGTAGGTCCTCAAGCTGCCGGTTCAGCTGCTCCGGGTTTGTGTCCAGACGGTTCGTCAATTCCCTGCGCTTATCCTGGAGCTTGGCCTGGTCACGCTTCAGCTCAGCCTCACCTTGGGCCAGCTTAGCGCATTCGTTGGTCAGCAGCTTAGTCTGCTCCTGCAGGTCGGCCAGTTCGGCTTCGTATTCCTTCTTCGTTGCATCGCTGTACTGCTTGCTCTGCTCTGCCACCTGCAGGCTGGTGTTAAAATCAGACAGTTTCTTGGTCAAAGCCAAGAGGTCGCTTTGGACCTGCTCGCGCTCCGTGCTGATCTGCTTGTATTCGTCACGCTTGGCCGCAACGGCATCCTGTGATTCCTTGACCTCCCGGTCAAACTTTTCAAGCAGAACCTGATTCTGGTCCGCCTGCTCCTGCACCTTCTGTTTCTGCTGGTCCAGGTCCGCAATTTCAAAGGCCAAAAGGGTCTTCAGGTCCCGATCCAGTCCTTCCTTTTGAAATTGGTGCTGCTTGGCCAGAGAACTTTGTTCGTGCAGCGGTTCAACCCGCTGCTCCAGTTCCTTGACCAGGTCATTGATGCGAATCAGGTTGTCGGTCGTCTGGTCGAGCTGCGCGCTGGCTTCTTCCTTCTGCTTCTTAAAGTGAAGGATTCCGGCCGCTTCCTCGAACAGGCTCCGCCGGTCCTCCGGCCGCGAATTCAGAATCTGGTCAACCCGTCCCTGCGAAATAATCGCCAGGCTGTCCTGCGAAATGCCCGAATCCAAAAACAGGGCCCGAACATCACGCTGACGCACGCTGTGCTTGTTGATTAAGTACTCGCTTTCGCCGGAACGCAAAATGCGCCGGGTAATAATTACCTGGTCGTCATCAAAATTGAGTTCGCGGTGCTCATTGGCAAAGATCATCGTTACTTCGGCGTGACTGGCCGCCTTGCGGAATTCGCTGCCCGCAAAAATAACGTCCTTCATATTCGAACCGCGCAGCGACTTGGCACTCGACTCGCCCATGACCCAGCGAATAGCTTCGGTGATATTGCTTTTGCCGCTGCCGTTGGGCCCAACTACACCCGTAATTCCGGTATTAAACTTGATCTCTGTTTTATCGGCAAATGACTTAAAACCATCAATAATAAGTTCTGTTAATGGCACTAACTCATCCCCCTTTAATTGAGCAGCTTCAGGGCGGCCTTGGCGGCCTCTTGCTCTGCGGCCTTCTTGTTGTGTCCTGCGCCCTGGGACACGGCCTTGCCGTTGACCGCCAGTTGGACGGTAAAGCGGGAAGGCATCTGCTCCTCTGTCAAGACCGTGTATTCAATCCGCACCGGTCCGTCCTGCTGCAATAATTCCTGCAGGTCAGTCTTATAGTCGCGCGAGGCATCAAACTTGCCGGCATCAATTAACGGGTAAACGGTCAGGCTTAAAAAGTGCTCGACCGCATCCATGCCCTGATCAAGGAAAAGCGCACCATTGAACGCCTCAAACACGTCTTCTAAGAGTGTTTTGCGCGCACGTGCCCCCGCTTTTTCTTCACCATGACCCAGATTGATTTGGGCAGGGAAGCCAAACTCCTGCGCAAACTCGGCAAAGCCCTCGGTGTCAACAATGTTGGACCGCATGCGCGTCAGTTCACCCTCGTTTAAATCGGGGAAATTCCGGTACAGGTAGTTCGAGATTGCCAATTCAAGCACCGCATCCCCCAAAAATTCCAGCTTTTCATAGTTGCGAATCCCGTCTCCGGGGTGCTCATTTGCATAAGAAGAGTGCGTAAAGGCCTCTTCCAGAAGTTTGGGATTATCAAACCTGATTTTGTATTTCGTCTTTAACTGATTAATAAATTTTGTACTAACCATTTTGCCAGCCCCCTTGTCTTCTTAGATTATACCAGTTTTTACCACCTAAAATAAAAAAGAAAACCATTGCTGAAAATTTATGCAATAGTTTTCTTCATTACTGTAAAAAGTGTGGTCTAATTGATGCATTAAGGAGACTTTAATTATTTAGCGTAGCCAACTTGGTACCATAATTGGTGACCATTATTGTTTTGTGAAGGTTTAAGTGAATATCCGGCCAGCTTGCTGTTAACAGCATCAATTTGGTATTCATTATAAGTTGGAATTACGTAAGCCTGATCAACCATGTACTTCTGCCACTCATGGAACTTCTCAACCCGGTATTTGTGATTGAAGGCCTTTTGCGAATCCATTTCCTCAATGAGCTTATTGTTCTCCGGCGTGACAAAACGGGAGTAGTTTGACATTGTTCCTTCACTGAACATTTGCTGCTGCGAAGGCTCTGAAGACAGACTCCAGCCTGCCATGAACATATCGACCTTCGGATCGTCGTGCTGGACCTTGTCGTAGAACGAATTGAACTCCGTTAGACGACCGCCCAGCAGCTTCACGTTCAGGCCAATCTTGTGCCACTGTTGAATATAGTTTTGCACAATCGGTTCCTGGATTGCACTACCAGACATGGCCGCAAAGGTAATCGCAAGCGGCTTGCCGTTCGGCTGCACCCGCCATTTGCCCTTCTTCTTAAAGCCGGCCTTATCCAGAATTTGGTTGGCCTTCTTCAGATTATAAGTGTAGCCCTTGTTGCTCTTGTCGAAGTAATCACCAAACTGGGCCGGAATTAATGTTGGAATCTGGAAACTCAAGCCATCAGTATAGTGCTTGTAGACCGCATCGGTATTCATCGCATAAGCCATGGCCTGGCGCAATGACTTGTTGCCCATTTTAGCGTTAGGATTCATGACATTCTTAGACTTCTTGTCATCCCACTTGCCGACCTTGAATGCAACATAGCGGTATGCAAGTGGAACCTGGGCGACAAACGTAACGTCCTTGGTGCCCTTTACCTGCTTCCACTGTGCGTTAACAACCCGTGCAACGTCAAACTTATGACTTTTAATTGATTGCGAAGCTGAATTAGGGTTAACCACTTGGTAGATGATCTTATCCAATTTTGGCTTGCCGCGCCAGTAGTACTTGTTTGGCACCCATGTAACCGACTGACCGCGGACGATATGATCGACTTTATACGGGCCAAAGTACAGCGGCTTTTTTCTAACTTCATCTGAAGCTTCCAACTTTGCAAACGGAATATGCTTTAAGTAGTGGTACGGAGCCGCTGATTCCCAAAAATAGCCATTGCCGCTGTTGTACATTCCGGGTTTCAATTCCTTGCAATGCAGCACAACTACACGGCCGTCTTCGCCATCCGGCATTTCGATGCCGGAAATCGTCTTGGCCTTGCCTTCATGATATTCCTGCATGCCATTAATGATATTAAATTGACTGGAATATCGCTGTGATTTTGTGGCCTTGTTGGCGATAATTTCATAAGCATATTCAATATCCTTAGCGGTTACCTGCTTGCCGTCGGACCACTTGACGCCCTTTTTAACCGTAATCGTAACCGTCTTGGCCTTACGATCTAGCTTTAAGGTTGCAGGACCCTTGTCAGTGATCTTATAGTGATCATCGGTATCAAACAACGATTCTTGTCCAGGCGATGAAACATCGGCGGAAGGCTGATCCATTTGCAGCTCTTCATTAAATACGCCAGTAAAAGGAGTATCGGTTTCTTCTGCAATTTTTAATGTTCCGCCTTGCTTAGCGTCCTTTTTAGACATTTCAACGGGAAACTTGCTGGCCGTTTTTGCACCTTCATTGCTGCTGCCGCTTTTGCCACAGGCTACTAGAGTAAGTGCTGCTGCACTAACAACGCCAATTGAACTAAGTAATTTTGTTTTATTCATTTTTTTACTCCTTTTCACTAGTAGAATAATTAGTGAAGTTTCTAAAACAAGTTAATGATTAAATAATACCACATAAAATGAAAAAAGCAATAAAATTATTCATTTTTATCTAATTAAATTTATAACATATTTGTGGCCACAATAAAAGATCCTGAGACAAAGCCCAAGATCTTTATTAACTAGTATTGACTATTTACTTAACAAAACCAACCTTGTACCACAGCGGGTAACCATTAGTGCTTTCAGACGGCTTCAAAGAGTAACCAGAAATCTTCTTATTAACTGCTTTGACACTGTAACTGTTCTGTTCGGGAATGACAAACGCCTGGTCAAACATGTACTTCTGCCATTCGTGGAATTTCTCCACCCTGTACTTGTGGTTGAAGGCCTTCTGTGAATCCATCTCCTCAAGCAGTTTATTGTTCTCGGGTGTCACAAAGCGATCATAATTGAACTCTGTATGTTCATTATAGAGACCCATTGGTGATGGCTCAGATGAAAGCGACCAGCCTGCTTCAAACATGTCATATGACGGATCATCGTTATGAATCTTATCGTAGAAGGAGTTGCCTTCGGTCAGGCGTCCACCGGTAAGGGTAACATTCAGACCAATCTTGTGCCACTGTTGAATATAGTTCTGGATAATCGGTTCCTGCGTAACGCCACCGGACATGGCCATGAACTTAATGCTCAGTGGCTTGCCGTTGGGCTGAACACGCCACTTGCCCTTCTTCTTGTAGCCGGCCTTGTCTAGAATTTCGTTGGCCTTCTTCAGGTTATACGTATAGCCCTTAATGTCCTTGTTGAAGTAATCGCCAAATTGGGCTGGAATTAAAGTTGGAACTCTAAATGACATGCCATGAGTGTAGTGCTTCAAAACGTCGTCAACGTTCATCGCATAGCCGATAGCTTGACGCAATGCCTTGTTGTTCATCTTCGACTTGTGATCCATCACGTTCTTGCCCTGTTTGGCATCCCACTTGCCGAGATGAAAGCCAATATACCAATAGCCCAATGGAATATCAGCTACAAAATTGACTCCTTTAGTGTCCTTAACTTGATTCCACTGGGAGTTGATTACCTGAGTAATGTCAAACTTGTGGCTCTTAATGGCCTGAGAAGCTGATTGTGACGAAACAACTTGGTAAACAATCTTGTCCAATTTTGGCTTACCGCGCCAGTAGTACTTGTTGGGCGTCCACGTAGCGGCTTGCCCACGCACTAACTTGGTTAAGACGAACGGTCCAAAGTAGAGCGGCTTCTTTCTGATTTTATCAGAAGACATCAACTTGCTGAACGGCACATCCTTCAAGTAATGATACGGCGCAGCTGATTCCCAGAAGTAATCATTGCCTGAGTTAGTCATGCCCGGCTTTAGTTCTGAGTAATGCAGAATCACTGTCCGACCTGATGGGCCATCCGGCATTTCAATTCCGGAAATCGTCTTTGATTTGCCGTCGTGGTATTCCTTCAAGCCCTTGATTTTTTCAAGTTGGGAATTATAGCGCTGTGACTTTGACGATTTGTTTGCAATAATTTCGTAGGGATACTCAACGTCCTTGGCAGTCACCTGCTTACCGTCGGACCACTTGACACCCTTCTTAACCGTGATTGTCACCGTCTTGTTCTTGTGGTCAATCTTCATCGTAGCCGGACCCTTATCGTTAATCCGGTAGTCATCATCCGTATCAAACAACGCTTCATTACCCGGTGATGCTACTTCTGAATCAGTCGTAACGGTAGACAGCTCATTAGAAAAGATACCGGTAAAAGGTGAGTTGGCAAGCAGGGCCAACTTTAACGTGCCACCCTGCTTCGTTTCCTTGGCCGGCACTGCGGCTGGAAACTTGCTGGCCGTCTTAGCATCGTCAGCATTATCATTGTTGCTGCTCTTGCCACAGGCAACAAGGGCAAGTGCTGCTGCACTAACGACCCCTAACGAACTAAATAATTTTGCTTTCTTCATATACATAACTCCTTCATTATTAGGATTGGCAATGTTTTCAAAACAAGTTAATAATTTAATATTAGCATAATTAATTAAATATTCAATAGCATTGTTCATTTTAATCTAATGCAATTCTATATAATTAAATATACGCTCACATAAAAACCCCGAGAAAATCTCGAGGCTTAACTGTCTTATTGAAAAATACTTATTTAGCATAGCCAACTTGGTACCATAATTGGTGGCCGTTGTTATTTTGTGACGGCTTCATTGAATAACCCGTCAGCTTGTCGTTAACCGCTACAACCTTGTAGGAATTATTAACCGGAATAACGTAGGCTTGATCAAACATGTACTGCTGCCACTCGTGGAACTTCTGTACCCGGTACTTGTGGTCGAAAGATTTTTGCGAGTCTAATTCGTTAATCAGTTTGGTATTCTCCGGCGTTGCAAAACGGGCGTAGTTCCATGATGCATTCTCCGCGTACATCGTAGCCGGGGAGGGTTCACTTGCCAAACTGATAGCTGCCATGAACATGTCAACAGACGGATCATCATTTCGAAGCTTGTCGTAGAATGAATTGAACTCGGTCAAACGGCCACCCGCAAGACTAACATTCAACCCAATCTTGTGCCACTGCTGCAGGTAGTTCTGCATAGTCGGCTCCTGGGTAGAATTGCCAGCCATGGCCATAAACTTGATCTTGAGCGGTTTGCCGTTAGGCTGCACGCGCCACTTGCCCTTCTTCTTGTAGCCAGCCTTGTCCAAAATCTGGTTGGCCTTCTTCAAATTGTAGCTGAAGCCCTTGGTATCTTTGTCAAAGTAGTCGCCAAACTGAGCCGGAATGAGGGTTGGCACCTGGAAGGATAACCCGTGCGTGTAGTGCTTGTCAACATCAGATACGTTCATTGCGTAGCCAATGGCCTGCCGCAGTGCCTTGTTATTCATCTTGGACTTCGAATCCATCACGTTCTTGCCCCTTTTGGCATCCCACTTGCCGACCTTGAACCCCATGTAGCTGTATGATAGCGGTATTTGTGCAACAAATTTTACGTCCTTGGTGTTCTTCACTTCAGTCCACTGGGAATTAACTACTTCAGCTACATCGAACTTGTGGCTCTTGATTGCCTGGGAAGCCGAGTTTTGTGAAACAACCTGGTAGACAATCTTGTCGAGCTTTGGCTGGCCCCGCCAGTAGTACTTGTTAGGCGTCCACGTAGCAGACTGGCCCCGCACCAATTTAGAAAGCTTGAACGGGCCAAAGTAAAGCGGGTTCTTTCTAATCTTGTCCGAAGATTCCAGCTTGTTAAAGGGCACATCCTTAAGGTAGTGGTAAGGGGCAGCACTTTCCCAGAAATATCCGTTGCCCGAATTGTACATGCCCGGCTTTAACTCCGTGTAGTGCAGTACCATGGTACGGCCATTCTCGCCTTCTGGCATTTCGATACCAGAAATAGTATCAGCCTTGCCCTCGTGGTAGTCCTTCATCCCCTTGATAAGTTCAAACTTGGAATCGTACCTTTGCGACTTGGTTGCCTTGTTGGCCATGATTTCGTAGGAGTATTCCATGTCCTTGGCGGTTACCTGCTTGCCGTCTGACCACTTGACGCCCTTTTTCATCGTAATTGTGACAGTATTGTTCTTGCGGTCAAGCTTCAGGGTAGCTGGCCCCTTATCGTTGATCCGGTAGTTATCATCCGTATCAAACAATGATTCCTCACCCGGGGAAGCAACATCACTATCAAAGGCCGTTGAATTTAATTCATCTGAGAAGATGCCCGTGAATGGGGACTCTGTCTCCAGGGCCACTTTAAGCGTGCCCCCCTTTTTGATATCCTTCTTCGGCATTTCACTTGGAAACTTGCTGGCCGTCTTGGCATCATCGGCATTGTTGTTATCGCTCTTGCCACAAGCAGCTAGGGCAAGCGCAGCTGCACTCACAATTCCTAATGTACCAAGTAATTTTGTTTTTTTCATTTACACATAACTCCTTCTTATATTGGAATAGAAAAAGTTTTTAAAACAAGCTAACAACTAAATACTAGCATAGATAATTAATAGTTCAACCTCTAGACGCCTATCACTTCTTTATGAATCAACAAGCAAACTCCATTTTAATATTTCGACATAAAAAAGCGTTCACAATAGTCAGACTGTTGCCTGTCTATTGTAAAGCACTCCCTTAATTATTATATTTTTCCTTGCTAGTTTTCACGCTGCCGAGCGTCACCCGCACGCTGCAGGGCCCGACCAACGTAGTTAATGCTAAGAGAAATCGCCAACAGCAAGATTGTCGCAGGCAGCCACAGCCACGGCCGACTGACAACATTCACCGGGTCGTTGGCAAACCCAATTAGGGTACCAAGCGATGGTACATCAGATGGCAAGCCGTAGCCGATAAAGGACAGAGTCGTTTCGATACCAATGTTGCCGGCAACCGTCAGAACCACGTCGATAATCAACATGGAGGTAATGTTAGGCAGAACCTCCCGAAACATGATCTTGATGTCAGATGAACCAGACGTCTTGGAGGCCAACACGTAGTCGCGGCCCCGCTGCGAGAGAACGAAGGCCCTCATCAGCCTTGCCGTCGAGGTCCAGCCAAAAAGCGAAATAATCCACACTAATGTTATTGGACTAAATTTAGGAACAACTGTTACTAAGACAATTTCAATTGGAAATGTCGGCAGCACCTGGACAAAGTCGACGATTCTCATGATGACTGCATCAACCCAGCCGCCGTAATAGCCTGAAACCAGACCAATGAGCAAGCCGACCGTCTCACAGACAGCGGTCACGCCCAGACCGATTAGGATAGAGTTGCGACCACCCATTATCAAGAGATTAAGGATGTCACGCCCCCCGTCATCGGTACCCAGCAAGTGGCCATTTGTGGCCCAGCTGGTATAAGATTCGATAATATTAGTCTCTGCAACCTTATCCGAATTGAGGAATAAGGAACCACCAAACGTAAATAGCAAGACCAGGATAATAACAATGAAGGCCGTCAGGGCAATCTTGTCTTTGACAATCTCGTGCACAACCACCTTGAAACCTGACGTCGGAGAGGAAATTTTACGCTTCTTAGTATCTTTTTTCAAAGTATTTTCTTTCTTTTCAGACATTTCTTTCTCCTCCCTATTTAATCCGGATCCGCGGGTCAATAATACTCATGATAATATCGGACAGCAGGTTGCCCAGAAGAGTCAAAATACCAAAGATTAAAATCAGCGCCGTCAGGGTCGTGTAGTCACGTTGAGCAATCGAATCCAGAAACAGCTTGCCCATGCCGGGGTAACTGAAGACGGACTCGATAATCATCGAACCACTCAAAAGACCGGTAATAACCGTACCAATTGATGAAGCAATCGGCAAAAGCGAGTTGCGCAGGATGTGCTTTCTGAAGACGACGTTTTCAGGAACGCCCTTACTGTGGGCCGTCCGCACGTAGTCTTCCACCTTGTTGTCAACGATCCCCGTTCTGAGGTACTGGACGATATTGGTCGTAGTGACCAGAGCAACCAGGCAGGCCGGTAAAATGATGTGGTAAATCTGACTACCTAGCGTTCCGAAGAAACCCGAAGCATTAGGTGAAACCGAACCAGAAATCGGGAACCAGCCCAGGGTAAAGCCGAAGAGCCAAATCCCTAAGATATAGAAGACAAACGGTGGAACTGCAAAGGTAATGTAGTTAAAAATCTGCACAGACTGGTCCTGCCACTCGTCCTGGTGACGTCCGGCAGCAACACCCATCGGAATAGAAATTGAGTAACTGATGATGGTTGTCAAAAGCGACAGCCAGAAGGTGTTGACCGCACGGTCGGCAATCAGCGAGGTAACGGGAACGTGCTGAATGTAGCTGGTCCCCAAATCGCCCTTAAAGAGGTTGCCCACCCAGCGCGCATACTGCACCGGTGCCGGATCATAAAGTCCAGCGGCACGCTTCAGTGCCTCTAACTGCTTAGGATCCGTGTTCGGGTTGATCTGCCCCGTGAACGGGTCACCGGGCATCATTTTAGCCAAGAAGAAGACCAAGATACTCAAAATAATCAACTGTGGGATCATGATTAATATACGTCTTAAGACTGTTTTCCACATTATTAGTCGCTCCCCTTTTCATTCAATGTTTCTTGTCTGACCTCATCTGCAGGGAGGGCAACCAGGTGGTTGCCGGATACCTGCTGCAGCGGGAAGACACGGCCATCCTTGTCATACCACTTGCTCTGATCATTCTGAAATTCTTGTTCAACTTCCTCACGGTGCTGCTTGTGTTCCTCTCTGTGTTCCACATCAACCATTGGAATAGCCGAAAGCAAACGCTTCGTGTAGATATGCATTGGATGCTTGTAAATATCTTCCCGACTACCGATTTCCACTAGCCGGCCGCGGTGCATAATCGCCAGATTCTCAGACATATGCTTAACCACACCCAAATCGTGCGAAATAAACAGGTAAGCAATGTTGTACTGCTGCTGAATATGCTTCATGAAGTTCAAAACCTGGGCTTGGACCGAAAGGTCAAGGGCACTCGTTGGCTCATCGGCAACAATCAGCCGCGGGTTGGTCGCAACCGCACGCGCAACACCAATTCTTTGCCGCTGGCCGCCCGAGAACTCGTGCGGATACTTATAGATCGAATCGCTCGGCATCCCCACAATATCAAGCAATTCCTGTACCCGATCACGCTCTTGGTCGGTCGTTAACTTTTCAAAGTTGCGAATCGGCTCGGCAATGATGTCTTCAATTCTTTTGCGCGGATTCAAGCTGGACATGGAGTCCTGAAAAATCATCTGCACGTCCTTATTGTAGTTAAGCTTGCGCCGGTTGGCGGACTTGGTAATATCCACGCCCTTATAAATAATTTGTCCACTGGTGACCGGTTCAACGCCCACAATTGCCTTACCGGTAGTGGACTTACCGGAACCAGATTCACCAATTAAGCCATAGGTCTCACCCTCGTTAATAGTGAGACTGACATCGTCAACGGCACGAACGTAGTCGGTAATTCTGTTCCAAAAACCAGACCTAATCGGATAGTGGACTTTTAAATTTTTAACTTGAATAATTTCTTTAGCCATAAAACTTACTCCCCACTCGCTTCATCCTGGAAGTGGAACGTCTTCCAACAGGTACATCTGACCCAGTGGCCAGGTTCAACTTCATGCATTGTCGGATTCTCTTCGTGTGCACTGGCCGGAATCCAGGGAATGCGGTCGGCAAAACGATCGCCTTCACGCGGCATGTTTTGCAGTGACGGCACTGTCCCTTGGATCACGTGCAAGTCATCTTCTTCATCTTCGGTTTGTGGCATCGAATTAAGCAATGAACGAGTATAAGGATGTAACGGATGTTCAAAGATCGTCTTAACGTCGGCTTTTTCCACAATTTGACCTGCATACATCACCGCCACCTGATCAGCTGTCTCGGCCACAACGCCCAAGTCGTGAGTGATTAAAATGATTCCTGAGTGTGACTGCCGTTGAATATCTTCGAGCAGGTCCAGAATCTGAGCCTGAATCGTCACGTCAAGCGCGGTGGTCGGTTCGTCAGCAATAATAATCTCCGGCTTGCAGGCAATCGCCATCGCAATTACAATCCGTTGCCGTAATCCACCAGAAAGCTCAAAGGGATACATTGCAAAAGTTTCTTCGGGCTTAGGCATCCCCACCTGGTTGAACAATTCAATCACACGGGCATGACGCTGCTTTTCATTCATATCGGTATGGTAGTAAAGCGTTTCTGCCACTTGGTCACCCACCCGCATCAGTGGGTTAAGGCTGGCCAAGGGATCCTGGAAAATCATCCCAATCTTATTCCCGCGGATTTTATCAAACAGGGTTTCGTTTAAACCTACAAGGTTCAATTCATTATACAGAATATCCCCGGTTACTTTCGTATTCTTGTGGTCATACAACCCAATAATACTTGCAGCAATTGTACTCTTGCCACAGCCAGATTCCCCCACAACTGATAAAATCTCATCACGCTTGAGCGTTATGTTAATATCATCCGCAGCATCGTAAAATTTTCCTTGCAAACGGTATGCAGTGTGCAAATGCTGGATATCTAGCAAGAGATCACTTTGTCTTTCCAAAGGTCATTTCCCCTCTCAAATTTTCAACGAATTTATTAAAGATATTTAATAAATTTATTTAATTTCTAATTATAAACATCAAACCGACTATATGCAAATCACAAATCGATTATTTAGAAATTATTTTTGGTGATCCGCAATATAATTCACCGCATCACCCACCGTTTTAATTTTTTCGGCGTCCTCATCAGCAATCTCGGCGCCAAATTCATCCTCTAGCTGCATGATAAATTCAACCAGATCTATGGAATCAGCGTCCAAATCCTTGGTAAAGTTGGTGGCATTAGTAATCTTATCCCGGTCGACTTCAAGGTTCTCCGCCAGGATGGCCTGGATTTTTGTAAAAATTTCTTCTTTAGTCATGACTTTTTCTCCTTATATAGGTTATACACCTAATTACTCAGCGTGCCCAAATTCAGCCCGAAACTCATCAATAATCTTTTCCTGCATGATCTTATCAACCTGCTTGATTGTGTAGTAGATCGCACGCGCATCGGAACGCCCGTGCGTCTTGACCACAGGGGCGTCAACGCCGAGCAGGACGGCGCCGCCGTACCTGTCGACGTCAAACTTCGCCACCAAGTTTTTCAGCGCCTTTTTAGTCAGCAAGGCGCCCATCTTAACCACAAGTCCGTTGTTTAGCAACCCATCCTTCAGCAGGTGTATCAGCACGCTGGCCGTGCCCTCGATATTCTTAAGCACCGCATTGCCGGTAAAGCCATCGGTCACGACGACGTCGGCCCGGCCGTCAAGCAGCTCGTTGCCCTCAATGTTGCCGATAAAGTTCAGCTTACTGGCCAAAAGCAGCTGGTAAGCCTGTTGGTGAACGTCGTCGCCCTTGTCGCTCTCAGCCCCGTTGTTGAGCAGGCCAACGCGCGGACTTTTGACGCCCCGGACCCGTTCGGCATAGTACGACGCCATTGTGGCCCAATTGAGCAGGTATTCTGGCTTGCTCTTCGCGTTTGCGCCAACGTCAATCATGTTGAAGCCCGCGCTTGAACTTTTAACCGGCAAGGTCGGCATCAGCCCCGGCCGTTCAATGCCCTTGATCCTGCCAATGACAAAAATGCCGCAGGCCAAAATTGCCCCCGTATTGCCCAAAGACAGAAGCGCATCCGCCTTGCCCTGCTTAACGCAGCGGGCGGCAGCAACAAGTGATGAATCCTTCTTGGTGCGGATTGCCTTAACCGGTTCGTCCTCATCCTTGATAATCTCGGTAGTTGCAACGACCTCTATGCGGTCGCCGTCAGCGCCTACCAACTCGCTTATTTTGGCCTCGTCCCCAAACAGGATGAACTTCGTTTCTGTTAGTTCGGCCTTCGCACGTAAAACGGCTTGGACGATCGCTTCTGGAGCATGTTCGCCACCCATCGCATCAACTGCAATTGTTCTCATTTGTTACCACAATCTTTCCTAAGTTCGCTTTTGTTGTAATTGTTTATATTCTAGCACTTGTTGCAGGTTTTTATGGGGCGGATCTTGCAATTCGGGATCTTTTCCGATCAACGCACGGGCCACCTGTTGGGCAACCACCAGCGTTTCGTAGTTGTTGACTACGTTGCCAACCTGAAATTCGGGCAGGCCCGACTGGGCGCGTCCAAAGATATCGCCCTCGCCGCGCATCCGCAGGTCCTCCTCCGCCAGCTTGAAGCCGTTGGTCGTTGAGGCCACCACCTGCATCCGCGCCTTGCCCGCTTCCGTCTTAGGGTCAGCGACGAAAACGCAGTAGCTCTGTGTTTTGCCCCGACCGATACGGCCGCGCAGCTGGTGCAGCTGACTGATGCCGAAGCGGTCCGCGTTGTAGATGACCATCATGTTGGCGTTTGCCACATCGACCCCGACCTCGATCACGCTCGTTGCAACCAGAATATTGATTTGACCGTCCGCAAAGGCAGCCATGATCTCGTCTTTTTTGGCGCCCGGCATCTGACCGTGAAGCAGAACCACCTTTTGGTCAGGAAAGTCGTGGCTCAATTTGATAAAGAGTTCCTCCGCATTTTTCAAGTCAAGCGCTTCAGATTCCGTAATCAGGGGCGTGACCGCGTAAACTTGAAAGCCCGCGTCCAGCTGCTTGCGCATTAGCCGGTAAACGTCGTCCATCTGGCTGCTGGTCTTCCACGCGGAAATGATTTTCTTGCGCCCGGCCGGCAGGTGGCGAATTTCGGAAATCGTCATGTCGCCGTAGACGGTCAGTGCCAGCGTCCGCGGGATAGGCGTGGCGGTCATCGCCAGCACGTCGGGCAGGTTGCCCTTGTTGATCAGCGCCTGCCGCTGCCCCACGCCGAAGCGGTGCTGCTCGTCAATTATTACCAGGCCCAAATTCTCAAAAATCACCTTGGACTGGATCAGAGCGTGCGTGCCGATCACCGCGTTGATCGTGCCATCGGTCAGTTCCCGGTATATTTCCCGGCGCTCAAGCGTCTTGGTCGTCCCCGTTAAAAGGGCGCTGCGCACGCCCAGGGGCCTGAGCAGCTCGTCAATTTTTCTAAAGTGCTGTGTAGCCAGTATTTCGGTGGGGACCATCAACGCAGCCTGAAAGCCAGCCGTAATGGCGGCGTAAATGGCGTAGACCGCAACGATTGTCTTGCCCGAACCGACATCCCCCTGGAGCAGACGCTGCATTTGCCTTTCCGAGTGCATATCGGCAAAAATTTCGTTGATTACCTGTTTCTGGTCGGCGGACAGTTCAAAGGGCAGGGACTTGGTCAGTGCCCCCACCTCTTTTAGGTTGTACTTCTTGGCAAAGCCCTTGTTCTTGGCGTTGCGGCTGCCCAACAGGGCCAATTCCACCTGAAAAATAAAGAATTCACGAAAGATTGCGCTCCTCTTGGCCAGTTCCGCTTCCCGGCCATTTTTGGGGTGGTGCATCTTTTTGATGATTTCCTGTTCGGGCAGCAGGCGGTACTTCTTGCGCACCTCGTCCGGCACTATATCAGCAACTTCAGGCAAAAAGTCCGCCAGTGCAAGGTCAATCAGTTCAACCAGCTTTTTTTGCCGGATGTGCCGGTTGACCGAGTAGATTGGCGCCATCCCGCTGTCGTTTTCCTTGGCGGCAACAAACTTAAAGCCGGACAGGCTCTGCCTTGCGGCGTTGAACTTGCCGTAGACCGCCACCTCGTCGCCCACCTCGATTCGGTCCTTAAGCCAGGGTTGGTTAAAAAAATTGACCATGACAACATCATGGTCAATTCGCATTTTAAAACTGAGCCGGCTCTTCTTGTAGCCGAAACGACTAATGAAAGCCTCAGTAGCAACGACGCCCTTCAGCATTGTTTTTTGACCATCCATGATCTGGTCAAGGGGAATCGTCTGGAGCTCGTCGTAACGGAAGGGAAAGTAAAACAGCAAATCATAAATACTGTAAATTCCTAGGCTGCCAAGGGCAGCTGCGGTTTTTGTCCCCACGCCCTTCAAGTCCGTCACGGGTGCAAACACCTTACTTGCGTCCATTGTTATTCAACGGAAACCAGGAAGTTGTAGACCGGCTGGCCGCCGTCATGAACTTCAAACTCGAGGTCATCGTGCTTTTCTTTCAAGGCGGCAACAACTTGCTGCGCCTCGTTTTTGTTTGCATCGCGCCCAAACATAATGGTAATTATCTCGGAATCCTCATCCAGCATCTTTTCAATCATCTTCACGGTTGCGCTCACCGCGTCCAGACCCGTAATCTTGATGTCGCCGTCGATAATGCCGAGGTAGTCATTCTGGTGGATATCAATCCCGTTGATCGTCGTATCGCGGTTGGCCTGAGTCACTTCACCCGAAACCACCGCTTCAAGCGCTGCGGTCATGCTGCTTACGTTCTCGTCCACCGTAGCATCGGCATCAAACGACAGCATCGCAGACAATCCCTGTGAAATTGTCTTGGTCGGAACAATGCCCACCGGAATGTCGCTGACCTCGGCCGCCTGCTTGGCCGCCATGATGATGTTGCCGTTGTTCGGCAGCACGATCGCCTGCTTGGCGCCCGACTTCTTAATGGCATCGATGATGTCCTGCGTTGACGGGTTCATTGTCTGACCGCCGGAAATTATCCGGTTTACGCCTTCGCTTTCGAACAAGCTGCGGATACCGTTGCCCGAAGCCACGGCAATTACGGCAAAGTCGACGCTTTCCTGGTCCTCCGCACTGTTATTGACAATCGTCTCGTGCTGGATGCGCATGTTGTCGATTTTAATCTTCCCTAACTGACCAAACTGGCTGCCGTATTCAAAAATCTGCCCCGGATACTCCGTGTGCACGTGCACCTTGGCAATCTCGTCGTCAGAAACAGCCAGCAGCGAATCGCCTAACTTGGACAAGTGTGCACGAAATTCTTCAAGGTTAAACGGTTTTTTATTGGGAACATTGGCAGTCAAATCAACCATAATCTCCGTGCAGTAGCCGTTGGCGATGTCCTGCGTTGCAAGCTGGGACTGGACGGACTGGTGGTGCATGGCGTTGATCATCTCATCCATCTCGCCTTCATCCGGCTGGTACTGGTCGGCAAACTTTTCGCCCAGCAGGCCTTCCAAAAAGCCCTCGTAGATGAAGAGCAGGCCCTGACCGCCGGAATCGACCACACCCACTTGCTTTAAGACGGGAAGCAGGTCCGGTGTTGTCTTCAAGGCCTTCTTGGCCCCTTCGACGATTGCCCTCATTACCTCTTCAACGTCATCGGTTGCGCTCGCCTTGTTCGCACCCTCCTGGGCGGCAACGCGGGCAACCGTGAGGATGGTTCCCTCTACGGGCTTCATCACGGCCTTGTACGCGGTTGCCACACCGTTGGAGAAGGCACTCGCAAACTCCTGGGCATTCAGGGTCTTCATCCCCACCGTGGCCTTGTACACGCCCCGGAACAGTTGCGATGAGATGACCCCGCTGTTACCGCGGGCCCCCATCAGCATCCCCTTGGCGAAGCTCTTGGTCAAATCGCCAACGCTGGTGCTGGTATCTGCGGCAACCGCCTTGACGCCGCTCTCGATCGTCAGGTTCATGTTGGTACCGGTATCGCCATCTGGAACGGGGAAAACGTTCAAAGAGTTGATAAATTCGGCGTTGCGCCCAAGCCGGTGCGCTGCTACGCGAACCATATCCCTAAATTTTTTACTATCTATTTCCTTTAAAACCAAATTATTAACCTCCGCTTGATTTATTCGTCAAGCACTTTAACACTTTGAACGATGACATTAACAGCTTTTGTATCAATTCCAAGCTGGTTCTTTAAGTTGAACTTCACGCTCCCCTGAACGTTGCGGCTCACCTCGGATATCTTTAAGCCGTAGCCCACGATAATGTAAACGTCAACCGTGATCTTATTGTCCTCCGACTTAACGACAACGCCCCGCTTATAGTTTGCCCGGTTCAGAATGCCGTCAAAGCCATCGCGAATGGCGTTCTTGGATGCCATGCCTACAACACCATAATTAGATGTAGCTGCGCAGCCAACGACAATTGCGACCACACCGTTTGAAATATCAATCAAACCATCTTTTGTTTTGATTTTAACAGCCATGTTTCTCCTCCGTATCAATGTTCTCAATATTATGACTCTATTTTATCATAGTAAGCAAGCATAAATACAACATTCCCGTTCAAAAATACTTTTGTTGTTGCAATGACCAAAAAGATATGCTATCTTAGTTAAGTATGAAAACACAATAAAGGAGGTTTAGCAAATGGCAAAAGATTATATCACTGGTAAAAAGACCACTTTTGGTAACACACGTTCGCACTCACTGAATTCATCACGGCGGACCTGGAAGCCAAACCTTCAAAAAGTTCGTATTCTTGTTGATGGTAAACCAAAGCGCGTATGGGTTTCAACCAAGACCTTGAAGTCTGGCAAAGTTACCCGCGCCTAACAAATGATTAAGAGACCAGCGATTTACTTCGCTGGTTTTTTGTTTGCCGTCAAATGTTAGCGCACACTTTGTTTACATCTTGTTTTTGCTAATATAATGTTGCACACAGCTGCCGATTAAAATATAATTAATTTCATACGTTAAGTTAGCATGAGTGAGGTGCAGGCGCAATGCTTACAGAACAAACAATCAAAAAATTTCACCTAGTGCAGACCAGCGGGCAGCTCATTATCCTGCTGGTTTGCGGTTTACTCGGTCTTACCCGGGGCGGACTGTTCGAGCAGACACAAATGTTTGACGTCTTGCTTTGCCTTTTGCTAAGCCTTCTGGAATTTTCCCTGCTAGTGCCCGAAAAAGAATCCCCCAAGCGCTGGCAGTTATTTAACCACTACTTCGAAACGGTCGCGCTTTGCTACACCATGCCGGAGAGTTTGTTTTTCCTGACGCAGACGCTAAATCATTATCACTTGGTTAATATGACCATCTGGATGATTCTGGTCACCCTTTATTCCTTTGTCATGTATATTCCAATGGCCAAGCTGGCGCTGGGGCGCGTGCGCAACAACTGGGGCAGGATCCTGCTTTTTGCAGGGGTCGTTTATAATTCGCTAATGTGGACGCCAAGTATGGTTGCCGGCTCTTCGCATTATGCCAAAATACTCATGCAGATGAATAATTCCGGCCTTGCCGGCATTCCGGTTCTGGTCATTATTACGCTAATTATTATGCCTGAATGGAAAGTTGCCAAGCCCCATTTTACTATTAGCCGGCAGGCTTCTCTTTGGTCTAGCAGCTTAATAATATTGCTGCTAGTTGCACATCTTGTCTACATCATTTTGCCAACTATACTTGGTGCATACAGCCTGGATGCCGTCTTAGATTACTACCTGGGGCTGATCAACTTGGGGGTAGTATTCACTGCACTAGAAGCCGGCATCGCCGAGGAATGGCTGATGCGCCTTATTGTCATTGCCCTTCTTGCCCAGGTCTTTCAGGGCAACAAGTACCATGTCTACCTAACCGTTTTGACGGACAGTCTCATCTTCGGTTCGTGGCACCTTGCCAACGTTTCACACCAGACCCTGGCATCCACGCTGCAACAAATGGTCGAAGTGGGTGGCTGGGCACTGCTTATTGCCGCCGTCTACCTCTACACGCATTCGCTGCTTCTAACGATGACTTACCACGGCTTGTACGATTTTACCTTATTTATGCTGCAGGGGGGAATTTCTGTATCTGGCAACCCAATAAAAAGCGTGACGCAGCCCACCGCATACGAATGGCAGGTGACCTTTATCAGTGTGGCAATCTGTGCCATCATTGCCCTGATCATTATTTCTGGCAAGCACAGACGCAGAGTGATTGAAGGTAATTTGGCCACCCTGTAGTCGTCATTCATCAAGACCAGTTAGGGAATATCCCTGGCTGGTCTTTTTTGCTGCAAAGAAAAAACCTGCTATCAAGCAGGATTCTATCTTTAATACTAACTAAATGTTCTGGTAGCGGTCAATGTCTTTGGACTGAATTACCGCCACCACGCCCTGTGCAAACGACAATTCAAAGTCGCGCCGCCCGGGCAAAAACTCATTGGAACTGAGGGACAGGGGGAAGCTGCTTTCATAGTGGGCCAGGTTGTACTTGGCGCGCGCAATGTTTAAGTCGCAAACGGCCGTTAAGGGGGCCACGCCAAAGTAGGCGTAGCCCGGCTCCCGCTTTACAACGTGCCTGCCCGGATTATAAAAACTGATCAGGTTCTGACTGTCAACAATTTTGATGCTCTCGGCATAGTCGTTAAATTCCGGCTTGGCCACCATTAACAGGTTGGTCAGAAAATGATCGAGCCGCCCGCCCGTTGCGCCAACCACTACCAGGCTGTCGGCCCGGTAGTCCACAAGGGCATAATTGACCGCAAGCTCGGCATCCGTGTAGTCTTTTTCCGGAACCGAATAGCGGATATCCACGACCTTTTGCTCAATCTTGGCCAGTTCCTGCGGATTGAGCGAATCGAAGTCGCCCACAGCCAGGTCTGGCGTCACGCCCATTTCCACCAGCAGCTGGCTGCCCCGGTCAACGCCGATTATCAGGTCGCCCTCAGCCCGACTGGTTTTCAAATCTTCTTTCAGGTTAGCAGCCCACTGCGCCTTGGGCCCGCCTAGCAGCGCAACTGCCCTCATTGCAAGATCCCCTGCAGTTCCTCAACCTGAGCGCGCACGCTCTTTTGGCAGAACAGGTAGGAGCCGGCCACAAAAATGCTGGCCCCGGCCTCTTTAGCAATCTTGGCCGTCTCTTTGTTGATGCCGCCGTCAACTTCAACGGGCACCCGGTCCCCCAGCAGACTTACCGTCTGCACTATTTTTTTACCAGATTCGGGAATGAACTTCTGCCCGCCAAAGCCGGGATAAACCGTCATGAGCAGAACCTGGTCAAGCCTGGCCGCAAAATGATCTAAGACATCTACCGGCGTATCGGGGTTGAGCACCAGGCCCGCCTTAACCCCGTGGTCCTTCAGGTAGTCCAGCCACTTGTCCAAAGCATCTTCGTCCATCGCCTCGTAGTGCAGCAGGACGAGGTCGGCCCCGGCCTTGACAAAGGCGGGAACGAAAACATCCGGGTTGTTGCTCATCAGGTGGACCTCAGCCTCAAGGTCTGGAAAGGCACGCTTGAAGTCACTCACGAGCTGCGGTCCAAACGACAAGTTGGGCACGAAGTGCCCGTCCATGATGTCAATGTGGAAGCGGGAAATTCCCGCCTCGGCGGCCGCCTTAATATCCTTAGCCAAATTCAAGTTATCAATATTTAAAATCGATGGTGCAATTAACATATTTTTCCTCACTTCAAGTATTCTGGCAGCTTGCTATTCGTTATCTCGGACCGCATCAGCAGGTAGTCGTCGTAGCGGCTCTTTTTAATCTGGCCCTCCTCAACCAGTTCTTTGACCGCGCACTGCGGCTCCTGTAAGTGCTGGCACGTGCGAAACTTGCAGCGGCTGCTGGCACGTTTGAATTCGCAAAAGTAGCTGCACAACTCATTGACCTTGACCGGTGACAGGTCAATTGCCGAAAAGCCCGGCGTGTCGGCCAAGAAACCCTGACCCAGGGGAAAGAGCTGGACCGTTCTGGTCGTGTGCTTGCCGCGGTTCAGGCTGGTCGAAATCGCCGCCGTTTCCTGTTTCAAGTCCTTCTTGAGGTGGTTGATCAGGGTCGACTTGCCGGCACCGGACTGGCCCGCAAGCGTCCAGATCTGCTCCGGACCGATTGCCTGCGGCAGTTTTTCCTCAAGCCTCTCCCAATCATCAAAAATGGGGTAGCCGATTTCGGCGTAGTAGTCTAGGTCCGCCCTGATTTTGGCCAGGGCACCCGAACCGGCCAGATCGCTCTTGGACAGGTAGATGCTGACGTCGACCCCCTTCCAGGAGAAGAAGGTCAGGTAGCGGTCCAGCAGCTGCAGGGAAAAGTCCGGTTCAACCGCCGACATGACCAGCAAAACGTGCGCAACGTTGGCCAGGGCCGGCCGACCAATCAGGTTGGTGCGGTCCAGGACCTCGACCAGGTAGCTGGTTCCCTGCTCATCCACCTGGATTCTGACACGGTCGCCCACCGTGGGCTTCAGGTTATTCTTGCGAAAAACACCGCGTGCCCTTGTACGCACGACACCTTGACTTGTCTGCACGTCGTAGAAGCCGGCAATCAGGCCCACGACAATTCCTTCTGCTTGCCTAGTCATTTGTTCACCCTTTCATTTAAAATGGTCTGTCCGTCACGGACCACGCGCAGAGACCCGGGCCCGTTCTTTAGTTCAAACGGAACCGAAAAACTAGTATCCCGCTTGATGTAGAGGTCGCGGTAAACGTCCGCCCGCGAATGGTTATCGTCTGCGACGTAAATCTGCACGTGGTTGCCCCGCTTGTCATCATCGTCTTCATCATCATTATTTTCATAGGTCACGGTGAAGGTCTTAATGGCGGTCGTGTCATTTTCCTTCTTAGGACCTTCCGAGACGCTGACCGTAATCGTGCTGCCTCGGGGCACCTTGGTTCCGGCCGCGGGACTCATCGAAACAATCATGTTCTTCTTAACCGTATCGGAATAAGTTGTATTAACTTGCAGCGCCAAATCGTGCTTCTTGACGTACCTTTTGACCTTTCTGAGCGAATAATCCTTGAGGTTAGGCAGCTTGATGAGGTTGCGCTTAACGTGGTCGTTGCGGCCCTTGGACACGGTCAAAGTGATCGTGGTTTGGGTGGGCTTAACTTCTACGCCGGCTGCAATGCTTTGGGCGATAACGTGGTCGGGGGGAACATCATCCGCAAACTGGTTTTCCCTAATAACGTCAAAACCCATCTTTTCCAACTTTTCAACCGCCGAGCGGTAATCGGCGCCCGTCACGTCGGGCACCTGGACCATGCCGGAGCCATCCGAAACGTAGAGGTCGATGTAGCGGCCCCGCTTAATGTGCTCCCCTGCCGGCGGCGAAGTTTCAATCACCCTGCCGGAATCAATGCTGGCGGAACTTTTGTGCTTGATGCGGCCCACCTTGAGTCCCATGGTCTCTAGCTTTTCACGGGCACTTCGTTCGCTCAGATTCGTCACGTCGGGAATCCTTACGTCCCCGTTACCACGATTGGAAAGCACTAAAAACATCAGGCCGACCACAACCAGCGCAGCCAGGCCGACAAAAAGCCACCACCACTTGTACTTGCGCAGACTGTACGCAAAAGCTGACCTTTGGGTTTGCTTGCCTTTATCCTCTGGCCAGTCTTCTGCATCGGTCTGACCTGCACCGCTTTTAGCTTCAGGGCTAGACTTGAAGTTAGGCAGAATAATTGTTTCATCATCATTCAAGTCGCCGCTAGCCATAAAGGCGGGTTCATTTGCACGCTCCGGGTTAAGGCTGGTATCCAAATCGGCCTGCATGTCGCTGGTTGATTCATAGCGGTTGCGCGGATTCTTAGCAGTTGCCCTTAAAACAACATTTTCCAGCGCCTGGGGGACCTCCGCATCCTTTTCCCTGATCGACGGAATCGGTTCCTGGGCGTGCTTGAGCGCGATTGCAACCGCGGAGTCACCGTTGAACGGCACGGAGCCGGTGATGAGCTCGTAGAGGATTATCCCTAAAGAGTAAATATCAGACTGCTTGGTAACGAGTCCGCCCCGGGTCTGCTCGGGGGACATGTAGTGAACCGAACCGAGCGCCGAATTGGTCTGCGTGATTGAATTTTGGTTCAGCGCAACGGCGATGCCAAAATCGGCAATTTTAATGTTGCCGTGCTTGTCCATCAAGATGTTCTGCGGCTTAAGGTCGCGGTGAATCACGTTGTGCTTGTGCGCCAGGGTCATTGCACTCAGGATCTGGTCCATGATGCGAATCACCCTGTGCAAAGCGAGCGGTGCATTCTGCCTGATGTAGTCCTTCAAGTCGGGACCGTCAACGTACTCCATGACCATGTAAGGCACGCCGTGATCATTGTCGACATCGAGCACCATGACAATATTGGGGTGGCTTAACTCGCTAGTCGCCAGGGCCTCACGCTGAAAGCGCGCAAGCGTCTGCGGCTCCTTCTGCAGGTCGAGGCGCAGGATTTTGACGGCAACCTTGCGCGCCAGGATAATATCATCGGCTAGGTACACGTTAGACATGCCGCCCTCGCCCAGCGTATCAATGATGCGGTAGCGGTCGCCTAGTAGATAGCCCTTAGTGATCACTGCTTTTCACCACCTTCATTCAGAACAAGGCAAACAGTGATATTGTCGCCGCCACCCAGACGGTTGGCCTCGTTGATCAGCTTGTGGCAGCGCTCCTTGAGCGACAGGTCCTTGGTGGCCAGTATCTGCTGAATCTGCGGATCACTGAGCGAATTGGTCAAACCATCCGTACACAGCAAAATAATATCATTATCGTTGAGAGCTATTTGGCGAAATTCCGGATTAATCGTGCTGGAAACGCCCAACGATTGGGTAATGATGTTTTTTTGCGGGTGGTTCTGGGCCTGCTGCTTGGTGATCTGGCCCATTTTAACCAGTTCATTAACCAGTGAGTGGTCTTCCACCAGCTGAATAAACTTGCCGTCCGTGTAACCGTAAGCCCGCGAGTCACCCAGGTGGGCAATGAGTGCCTGGTCTTCAAACACGATGGCTAATACGATCGTTGTCCCCATTCCGTTAAGGTCGGGAAAACGGTCAGCAGTTTTCAAAATCGTCTCATTCTCGGTGTTGAGCTGCACGTCGAGCCACTTGTGGGCACGCGCACAGTCGAAAAAGTCGGTTGTGCTGAAACTATGACCCAGGTGGTTGACGGCCATTGCCGAAGCAACGTCGCCGCCCTGATGACCACCCATGCCATCACATACAATCGCCATCGTTGCGCCATTCTTGTTTTCAAAAACCTGGACAAAATCCTGGTTGCTCTTTCGTATTCGTCCAATGCTTGAAGCAAATGCTGTTTTTATCAAAACCTTAACCTCGCATTACAAACTTGGCAATGAAAAAGCCATCACTGCCATAACTATCTGGCAAAATCTTCAGCATCCCGCTTGGTGCTGCTATTTTGCCCGCCGTAAAGGGCCGCAGCTCAAATGCCGGATTCGCCCGCAAAAAAGCCCTGACAACCTCTTCGTTTTCCGCAGCCGTGATTGTACAAGTAGAATATACCAATTCACCGCCAATAGACAAGAGCGGCGCCACGTGCTTCAAAATTGCCAGCTGAATTTGCGCTAAATCATCCAGGTCGGACCGGCTCTTGTTGTAGCGAATCTCGGGCTTGCGCCGCAGCAGTCCGAGTCCGGAGCACGGCGCATCCACCAGGATTTTGGCGAATTGGCCGGCTTCAAACACCGTATCCGCATTGCGGGCATCGATGGCCCTCGTCGTCAGCCGCTGCCCAACGTTCATCCGCTGGCAGTTCTGCTTGACCAGGCGCAATTTATTCTCGTGAATATCCAGCGCCGTCACGTGCCCGTGAGGCAAATTTTCGGCTATTTGAACAGTCTTGCCACCGGGCGCACTGCAGGCGTCAAGCACTTCTTCATCCCCGGAAAAAGCAAACGCGCTGACGGCCAAGCTGGCGGCTTCATCCTGAATTGTCAATTGGCCCCGTTTGAACAAGGCGGTCGTGCTGACGCCCCCGTGACTCAGAACCAGCTCCTGGCTGGTTAGGGCAGATTCTTGCGGTGCAAAGCCCAAAGCGGACAACTCGGCACTAACGTTGGCGGTGTCCGCCAGACGTGCAACCCGCACCGTATTTTTGGCGGGCTCGTTGATAGAAGTCAGGATGCTGGCAGCTCGCTCTGCGCCCCAATGATCAACCATGTACTGGACCAGCCACTTGGGCACGCTCTCCTTCACGCTGAGGTAATTGATCTTATCATCGGGGTTGGGCAGGAGTGGGCCGCGCCTAATGAGCGCACGCAGAACGCCGTTGACAACCTTAAAGCCCGTCGAATGGCTCTTGCCAAACTGCTTGGCCAAGATGTTGGCCTCATTCACAACCGCCCGGCTGGGCACCTTGTCCATGAAAACAATCTGGTAGGCCGACATGAGAAGGAGCGGCTGCAGATAATTCTCCTTGAGCTTGGTCTTGATGAGGTCGTGCAGCTGGAACTCCAGGTATATCTTGTACTGAATTGTGCCGTATACCAGCCGCGTTGCAAAACTGCGGTCAACGGGCGACAGGGAGGAACCCTGAAGGGCGTTGTTTAAACTGATATTGGAATACGACCCGTCGTGCAGAACGTGCACCAGGGTTTTGAGTGCCACGGCACGCGCGCTTTTGCTTTTACTCGTCAACAATTTTTTCTCCTACGTTGAACTTTGCGCCCTGCCCGTTCAAAAAGTTCTTAACCGGCATTGACTTCTTCCCCGCGGGCTGCACTTCTTCTAGGTCTAAAACCGTCCCGCTTGCAAAGCTGAGGGCAAAGCGGCCGTCCTTGGCAACGAGGCTGCCGGCGGGCAGGCTCGTCTTTTGCGGACTGACCCGTGCACGCCAGACCTTGAGCCTTTTGCCACCGACACTCAAGTAGGCCCCGGGCGCCGGATTAAGCCCCCGGATCAAGTTGTTGGCCGCGCTCGCCGTCATCGCGGGCTTGATCTGTTCCTGCTGCTTGCTGATATTGGGCGCAAAAACAACCTTGGCCGGATCCTGCGGCGTCTTCTTATCCGGATTGGCAATAATCTGGGGCAGGGTCTCAAGCAAGAGGTCGCGGCCCACAAGCGCCAGTTTGGCAAAAATGCTGCCCGCCGTATCGTCGTCTTCAATCTTAATGGCCTGCTGGGAGTAGATACCGCCGGCATCCATTTCCTTGACCATTTCCATGATGGTCACGCCCGTTTTTTTATCGCCGTTGATCAGCGAATACTGAATAGGCGCACCGCCGCGGTATTTGGGCAGGAGCGAGCCGTGAACGTTCACCGCAGCAACCTTGACGGACCGCAAAAACGTGGTGGGCAAAAACTGCCCGTAAGCAGCGGTGATTATCAGGTCGGCATGCAGTGCAATCAGGTCGGCCAGTTCCGGCGACCGCGGCAGCCTGGCCGGTTGGTAGACCGGCAGGCCCAATTCCTCAGCGGCGGCCTTAACCGGCGTCTCGGTTACCTGCTGCTTGCGGCCCACCTTCTTGTCCGGCTGCGTTACCACGGCCTTGACTTCATAATTATTTGCCACTAGTGCTTTTAAAATCGGCACGCCAAAGTCTGGCGTCCCCATAAAAATTACTGATGTCATTATCGTATCCCCCTTACATAATGCGTTCGGGCTCGTTATCAATGTAGATATTTAGTCCGTACTTCTTGACTTCCTGCGCTGAATCTTGAATTTGGTGCAACAAATTATTTAGGTTATCCTCTTTTTTATATTTTACCAGTATTTGGTAATAATATTGATTTTTTAGGCGAGAAATTGCGCTCGGCGTCGGCCCCAGGATAATGGTCGACCGCTGCAGGCTTTGCTGGAGGCGGTTTTTGATCTTGAAGGCCGCACGCGCGGCGTTCTGTTCCTTCTTGGAAGCAACCGCAATAAGGACGGTGTAAAAATAAGGCGGGTAATTGCCGGCGTGGCGCACGTTCATTTCATAGGAGTAAAAGCGCTCATAGTCCTGGGTCTGCGCAAATTTAACCGCATAGTGGTCAGGGTTAAAAGTCTGGATGATGACTTCCCCGGTCTTGTCCGCGCGCCCGGCGCGGCCCGCAACCTGGGTCAAGAGTTCGAAGGTGCGTTCGGACGCGTTGTAATCGGGCAACCAGAGGCCGGTGTCGGCATTGACAACGCCGACCAGCGTCACGCTGGGAAAATCCAGTCCCTTGGCAATCATTTGCGTTCCGAGCAGTATGTCTGCCTCATGACTGCCGAAGGCATCGAGGATTTTTTTGAAGGACCCTTTGCGCCTCGTCGTGTCCACGTCCATCCGCAGCACCCGGGCCGCGGGCAGCAGTGCGCCTAGTTCTTCCTTAATCTTCTGCGTTCCCGTTCCCAAAAAGCGAATCTTGCGGCTCTTGCAGTTGGGACAGACCTGCGGAACAGCAGTGGCATAGCCGCAGTAGTGGCACTGCATCTGCATTGTATCCTTGTGCATGGTCAAGGAGAGGTCACAATTGGGACACTTCATAACGTAGCCGCACTCGCGGCACAGCATGAAGTTGGCAAAACCGCGCCGGTTGAGCATCAAGATGACCTGCTCCCCGCGTGCCAGACGCTCCTTGATTGCATCAACGAGCCGGTCAGACAGGTCAAACTGGCTGCCCGCAAAACTGGTCTGCTTCAGGTCGATGAGAGATACTTCGGGTAATTTTTGCTGGTTGGCCCGCCTTGTCAGACGCAGCAAGCGGTAGACCCCCTTTTGGGCCCGCGCCCGACTGCCAAGCGAAGGCGTTGCACTGCCCAGGATCAGCGGGCACGAATTGTACTTGCTGCGCCAAATGGCAACATCGCGTGCATGATAGCGTGGATTATCCTCCTGCTTGTAGGAAGATTCGTGCTCCTCGTCAATCACAATCAGGCCAATATTGGTTAAGGGTGCAAAGACGGCGCTGCGGGCCCCAACAACGACGTGAACCTCGCCGCGGCGAATGCGCCGCCATTCATCGTATAGTTCACCCTCCGACAGTCCGCTGTGCATGACCGCAACCTGCTTGCCAAAGCGCCCCTTAACCTGCTCCACCATTTGCGGCGTCAGCGAGATCTCCGGCACCAGCATGAGCGCATTTTTACCGGTTGCCCGCACCTGACTAATCGCATGCAGGTAGACCTCGGTCTTGCCGCTGCCTGTTACCCCCTCAAGCAAAAAGGTTTGCGCCCGCTTTTCTCGGATTGCAGGCTTGAGTTCGTCTAGGGCAGCGCTTTGCTCGCTATTCAGCTGGTTTTCCTTGGGTTCATGAGCCTGGCCCGCAAAACCAGCCAGCGGATCGCGGTAAACCTCAGTTGCTTCCTTTTTAAGCCAGCCCTTCTTTACGGCCCCGTTCAGGTCTGCGGTGTGAACCCCGGCGCTTTGCTCTAGCTGCGCTTGCACCTGCGGAAAGTCCGCGTAATTCTCAATCACGTACATTAAAAGCTGCTTTTGCTTCACCGCGTTGGACCTAAGCGATTCATAAATCGCGGCGTACTTTTCCTTGTCCAGCGGCAGCGAGTAGCAGTTTTGCGTCTTGACGCGCGCCCGGTTTTCGACGATGTACTCAATCTTGGCGTCCTGCGCACGCAGCAGCTTGCGGATGAAAACAATCTCCTCGTTATCGGTGACCTGGGAAAGGTCAACCGGATCACCCTGAAAGAGGGGCATTTTTTTGGCCCGGGGCGTGACCGGCGTCAGGATCTTGCGGTAGTTTGCCCGCATCACCCGCGGCAGCATTGCCTTGAGAATCGAAATGCGGTAAGAAAAAACGCGGTTGGCCAGGGCCCGCGACAATTCCACCAGTTCGGGCGTCAGTGGCGGCATTTCGTCAACGACCAGCAGCAGGTCGCGCAGCTTGCCCTGGAAGTGGCTCTTCGTGCTTAAGCCCACAACGAAGCCCTGCAGTTTGCGGGTGCCAAAGGGGACAAAAACCCGGGAACCCACCTCAACGTCTCCCTCAAGCGCAGCGGGAATATGGTACTCAAAAATCCGGTCTGTCTGCTTGGCCGCAATATCAACAATAATTTGTGCAATCATTTAATCACCTTCAAAAAATGACCTCCATCCTTTTGGTGATGGGGGTCATAATTTTACCAACTATTTATTGACCTGGCTATGTTTAGGGTCAACCGTAACCTTGCCGGCTTCAATTTCCTCAAGGGCCTTGCCCACTGGTTTTAGTGATTGGTATTCCTTAAGCGCATCCGGCTCGCCGGCCTCTAATTCGTGTGCCCTCTTTGCGGCAAGCACAGAAAGTGAATAGCGCGAATCAACGCGGTCTAACAACTTATCAATTGATGGATATGTTACTCTCATCTTTAATCCTCCCTGACCATTTTCCGATAGGTATCAATGACACGCTTAACGCTCACGTGCTCGGCATCAACAATTGCTTTAATGTGATCAACGGCATTAGCAACCGTATCGTTGACGACGGCGTAGTCGTAATCCTGCATGACCAATATCTCATTGCGGGCCTGCTTGATCCGGCCCACAATCACGTCCTCTGGTTCTGTTCCCCGGTTTTCCAAGCGCAAGTGCAGCGTGTGCAGGTCAGGCGGCGTCAGAAAAATAAAGACGCCATCCGGCATTTTTTCACGCACCTTTTGCGCACCATTCACGTCAATCTCAAGCAGAACGTCCTTGCCCGCAGCCAGCATCTTCTTAACCGGTGCCAGCGGGGTGCCGTAATAGTTGTTCACGTACCGGTTGTACTCTAACAGCTCACCGCGGCCAATAGCTTCCTTGAATTGTTCTTCGCTAACAAAATAATAGTCCTGACCGTCAACTTCGCCCGGCCTGGGCCTCCTCGTTGTCATCGAAACCGAATACTCAAACGGGAAAACCTTGTTTTCGACGATTGCACTTTTAACGGTTCCCTTGCCAACCCCAGAAGGTCCCGAAAGGACAAGCAACAAACCTCTTTCTACCATGCCATACTCCCCTATAAAAAGCTATTATATCTAGTTTGCACTAAAAGGAAAATATTTTCAAGCTGAGCGATTAATAAAATATCCCGATAAGATATTTGCATACCAAAACGCCTCAAATAAATTCAAACTAAAAGCTTGTTTTTCTGAACAGATGTTCTATAATTGGTTTTGTCAAACAAATGTTCGATAAAACTGTGAGGTGCGTGCTGATGAAAAATTCACTCAAAAAAGTCTACCATTACTTATTCGCTTACGACGACGACAAATTAAGCATCTACAACCAGTACAATAGCGAAATCCTCTGCGCGCTGGAGTGGGCACTCCTTCACCGCGCATACGTTCTGCTCTCCTACCAGGACGGTACAAGCGAGGTTGGTCAGGTTGCCCGGCGCGTTTCGGCCGGCCGCTTTGTCCTACGGTCAACCGATCACAGACTGATCAGGATAGTGGACATCGACAGCATCTTCCGCGTCGACCTGGCATAAAAATTAAGCAAAAAAATAGTCAGAATTGCATCCTGACTATTTTTTATTTGCTGGTTAATCTTTCTTGACCAGGTAAACTGTTTTGCCCCTGAATTCAAACCCGGCATTTTGATAAGCGTGGATGGCCGCGCGGTTGTCAGCCTCGACGTCCAGGACAAATTTACTTGCACCCTGCTGTTGGCGCTTCTTCATCATCTTCTTGATGAAGTACGTGGCAAAGCCGTGGCCGCGCAGCTCTTTTACGACGAACAGGCCAAAAAAGTAGTCATACGTCCCGACGTCCACCGCACAGTAGCCCGCGATTTTATCCTGGCAGACCAGGACAAAGCTGCACGCATCCTTATCCTCCAGCCCCTGGGCAATATACTTCCTGGAAGATGCGGGGTTTTCGCCAAAGGCCTGACTGTGCATCGCCGCCACCTCGTCAACGTCTGCTGGACTTAACGTGCGCACGGTCAAAGCCTGGTCAAGCTCATCGTCATGGGCAATCGGCGCAGGTGCGGTGCAGCACATATTGTATTCCGCATCGTCCACTTCCAGCTTAACGTTTGCCAAAAACTGCGGATTGCGGTCTAAAAAGCCCTGCTCACAAACGTAGTAAAATTGCTCGTACCCGTAACGGGACAGGATTTTGTAAGCCCGCGCAAGCATTGCCTGCGCAATTTTGCGCCTGCGCATGCTTGGTGCAACCTCCAGGTGGATGTCGACCCCTTCATTGGGCGCATCATCGGCGTAGAGCATGGTCAGCCCGACCAGCTCGTCTTCGTGGTAGGCCAAAACAAAGGTCGGCATGTCCGCAAAGTAGTTGTACTGGTTATTCAGGTAGATATCCGAATAGGTACCGTCTTTTTCGTGCACCAATTGCGCCAACCTTTCAGCCTGGTCCGTTTCTTTTTTGGACAGCGTTATTTTTTCAACGTACTTCATTTTTGCTTTTTCCTTTTAAAACTCTTCATCAGGTCCTTGGCATTCTGCTTGGCCGCCTGGGTCACGTTGCTGCCGGCCATCATCTCGGCAATCGCCGTGACGGTCTCCTCCTGCGTGAGCGGACCGATCTGGGTGTAGGTGGCGCCGTCCTCAACCTTCTTGGCAACCAGGTACTTCTGGTCACCGGCGGCCGCAACTTGCGGCGAGTGCGTGATTGCAATCACCTGCTTGTGTTCACCGATTGAGTGCAGTTTCTGGCCGATTGCCGCCGAAACCCGCCCCGACACGCCGGTATCAATCTCATCGAAGATCATCGTCCCCACCGGTTCAACCCGGCTAAAGATTGCCTTTAAGGCCAAAATCAGGCGGGACTGCTCACCGCCGGAAACGATTTTTACCAGCGGCAGCAGCTCTTCCCCGGGGTTAGGCGCAATCAGGAAGACGACCTCGTCTGTGCCCTTTTTGGTATACGTGTTGGCCCGTGAAAACGAGATGGAGAACCGGGCCTTGGCCATGTAAAGGTCGGCCAGCTCCTGCTTGATCTTGTCTTCAAGCGTGCCCGCAACCTTAATGCGGGTTTGGTGCAGCTTCTGGGCTTCATCCGCCAGTCTGGCCTCAACTTCGGTCACCTGCTTCTGCAGGCTTTCCTCGTCGAGACCGCCGGTTTCGTACTGGCCTAACTCCTTTTGCACCTTCTCGTAAAAGGCAAAAACATCCCGCAGGGTCGGGCCGTATTTTTTCTTGAGCGAGTTGAGCAGGTCCAGGCGGCTCGAAACGTACTGGAACCGTTCCCCGTCAAAGTCAAGCGTATCAAGAACGTTGGATAACTCGCTGCGCGCGTCGCTCAGGGCAAAGACCCCGTCATCGATCGTCGCGGCAATATCCTTGAACTTGGCACCATACTCCGACAGTTCGTTAGCCGCATTCTGCGCATTGCCGAGCAGCGTTTCGATGCCGTGCTCATCGTCATCGTAAAGCTGCATCAGGTAGTTGGCCGTATCGACTATTTTCTGGTAGTTGTTAAGCTCGCTATACTCCTGTTCGAGGTGCTCGTCCTCAGCCGGATCGCTCAGGTTGGCCGCAGTCAGCTCATCGTTTTGAAAAGTCAGAATGTCCTGCTTCTGGGCGAGTTCCTGCGCGTCCTGGCGCAGGTGACTCAGCCGGGCGGTCAGCTTTTGCCAGTCGCGGTAATCACTCTGGTAGTCCGCAAGGGTCTGCTTGAAGCTTGCGGGGGCATAGTTATCGACCAGGTCGATCTGCCTGTCCTGGTCCATCAGGATCTGCTGGTCGTTTTGCCCGTGAATGTCGACCAGGTAGTTGCCCACCAAGCGCAAGACGTTGATGGTCGTCAACTGGCCGTTGATCCGCACGACGTTGCGGCCCTTTGCGGCCAACTCGCGGCTGATGACGAGCTGGCCGTCCGAATCGGGCAGGCCGTACTCCTCGCAGAGTGCGGCGATATGATTGGAACCGGCAGACCCCGGCTCAATTTCAAAAAGGCCGCTAACAACCGCCTTCTTTTCCCCCGAGCGGATCATTTCTTTCTGCCCGCGGCCGCCCATGAGCAGCGAAACGGCGTCAATAATGATCGACTTGCCGGCACCGGTCTCACCGATCAGCACCGTCATGTTTTCTTGAAAGCGAACCTTTAATGCCTTGATAATAGCGAAGTTTTTAATGTCCAGTTCAACTAGCATAATTTCTCCTAAAGTTCGGCAGCCGCCCGTGCGACAACGTCTTCTGCGGTTTCAGACCACAATAGCCTGCCGCCCTCACGAACGTCTTTTTGTAAGTGAATCAAGAATTCAATGTTGCCCTTGCCACCCTTAATCGGCGAATAGTCCACGTTTAGAACGTTGAAGCCGATTGCGCGCGCCTGGTCCACCGTGTGCTCAATGACCGCACGGTGGACGGCATGGTCGTGAACGATGCCGTGCTTGCCGACATTTTCTGGTCCCGCCTCAAACTGGGGCTTGATCAGGCACACCGCTTCGCAGTTGTTTTTCAAAATCTGAAACATGGGCGGCATGATGAGGTCCAGCGAAATAAACGAAACGTCGGTCATCGCAAAGTCCGGCAGGCCGCGTTTAAAGTCCTCCGGCTTGCTGTAGCGGAAGTTCTGCTTCTCCATTACCACGACGCGCGGATCGTCCCGCAGCTGCCAGGCCAACTGGTTGTAGCCGACATCAAGGGCGTAGACCATTTTCGCCTTGTTTTGCAGCGCCACATCGGTAAAGCCCCCGGTCGATGATCCAATGTCGAGGCAAACCTTGTCCGTCAAATCGATTGCGAAGGCCTTCAGGGCCTTTTCCAGCTTAAAGCCGCCGCGGGACACGTACTTCTTCTTGGCCGCCTTGACGAAGAACCGTTCGTCGCTTGGAAAGCTCGTACCGCTCTTGTCAATCCGCTGGTGGTTGTGGTCGGACACCAGTCCCGCCATGATCGCACGCTGGGCCTGCGTCCGGGAATGAAAAACGCCCTGCTTGGCCAGTAATACATCTGCTCTTTCTTTTGCCATCTATAACACCTTTTGGTACAAATCGAGAAAGCCGCTGAGAACACTTCCGTCAAGGCCCGCCAGGCTAGCCCTGGCCGCGCTGATCAAGTCGCTCAACTGGCGGCGGCTCTCTTTTAGCCCCTTCAGCGTCAGCGTGTTGTTTTTGCCGTGTTCTTGGTCCTTGTGGGTTGCCTTGCCGGCTTCCGCGGTAGTCTCAACAACATCAACCAGGTCGTCGTAGATCTGGTATGAGCGGCCGAATTTCTGCGCAAACGCCTGGAGCTTATTTTTGGTTTCACCGTCAGCACCCGTCAGGGCGACGGCCATCTCAACGCAGGCTTCAATCAAGCAGCCGGTCTTAAGCCACTCCATCCGGTTGATGAACGCAACGTCGCCGGCAACGCTGGCATTGTTGGTCGAGTCGATATCCAGGTACTGGCCGCCCACCATGCCGTTGGCACCGACCGCATCCGTGATAATCCTCACCAGTTCGATCTTGTTAGTGCCCGTGGCAATCCACCGGATGCCCAGTGGCAGGAGCGCATCGCCCGCCAAAATCGCCTCGGCTTCGCCCCATTTTTTATGGCTGGTCAGCTTGCCCCGCCGGTAATCATCATTATCCATCGCGGGCAGGTCATCGTGAATCAGCGAATACGTGTGAATCAACTCGATGCCGCACGCAATTTGCACGTCGGCGGGCGTTATTTCACGTTCAAGGGCAGCAAGAGTCGCCAGAAACAGGAGCGGCCGCAGCCGCTTGCCGCCGGCCATGACCGAATAGCTCATAATGCGGCTGATTTTTTCATCGTCTATTTCTCCCGCCAGGTGCGCAGACAGGAATTCATCCACCACCGGCGTCCATTTTTTCCTAAAGTCGTTAAAGTTCATCGTTATTCTTCCGGTGCCGCTGCATTGTTCGGATCCAGCGGATGTTCGGTCCCATCCTCGTCGATCAGCTTGGCCACAGTCTCCTCGGCCGCCGTCAACTTCTTGTTCAGGTCGCGGCTCAGCTTGACGCCGGTCTGAAACGCGGTCAGGGCTTCCTCCAAGGGAACATTGCCGCCTTCAAGGCTATTGACTATCTCCTGCAGCTCCTTCAATTGCTCTTCAAAATTATTTTTCTTTGCTACCATTATTGTTTCTCCTCGTTGATTTGATCACTGCGGTTGCACGACCATCCTTAAAGTGCAGGGCAACCCCATCTTCCTTTGCGACCTGCGCAACCGAGCTGACCGTGCCCTTACCAGCTGCGGTCACATAGACGTAGCCGCGGTCCAAGGTTTTAAGCGGGCTGTAATCGTTCAATTGCTGCGCGAGCTGGGCCAGTCCGTGTCTTTTATCACCCACAAAGTGGCGCATAACATCGAGCAGGTTCTGGTAATAAAACCCCGCCTGCTGCTGCATTTGCCCAATCCGCTTGTCCGGACTCGCAGAACGCAGCTTCTGCGCCAGCAAGCGGTAGTTCTGCCGGGCCCGTTCCATCTGGTGGAGCACGTTGCGGTTCAACTGCGCGCGCAGCAGGTCCAGTGTTTGGGCCTGTTCGTCGTAAAGCCTGCCCGGCTCGCGCATAATAACTGAGTTGTTGATCCGCTCGAGCGTCTCCCGCCGCACCCTGATGGTGTTCTGCATGCTTATTAGGAGCCTGCCCTGCAGCTGGTGAATGCTAGCCAGTTCATCCGTTAAGTTGGGCGTCGCGTATTCAGCCGCGGCCGTCGGGGTTGCGGCCCGAACGTCTGCAACCAGGTCGCAGAGCGTCGTGTCCGTTTCGTGGCCCACCGATGAAATGACGGGCATGGCCATCTGGTAAACCTGCCGCACGACCTCTTCCTCATTAAACGGCCACAAGTCCTCAAGCGAGCCCCCGCCGCGGCCAATAATCATTACGTCATACTTGTCGCCACACGCGGCAATCTGCTTCATAGCCCGGATCAGCGACGCTGCAGCACGGTCGCCCTGCACCTGCGCCGGGAACAGGTCGACCTGCGCGTGCGGAAAGCGCCGGTTGACCGTCACCAGGATGTCGTGAATGACCGCACCGGCGGCACTGGTAACAACCGCAATGTGGTCGGGAAAATGGGGCAAGGGCCGCTTGTGCTCTTGGTCAAACAAGCCCTCCTGGGCAAGTTTTTTCTGCAGCTGCTTGAGCTGCTCATACAGAGCGCCGAGCCCGGCCGGCTCCATTGCTTCGGCGTAAAACTGATAGGAGCCCTGGGGGCCGTAGACGCTGACGTAGCCGCTGATGTAAACCTTCATGCCCTCCTCCGGCCTGAACTTGACCTTGTCGAAGTGGGACCTAAACATGACTACATTAATCTTGGACTTCTCATCCTTCAGTGAAAAATACTGGTGGGAGTTGCGCCGGAAGCGAAAGTTGGATAATTCCCCCTGAAGAAAAACTTTGTGCAGGTACGGATCATTCTTAAATTTTTGCGTAATATAATAATTTAAATCCGTAACGCTAAGATACTTATTATCGTCCATCTTTTCTCCTCGTCAATTTTACCACTTGTTCCATCAGCGCCTCGACCGTTAAGGGCCCGATGCCACCCGGAACCGGGGTAATGTAGCTCGCCTTGGGCAAAACCCCGGCAAAGTCCACGTCGCCGACAACCTTGCCGCAAGCGCGGCTGATGCCAACATCCACAATAGTGGCGCCCTCCTTGACCATATCGGCAGTAACCAGGTGCGCATGGCCGGCCGCAGAAATCAGAACGTCGGCGTTTTTCGTATATTCCTGCAGGTCGCATGACTGTGAATGCAGAATCGATACCGTGGCGTCACGCTCTAGCAAAAGCGCGGCCAGGGGCTTGCCCACAATACCCGAGCGGCCAATAATTGCCACGTTTTGGCCGCGGAGATTGATGTGGTAATGATCCAGCAGGGTTAAAATGCCGTGGACGGTTGCCGGCTCGACGAAGTGGTCGCCGCGCCACAGCCGGCCGATGTTGCTTGGTGTCAGGCAATCGACGTCTTTTTCCGGATCAATGTGTTCAAGCGCCTCGTTAACGTCGATCTGTCCGGGTACGGGCAGCTGAATCATGACGCCGTGCACACGCTCATCCGCATTAAGGCGGTCGAGCAACGCGCACACCTCGCCCTGGCTTGCACTTGCGGGCAGCTGGTAGACCCGCTGGGCGATTCCCACCTCGTCTGCCCGCTTCTTCTTCGTTTTCAAGTAAATTTTGCTGCCAGCATCGTCGCCAACGTTAACTACGCAAAACAGGGGCCGTATCCCTTCGTGCTTGAGCTTCTTTACTTTTTCTTTAAGCGCGGCCGCACGGACATCCGCCAGCAGCTTGCCGTCTAACAATTGACCCATCCGTCCATTTCCCTTCTTAATAAAAAGAGTCGGCCTCACAGCCGACTACTAGTTATTTTGGAACAAAATTTGCCAGCAAACCGTTAATAAAGGGTTTGCTCTTGGGGTCAGCAAATTCGTCACATAAGTTTAAAGCTTCATTGACTGCTGCCCTGGGTTCGATTTCACCACTATAGGTAATCTCATACAGCGCAATTTCCAAAATAGCCAGTGAAATCTGGTCAACCCGCTCAATCCGCCAGTTTTCTTTGAGGTGAGCGGCCAGCTTGCCCTTAAGTTCATCTCGCTTCTCGATTACGCCCTCAATCACGGACTTGGAATAAGCGGACAATTCCTTAAGGTTGAGCATCGCAACAGTCTTAGCTTCAACTTCCTCAGGGGTATACTTAGTATCTTGGTTGGCTAAATAGACCGCCTGCATTGCAGTTCTACGACTCTCGTGTTGATTCATCTTTACTCTTTTCATCAATGTCAGCAAACAGCTTCGAGGTGCCGCTGGTCTCCTCTTCTTCATCCTCAGGAAATACGAGTCCGGTCACGTGAACGTTAATTTCCTTAAAGGACAGGTCAGTCATCTGCAGCACCTGCTGCTTCAACGATTTTTGCAAATCCATCGCAATTTTTGGCAAATAGCTGCCCGCTTCAATGCTGACGTAGACGTCCGCAATCAGGCTATTGTCGTCATCGAGCTTGACGACAACGCCGCGGCCCCGGTCTTCAAGTCCCAAAACCCGGTTAATGCCCGACCTGACGCTGCCATGCAGCTGTGCAACTCCGTCAACCTTTTCAGCAGCAATGCCCATGATAACTTCAAGAACACTTGGATCAATTTCGATTACTTCACCATTATTTTTATCATCTAAGACAATTTTTGAACTATCTGCCATTTTGTTTACCTCGAAAAATTATTTATTAGCACGCGATACATACGTCCCATCGACGGTATTAATAATTAAACTGTCTCCTTCATTAATGAAGAACGGTACGTTAACTACCAGGCCAGTCTCCATTGTTGCGGGCTTGCCGCCGCCAGAGGAAGTATCACCCTTAATATTAGGCTCAGTCTTGGCAACCGTCAATTCAACGGTATTAGGCAGCTGGATGCCCAGGGTTTTGCCTTCATGCATGATTACGCTTACTTCCATGTTTTCCTTGAGGAACTTAGCCTCTTCTTGGACCTGGTCGTTCGGGATGGCCAGCTGATCGTAAGTGGTCGTATCCATGAAGACGTAGCTTGAGCCGTCATTGTACAAGTACTGCATCCCCTTGGTCTCAATTTCCGCAGTTTCAACCTTGGCGGTTGAGCGGAACGTATACTCCTGCACCGCACCGCTGTTTAGGCTCTTAAGCTTCGAGCGCACAAACGCGCTGCCCTTGCCCGGCTTAACGTGCTGGAACTCGACAATCCGCCACAAATCGTTGTTATGCTTGATGGTCAGTCCATTTTTAAATTCGTTAACTGAAATCATTGTCATATTAAGTACCTCATCTCCATAATAATATCTTACCAATTCACACGTGATTTTACTATCAATAATCCTGAACTTTTACAAAGAAATTAATTCATCCTTAGGCAAAGTTGAGAGGGTTTCTGGCGTCTGCCCGTGGACCAGGACGTCGTCCTCAATACGCACCCCGCCCTTGCCCGGCAAGTAGATCCCGGGTTCGACGGTGTGCACCATGTTGTCAACCAGTTCCTGACGGCCAAAAGGCAGTGCGGGCTGGCACAACTCATGGATTTCCAAGCCGATGCCGTGACCGATGCCGTGGCCAAAGTATTGGCCGTAGCCCTGCTCCGTGATGTAGTCACGCGCCGCCCGGTCAACATCGCTGCCATGGTTGCCGGCAACCGCGGCCGCAATCCCGCGGCGCTGGGCTTCATGCACAATCTGATATATTTGGCGCAGCTCGCGTTCAACTTTGCCCACTGCCACCGTCCGCGTGATATCAGCCGCGTAGCCGTGGTAAAAGGCACCAAAATCAATGACGACCAAATCGCCTGTTTCGATCATCTTATCGCTGGCCACGCCGTGGGCCCAGGCCGAACGCACGCCCGACGCGATGATTGTGTCAAAGCTGGGGCCATCGCCGCCGTTGATCTTGAAGAAATAATCAAGCTTGGCACCAACGCTGCGTTCAACCGCACCGGGCTTAATCAGGGGCAGAATCTCGTTGAAACTGTCCATCGAGATATCGATTGCCCGCCGCAGCGTCGCAAGCTCCAACTCATCCTTTACGTTGCGGACGCGCTCAACCAACTCTTCACAGATTTCAAAATCAATCTGCGGATTTAGTTTTTGCAGCTGCTTAAATTCCACGACCGACACAAATTCGCCTTCGACCAAGACCTTTTTCAGGCCGGTACCCTGCAGCTGCCTGCTGATCTCCTCATCCTGGCCGCTGCGCTTCATGATGACCGTCATTTCGCCCGGCGCTTCAGCCTTGATCTGGCTGTCAAAGCGCGAATCCGACAGCAGGATGCGGTCACCGCGGGCCGTCAGGATCAGCTGGGCTTCCTCACCGGTAAAATTCGTCAAGTAGCGGTAGTTAGCCTGGTTAAAAACAAGCAGTGCATCGGCACCACGCTCGCGCACCAATGTGGTTACCTGATCGATTCTTCTAGTCAACAGCGTTAACAATTCGTCTTTTTCATTCATGCTGAATCCTCACCTAATACGCAAACACGTGCTTGCACTTTGTCGCTAACGTCTTCCTGCTGCCAGAGCATAAATATTAGCGCCTCAAAACCCCTAACGTAAAAAAGACGAGAAGCATATGCTTTTCGTCTTTTTGTTAAGAACTAAATTACTTAGCTTCTTCTTCGACTGGAACAACAGAAACTTGCTTCCTGTACTTGTCCAAACGTTCAAATTTAACTACGCCGTTTACCAAAGCAAACAGGGTGTCGTCTCCACCACGGCCAACGTTCTTGCCCGGGTGAATCTTCGTGCCGCGTTGCCGATAAATAATCGTACCCGCATGAATCGTTTGGCCATCAGCAGCCTTGGCGCCCAAACGACGTCCAGCTGAGTCACGACCGTTGGCAGTAGAACCGCCACCCTTGTGGTGGGCAAATAATTTAAGATTTAAAATATTCATAATGTATTACCTCTAGCTTAATTCAATCTTCTCAACTGCAACCTTGGTATAAGGTTGACGGTGACCATATTTTGAATGTGAGTGCTTCTTAGGCTTGTACTTGAAAGTAACAACTTTCTTTTCCTTGCCTTGTTTCTCGACCTTGGCAAGAACCTTGGCACCCTCGACTAACGGCGTGCCAACTTTAACGTCCTTGCCATCAGAAGCAAGAATTACCTCATCAAAAGTAACCTCTTGACCCTCTTCAACGTCAAGTTTTTCAACAAAAACACTATCGCCTTCAGCAACCTTGTATTGCTTACCACCGGTTTTAATGATTGCGTACATTACTACCCTCCAAAAAATACTTAGACTCGCCAATTGGGGTGCTTTTCGCTAAAAGACTTCTGACCCCAGTATGTGCGGTTGCAGATGTGGAGGTCTCCACAAATACAACTACTTCATGATACTACTGCCCGCGCGAATTGGCAATAAGAAAAGCCCGCAAATCCGCAGGTTTCCACCAAGAGCAGAATCAGATCTGCCACTTGCCGCCGTGCACCTTAGCAATGTTCTCGGTGACGATGAAGGCCTCGGCGTCAATTGCCCGTGCCTTCGCGACCAGCGGGCCGTACTCGTTGGTGTCAACGACGATGACCAGCTGCTGCTTAGTCTGGTCGCTGTATCCGCCGACCACGTTGTAGACGGTCAGACCGTCATAATCCTGCTGCAGCATGTCCTTAATAGTATCAAGCTGATCGTTGCTCATGATCCGCACCTGGTACTTCTTGTCAAAACCGGTCTCGGTGTAGCGCATCGTGATCGTCGTGATGATTTCTGAAAAAGCCGCGAGCAAGAATGCTTCCGTGCCATCCACAAACAGGTTGAGGACGATGATTGCAAGGTCGATGACCATCAAAGACAGTGCCGGATCGACGTAGAAATATTTTTTGATAATCAGCGGCGGGATTGTTGTACCGCCGGCCGATGCGTTGATGCGGTAAAGCATCGAAACGCCAATTCCCATGAGCATGCCGCCGTAGATCACCGCAAGCATGTTGTTTGCGGTCAACTTAAAGCTGGGCGTAACCTCCATTAGGACGGGCAGAAGCAGGCTGCCCAGGGCCGCCCTCTTTAGCGTCGCCCGGCCCAAGAAAATCGCCGCCAAGACTAGTATCAGGGTGTTGACGACGAAGACCGTCAGTGACCGGTTGATCCCCCAAACTGCATCAACCAAAATCGCAATCCCCGTCGAACCCCCGGCTGCTACGTTAATCGGCGCGTAGAAGAAGTTGATTGCGACCGCAATTATCTCCAGGCCGGCTAAAAAATAGAGCCAGTATTGCCATGTATGTGCGTGCTTTTTAGTTTTCATCTCATCTTCCTCTCATAAATTTCACTTCTTATTGTACTAAAAAGCAATACTTATATACAAGAAAGACGCATATTTCATTAAATTTTACTAAAGACTTGGCCTTGTGTCGCTGCTTAGTCCTGGACCTTGCCAAATGAACCGTCATTGGTCTTGTAGTCGATTGCCTGGTTGCCCTCATAGGCCGGCAGTCCCTTCTCCGCCCGGTAGAGCGCCCGTTCAAAGGCCTGATAGCCCTTGCTTGAGCTGACGGCAAACTTAACACTGTACTTGCTGGCAAACTCCTGGATGTTCCAGGTGCTGTCGTGTGCGGCAAAGGCCGTCACGAGAATAACAATGTCCAGGTCCCTGATCTGCCTTTCCATCACCTTCTTCTTGCCCTGGAAGGCGTCGACGGGAACCGGAATACCGTTGTAGCGGTTGACAATGCCCGCGAGCACCGCCTCATTCTGGTTGTCGCCCACCGCAATCCCCACACGCTGGTAGTGCAGGTCCATTGCCAGGCGGGGCAGCTCATCTGCCGGCCGGGTGCTCTTAGCCTTTTTCCTCTTCGTCACGGCTGCTGCCTGGGGCTGGTCAACCGGGTAGATCCAGCGAATCTGAATCGCGGCGGCCGGATTCTTCTTAATGCGCACGTCGCCGTCATACCACGCGAGGTCGACAATCGCTCCGTCCCCAATAAACGGCGTGCCCTCCGGGAATTTGCTGGGATCAACCGGCAAAAGAACGGATTTGCCGCGGACGCGCAGCTTTTGGCCCTTAATGTTGCGGCTGATTGCCAAATGCCCCGGGGCGCCCTGCACCACCGCGTACTTAAAGGTTGAGATCTGGTCGACTTCCATGCTGGAAAGCTGGCGAAAACCGACCACCCGCAGAATTTCTGCCTCATAAACCGTGCTGTTTTCCAGTGGGACTGCCTCGACCACATCGCCACTCTTTAAGTTCAGCGTGTGAATCTGCGATTCCTTGAGCGTAAAGACGCGGCGGTTGCCGTTGTCAATCAGATCGCACCCCGCCAGCAGGCGGATGACCGTGTAGCGCTTGCCCTTGCGGTAGTCGCGCTTGGGCTTTTGGTGTGGCTGCACGGCCTTTTCAAACACCTTTTGGTCGATTGCCGCCCTCGTCGCCTGTGACTTGTGAACGGCCTGCTCCAGCTCAGTCAGGCCGTGGTGCAGGACAGACTTGCCCGGGACTGCAAACAGCAGCTTGTGAATTGCCGCCAGACCGCTTTTCTTGGCCGCGGGGTCACCGGGAACAGTCAAAAGCGTGGCCACGTCAATAAGCAGCTGGTTAAGCTGTGCGGCGTCCAGGCTAACCATCCCGGTGCTGCTCGTTTTACCGCCCTGGTCTTTGTTATCGGCCGCCATCCCCAGGATGAGCTTAATCGCCGCCAGACCGTTCGTCAGGCTTTGGTCGTCGCCCGCCGTCTGGTTCAAAATTCTCTTCAAGTTATTACGGTAGTCAAACATGTTCATTCCAGCTTTTCTAATTAATTGTTTTAATAGCGCAATTTAAGTATAGCAACTTAAAAAGCCCGGCACAAAGCAAAGCGGGTTCTGAAGTTAGCACTCTCCTTCAGAACCCGCACGTATTTATCTCTTATTCGAATATTACTCGCTGCGTTTTTAGAAGGCCCCGCCACCGGAACCACCGCCGAAGCCGCCGGATGAACCACCCGAGAAGCCGCCGGACCCGCCGGATACGGAAGATGAGCCAGAGGAAACGCCCGCGGTGAAGCTATCGTTAAAGCTGCTGGCAAAGCCGTCGCTGCCGCTGCTGTAAAATGGACCGTAGAAGTAGAAGCCACCCTGCGCCAGTTCCTCGTCACTGAATTCGACCTTCAGCTCCTTTAGAACCTTCTTGGCCAGGTTGAAGGCCACGGCGTAGGGCATGATGTCCTCCCAGAGGACCAGGTCGCCGACGTCACGCATCTTGAAGCGGCCAATGTCGTCAAGCATCTTCTTAAAGCCGCGCACCTTGTCGGTTTCCTTTGCGCCCTTAGCCGTGTAGATCGAAACACGCCGCGTGCTCAGCACGAACGCAATAATTGCCAAAACCACAATGATGGGCTCGCCTATTAAAACAAGTGCGGTGTAGCGGTGGAAGATGCCAACGGCCATAACTGCGGCCGCCACGTTGATAACCATCAACAAAATGAGGCCGGTCTGATTAAGGCTGCGCTGCTCGGCAATCTTAGTCGACAATAGGCCCTGATCGCTAACTGCCTGCTTGCGGTCTTTGGACCACGAGTCAAAACTTTTGCCCAGGTTCTTATGGTGGTAGCGCTTCAGCTGCTTGGTCGTGAACGACTGTCCGTTGCCGACGTCGTTAAAGAGCGCCGCCAGGAGCTTCTCCTGGCTGACCAGTTCCGCATCAAGCAGGGTGATGCGGTAGTAGGTCCTGCGCCCCTCCTTGTAGTCCTCAATCTTTACCCTCTTCTGTGCAGCCAGCTGCATCAGGTAAGCCGTGAAGGCGCGACTGTCCGGGTTTGTCCCCGTGTCAAGCACTTGTGCGGTCACCGGGTCAACGTCCGGAATTTCATAGTTGTGCGCGAGCTCCTTGATCTTTACGGGTTTGGCCCCCAGCTCTTTGGTCATAAAACCCCTAATGATGGCAAAGACGCCGGCTATGGCACTAACGACAATCAAGATTATTTCAAAGACCTGGTTGCGCTGGCGCCTGCGGTTGGCCTGCCTGGCCAGCGCGGCCTCCTTTTTCAAGACTGCTTGGCGGTGATTCTGGTCGATTACATTCTTGTTTTTGGGGGTAACGCTGAGCGGAAAGATCGTGTGGACCTCCACGCCGGCGTCGCCCGGCAAATCATCGGCGGTCATCACGATCCGGCCTTCTTTAGGCGAAACCGCAATGTGACCGGACAGCGGGCCGTGGGCCCAGGCCTTCAGGCCCTTGACCGGCCCGGGAAAAACAACGCTGGCCTTGACGTGGTCCAGGTCGCTGTCCCAGGCGTTGCCGATAATCATAAAGTTCAACTCGGCCACGTCGCGGTAGTTGGTGATTGCACGCGTAATTTTGTAGCGGTAGGTGACCGTGAAGCGATTATCTTCTTTTACCGCATGGAAGACCTTGAAGCGTTCCCGATTTTCATACCGTTCTTCCTGGAAGTTTTGGGCCGGTTTGCTCTTTTGATTATTGTCCTGGACCCAAACCTTGAGGTCCTGAATCTTCTGACCCTTGGCCAGGGTTTGCGTGTAGTAGACGCCGTGGGCATCATCATCAAACCTATAGGTGATCCGCCGCTTCATGGTGAGCGAGCCGTCGGCATTCACCCGAGCGATTGCCGTGTTGTTTTCAATATCGTAGTCAACCTCAGCCTTGACCGGCCGCGTGACGGACACAAGGGCCACAAGCAGGCCGACAAGGGCCAGTAATTTTAAAATTGTGCGTTTCATAATTTTCCCACCATAATACAGTAATTTACCCTATTATACAGATTAGCCGGTAAAAAAACACGTAAATTTGTGTTCAAAGTGCTAGCGACTGGCCTGCTTATCGCCGCATTTTGGGAGACCTCCTAACCCTGCCGTCCCCCCAGAAAGGCCCAGGTCCGCGCGGCCTTTTGCAAAAGCGGTCCCGCTGCCAACTCGCGCCCGCTAAAATTTCTGGTTGCAATTAACCCCAATCTTCTCTATAATAATTAATGTTCTTACGGAGAACGTTAAATTCTGCATGGTCTGGTAGCTCAGCTGGATAGAGCAACGGTCTTCTAAACCGTGGGTCGTGAGTTCGAATCTCACCCGGATCATTTTTAGTAGATCTCAGAAAGTCTTGAAGAGCCAAAACCGCTGGTTCCAAGGCTTTTTTGTTGCTAAATAAACTATTAATAAGCACCAGAAGCTTTAACGTTGGCTAACATTTGGCTATCATTACAACAATTCAGCTTGGAACGTTGCTTAAATTTGCTGACCATGTTATGATAAGTACGGATCGCATATGGTCATGAGATTCAAAAAAACTGAAAGTCGTCTTAGTCCTCAAACTAAGGCGGCTTTTGCTTTTAATAGTACACGCACAAAGCTCCTATGGTTAGCAACCGTTAACCGTAGGAGCTTTTTTGGTATCGGTCTGCGCGAGCAGACGGGATGGGAACGCAACTGGGCTTCCACAGCTAACTGATCCGCCCTGCCGCCAAAAAAACAACTTGCACCATCAGGGGTGGTTAGGTATCATATGAAGCAACTCTTCGGTGTGAATAAAGGTATAGCTAATATGGCCAAGCAGAAAAATGATCCGGTGCAGGCTGCGCCGGTCTACGTTGTGCCCGGTGAACAGCTAGCTGCCGGCCGACCCCTTTTCTCATCAACCTGCTACAATTTATTATAGGAGATAGCAAATGAAAATATTCAAGCAAATCGTGTTGGACACGCTGAATGGCCTCTCTACCGGTATTGTGGTTGCGCTGATTCCCGGCGCGCTAGTCAATCAGTTGGTCAAGCTATTTCTGCCCGTCTGGCCGCAACTTGGACTTGTCCTGGCTTTGACCGCCTTCGCTGCGGCCCTCCTGCCGGCAATCAGTGCCGTTTGCGTGGGCATGACCGCTAAATTGTCGCCCATCCAGACATCGTCCCTGGCCCTCGCAGCCACGGCCGGTGCAGGCAGCTTTGCCGCGGTCAACGGCAAGGTGCTGGTAACGGGCAGCGGCGACGTCATCAACACCGCCATTACAATTATGATCGGCTACGGCCTCGTGCTTATTCTGGGCAAGAAATTCAAGGCCTACACCATCCTGCTTGTTCCCCTGCTGGTCCTGCTAATTGCCGGCGGAATTGGCTGTCTGACCCGGATACCCGTCGGCCAGGCAACCACCCTCATTGGCGTCGCAATCAAGCACCTGATGAACCTGCAGCCTGTTTTCATGGGGCTCATCATGGGCGTGGTCTTTGCCTTATTGGTTGTGTCGCCCATTTCATCGGTCGGCATCGCCACCGCCATCAGCATCTCCGGCATTGCTTCCGGAGCGGCCAACCTGGGCATCACCGCTGCCGCCTTTGCCCTTGCAATCTTTGGTTGGCGCGCCAATTCAGTGGGCACGTCGATCGCCCACTTTTTGGGATCACCCAAGATGCAGATGGCCAACCTGATGACCAAACCCAAGCTGCTGCTTCCGCTTCTAATTAATGCCGGAATCATGGGGGCACTAGGCGCATTGTTTCAGATCAAGGGCACGCCCATGTCTGCTGGCTTCGGCTTTTCCGGACTGATCGGGCCCTTGGCGGCAATGGCTGGTCGGCCCGCCACCGCCGGCAACATCTTGCTCATCGTTGTGCTCTTTTTCATTCTGCCCGTTGTCTTGGGGCTTTTAAGCGCTTATCTTTTTAATACCAAATTGCACTACTTCACCAGTCGGGACTTTAAACTTGACTTCAAGTAAGACGGACCGCCACATTTTTTACGCTTGCTTGCTATAATGGGTAATAAGAGAATTAAAAGGAAGGCAGAAGAATGATCAAATTTTACGGGTATAAGCGGTGCTCAACCTCGCGCAGTGCGCAGAAGTGGCTGAAGGAGCACGGCGTTGACGTTGATTTTCAGGATTTGGTGGAAAAGCCGCCGCTAAAGGAGGACCTAGTCAAGTGGATGACCGCGCACCAGGACCGCGGTCTTAGGTACTTCTTCAACACGCACGGCCAGGATTACCGCAAGCTGCACCTGAGCACCAAGGTGGACGGCATGACGATTGCCGACGCCGCGGACTTGATGGCACAAAATGGCAAGCTGATCAAGCGGCCGCTGGTCGTCGAGGGCGATAAACTAACCTGCGGCTTTAACGAAGACGTTTACCAGAAGACGTGGCTATAAAAAAGGCGGGCAATTAGCCCGCTTTTTTTGTCTCCTTTCCTATCTTTGACAGAACAGGTACAATAAGTAGTTAAAAAAGGAGAAAAAAATGAAATATAACCAATACGCCTACGTTGAAACCAATTTTGCAACGCAGGTCAACGAACTGCTAACCATCAAATTTTTGCCGGCCGACTACCAAACGCGGTCCTTCGGCGAGCTACTATCCGCAATGGTCAAGAATGCCCTAGCGGAGGTTGACCGTAAAGACAGTCCCGCCCGGTCCGCCAAACTGCGTGAATTTGCCGTTTCAGAGACGGAAAACCTGGCGGATTTTTTGGCCCGGCACCCCGAGAAGATGTCGCCGGACGAGTTTTACAACGTCGCTTTGCAGCTTTTGGGCTACCACGTGCACTACGACTATGATCTGAATGCGCCCGTCAAGTTCATGAACAAGCAAAATCTGCCTGTTGTCAGCGGCATTGACGATCAGTCCGACCTGATCACGGCCTTTTACCGCCTGCTGAACACGCGCTCCAAAAACGGTCAGCTTCTGATTGACGTCATGGCCGGCAGGGGCTACTTCTTCGACCGCAGGGGCGAATTTCCGGCAGATGAGTTTGTTTTGTTCAACGGCAAAAGCCTGCCGGTCTTTGATACCAGCAAGATTATTCGTGAGGTGGTCTACGTTGAAAGCGACCTTGATACTGACGGCGATGGTCGGTCCGATCTTCTTCAGACCACTATTTTTCGGCCGGCCGAAAGCGACCGCCTGCCCGTTCCTGCCCTCTACACCGCCAGCCCCTACTTCGGCGGAATCATTGACAACGAAAAGCGCAACCACTCGGTTGACGAGAACCTGACGGACGCAACCCAGTGGACCAACCCGCAGTATCAGGCCTCAAACCGGGTGCCGGCTTTAAGCCCCGCCGCTTCCGCACGCACGGCGTACCCGTCAACGGAAAAGGCCGTGGGCAAATCCTCATACGGACTGAACGAGTACATGCTCGCCCGTGGTTTTGCCAGTGTCTTTGCGGGTGCAATCGGCACGCGGGGCAGCGATGGACTCCGCATCACGGGGGCGCCCGAGGAAACCGAAAGCGCCAAGGAAATCATCGAGTGGCTGCACGGCGACCGCATTGCCTACACAGACCGCACACGCACGCACGAAACGAGGGCCAGCTGGTGCAATGGCAACATCGGCATGACCGGCCGCTCCTACCTGGGCACCCTGCAGATTGCCATCGCCACGACCGGTGTGGCCGGTCTCAAGACCGTCGTCTCCGAAGCCGCAATCTCGTCGTGGTACGACTATTACCGTGAACATGGCCTCGTCGTAGCACCGGAAGACTGCCAGGGTGAAGACCTGGAGCTCCTGGCCGAGACGTGCCAGTCGAACCTCTTGGATGCCGGCGACTTCCTGAAGATTAAGTCTAAGTACGACGCAATGCAAAAGGAATTGCTGGATAAATCCGACCGGACAACCGGACAGTATTCAGACTTTTGGGAGGCCCGCAACTACCGCCACCACACGGATGGCATCAAGTGCTCGTGGATCAGCGTTCACGGCTTAAACGATTGGAACGTCAAACCCAAAAACGTCTACAAAATTTGGCAAAAGGTCAAAAAATTGCCCGTTGACCACCACCTTTTCCTGCACCAGGGTCCGCACTACAACATGAACAATTTAGTTTCGATTGACTTTACCGACCTCATGAACCTATGGTTCGTCCATGAGCTGCTGGAAGTCGATAACGGGGCCGACCGGCAGTGGCCGACGGTGATGGTCCAGGACAACCTGCAGGCCGACCGCTGGCACGCTGAAGATGATTGGAGCAATAACATCGGCCACACCACGGTCTACTACCCAACCGACGACGGCGAACTGCAAAAAGATGGCAACGGCACGGGCCACCCTTCCTTCGTGGACAAGGGGGGCACGGAATTTAAAAAAGCCCACATCAGCGAAAGCGCGTGGCAGTATAAGTTTATCTCTGGCGACAAGCAGTGGAGCAAGCCTAGCCTGCGCTTTACCACAGATGAATTCATCCATCCCGTTACCATTGTCGGCCGACCAGAAGTCAAGCTGCGGGTATCGTCCAGTCTGAACAAGGGCCAATTATCGGTTGCCCTGGTTGAGGTGGGCGAGCGTAAGCGGTTGACGGCCACGCCGAAGTTTATCATGCCCGGCGGTCAGGAGCTGGGCTTCCGCTTCGGCACCGATACGCTGCAGGAATTCATGCCGGACAAGCCGACTTGCGCAAAAATGATTACCAAGGCGCACATGAACCTGCAAAATTACGCCGACATGAAAAAGCCGCAGGCAATTAAACCAGGCCAGTTTTATGATCTCAGTTTTAAACTGCAGCCCACCTACTACCAAATTCCGGCCGGCAGCAAGCTCTGCCTGATCATCTATTCAACCGACCAGGGCATGACGAAACGGCCGCTTGAAAACACGACCTACACCGTCGACCTGGCCGCAACCGCAATTATGTTCAGCCAGAAGTAAGCTAGTTAGCTCTTTCTAAATAACCATCTGCCAGCAGTTCAAGCAAAATATAGTAACTAGGGAAAACAACTAATACCTCTGGTGGCCCGGATTAAACTAGGATAACCAAAAGCTGTATTAAAAAGAGCATCAACCTGTTGCTTAAACAAAAATATTATTAAGCTCTATCTACTTTAGAATATTTGACAAAGAGCCATTAATTAATGTATCACACATGCAAAAAAGCGAACGTTACTACAGCAACGTTCGCTTTTTTGCTTTTAACGACTCCTAGTGTCATCTTGCCTTTTTTAATGCACTTGCGGGCAAACCTTCTAGAGCGGCTTATCCCCATGCCCTAGTAACCCATGTAGCGGTTACGCTCCCAGTCCGAAACGGACTGGGCATACTGGGACCATTCCAGTTCCTTGGAACTGATGAAGCTTTGCGTCAGGTGCTCGCCAAGAGCGGCTTTGATCAGCTCATCCTTCTTAAACGCCTTGAGCGCATTGTGCAGTGTCGACGGCAGCGGTTTGATGCCCGCCTTATTGCGTTCTTCTTCAGTCAACGTGAAGATGTTGCAGTCAACCGGATCCATCGGCATTTTTTCTTCCTTAATCCCGGCAAGACCTGCGGCTAGACAGGCCGCAAGCAGCAGGTAGGGGTTGGCCGTTGGGTCAGCGGACCGCATCTCAAGCCGCGTGTTGATCTCCTCGGCTGACGGCACCCGGACCATCGGAGACCTGTTCTTGGACGCCCAAGAAATGTAGACTGGGGCCTCAAAGCCCGGAATCAGACGCTTGTACGAATTCACGGTCGGGTTGCCAACAGCGGTGATTGCCCGGGCGTGCTCCAGGATGCCATTCAAGAAGTAGAGGGCGTCGTTAGACAGGTGGAACTTGTTGTCTGCGTTATAGAAGGCATTCTTCTTGCCCCGGAACAGGGACATGTTCGTGTGCATGCCGTTGCCCGCCTGGCCCTGCAGCGGCTTGGCCATGAATGTGGCATACAGACCATGCCGTTTGGAAATTTCGCGGACCACCAGCTTGAACAGCTGCACCCGGTCGGCAGTCGTCAGCGCATCGTCAAACTTAAAGTCAATTTCCTGCTGGCCGTCACCGACCTCATGATGGGCGGCTTCGACCTCAAAGCCAATACTCTCCAGCGTTTCAACAATGTCGCGCCGGCAGCTTGCACTCTCATCCTGTGAGGTCAGGTCAAAGTAGGAGGCGTGGTCCGGCACCTCGGTCGTCCAGTTGCCGTCTTGGTCGAGCTTAAGCAAGTGAAACTCGGCTTCAAAGCCAATGTCAAAGGCCGAAAAGCCCATGTCATTCATCTGCGCCAGAATCCGTTTCAGGTTGTTGCGCGGATCGCCGTCAAACGGCTTGCCGTCCGTAGTATGCACCGAACAGATCAGGCAGCCAATCTTGCCACCCTGCACATCCGTCCACGGCAAGACGGACCAGGTGGCAAAATCCGGGTACAGGACCATGTCGCTTTCTTCCAGACGGACAAAACCGTCGATTGAAGAGCCGTCAAACCTAATATCATTATTCAACACTTTTTCCAGCTGACTATTGGGTACCTCAACTGCCTTGAGGGTACCGTTAATGTCGGTAAACATGAGCCGCAAGAAACGCACATCATCGTCCGCGACACTCTTTCTAATATCATCTGCTGAAATTTTCTTTGTCATGCTTCTCCACCTAAAATATATATAACTAATAATTGGTATAAATCAATAAGAGCATGTCTTCCATGCAATAAACTGATTAACAGGTTAGCAAACCACCGCACAAATGTAAAGTGGTATAGCTTATGCCGCCCAACTTTTACCAAAGCTTTACTGGGGGCAGGCTAGTTTTGATAGAACAACTCGTTGACCGCGTTGGTAATCGCAATCTTGACGTGGGCATACGTGAGCCCGCCCTGCATATAGAGTGCATAGGGCGGACGAATGGGACCATCGCCGGAAAATTCGATGCTGGCACCGTCAACAAAGGAGCCGTCAGCCATGATCACCTTGTCCTCGTAGCCCGTGTCGTTGCTCGGAATGGGATCGACGAATGAATTCACCGGGGAATTCTGCTGCAAAACCTGTGCAAATCTGACCATCTTGTCCTGATCATGGAAAACAACGGCCTGGATGAGGTCCGTGCGGTCATCATTCCAGCGCGGCGTTACCTGGACGCCCATCCGTTCCAGCAGCGCTGAAGCGTAGATTGCGCCCTTAATCGCGTTGCCCGTCACGCTAGGCGCGAGGAACAGTCCCTCAAAGTAGTCCCGGTTGTTGTCGAGGCTGGCACCCTCTTCACGCCCGATGCCGCCCGCCGTCAGACGGGCCGCCGTGTTCTCGATGAGTTCGTGCTTGCCGACCACGTAGCCGCCAACCTTGGCCAGACCACCACCCGCATTTTTAATCAGGGAACCGGCCATCAGGTCAGCCCCGTATTCGGTTGGCTCGTGCATTTCGGAGAATTCGCCGTAGCAGTTATCGATAAAAATGATGCTGCCGGGGGAAACCTCCCGGATCATCTTGATCATCGGTTTAATCTTCGCCACGGTAAAGCTCTGCCTCGTGTCATAGCCGCGTGAACGCTGAATCACAACCATCTTGGGCTGGTGCCCTGCCAGCAGCGTGCGGGCAGCAGCAAAATCAGCCTCACCGTCTTTCAGGTCGACGTGGGAAAACTTCACGCCGTACTGCTTCAGGCTGCCACGACCATCACCGGCAATGCCGATCACCTGCTGCAGGGTATCATACGGCATCCCCGTCAGGTAGGTCAGTTCATCGCCGGGCAGCAGGTTGCCGGCCATTGCGGTGGCCAGCGTGTGCGTCCCGGAAACAAACTGCGACCGAACCAGGGCATCTTCGGTGCAAAAAATCTGCGCATAGATGCGGTCAAGCTTGTCCCGACCGCTGTCGTCACTGCCGTATCCGGTACTCCCCATCAGGTCAGCCTCAGCCACTTGGTGGTCCTTATACGCCTGTAAAACCTTGTTTTGGTTATACAGGATATTTTCGTCGATTTTTGCCAGCTGCGGCGCAATCTGCTGCTCCACCGTGCTGACAATCTGCTGCAATTCGACCGGCCAGTTATTCATTCATCCATTCCTCCGTTTTTTCTTCAATTTTACGCAAACACGCGGGATCGTTCAAGGGGTCAAACCACACTACCGGCAACTGGTGGCGCAGGTACGTCAATTGGCGCTTGGCGTACCTGCGTGACGCCGTCTTAAGCATAGCCACGCAGTCTTTTAGGTCGCATTCGCCAGCAAAATAAGGGAAAAATTCCTTATAGCCGATTGCCTGCAAAATCTGGTGTTCACGCGCCCGGTTGCGGTACACAAACTCCGCCTCCGCGAGCAGCCCCTCTTCCATCATCTGGTCAACGCGCTTTTCAATGCGGCGGTATATCTCCTGGCGCTGGGAGTTGAGGCCGATAATCAGGTAGTCATACCGCAGCGGGATCGCGTCTTGCTGCTGCGAAAACTTCTTCCCCGTCCGGGCTATCACCGTTAATGCCCGCAAAATGCGGCGGACATTAGCGGACGGAATTTTGGCCGCCGCCTCCGGGTCCAAACCATTCAATTCCCGCCACAATTTTTCCGGACCCGCCTCTTCAAGCAGGTCGAGCCACCTCGCGTCAACGCCGCCCTGCTCCCTGTTTCCTTCGCCCAGCTGCATCTTGTTGAGCAGCGCGTTCACGTAAAAGCCGGTGCCGCCAACGAGCATGGGCAATTTGCCCCGGGCACTGATCTGCGCAACCGCACGTTGCGCCTGTTCAACAAAATCCGTCACTGCGTACGGCTCAAAAACCGATTGCGTGTCCACAAGGTGGTGCGGGACGGCCCGCTGCTCGCTCGGCGTTGCCTTTGCGGTCCCGATTGCCACCTCGCGGTAGACCTGCATTGAATCCCCCGAAATCACCTCGGCGTTCAGCCGGGTGGCGATTTTAATCGCCAGACTGGTCTTGCCAATCGCCGTCGGCCCCACGACCGCTAGAACTTTCTGCATCTTTTGCTTTCCTTTTCCCCTTTTATTAATATCTAAAAAAACACGTTTGAACAACCTGCAAACATGTTTTTTTACTTAGTATTTAGATGACTTGGTGCGGCCGTTCCACTCGTCAAAGCCGGTCTTCAACCATTTAATCGACGTGAAGTGCTTTTTTTGCAGGAATCTAGCCGCACGCAAAGTAACGGACAAAGAATCCGAATACAGGTACACGGGCAAATCCTTCCTGAGCTCAGCGTACTGGTACTTGAGCATGGTGTACGGCAAGCTGCGCGCGCCATCAATGTGCTTGCGCTTGAACGGTGCCTTCTCCCGCAGGTCGACGATTTGCGCCTTGCGCATGCCCTTGTTGAACTCATCATTGGTCAAGTCGCCGTGGCCGAGGCGTTTAGTCTGAATTTTGTTCCACAGCCACGTCAAAACGAAGGCCAAAATCACGATCAATAATACTGCGTCAATAATAATTAAAAAAGTTGACATAAATTTTCTTCACTCCCAAAAAGCTTATAAGGATAATATACTACTAAATTCTTCTAAGAGCCACGCCTATCTTTTTTGTATCTTTTCCTCATACTCGTGTTCACGGCGCAGGATTAGCTTGGCCACCAGGTAATCGTGCTGGTCGATTAAATGCGCGCGGTTGATGTTGTCAAGTTCAAGTGCCATCAGCTCAATATCCCAAATTCGCCGGCCCACGTGGACGAAAATGCCGTACTTCTTCAAAAGCTGCTGTACATCATATAGTGTCTTCATTATAGTTTGATTATCATACCCATTCTAACCGCAGCAACGCAGTAAACGATCAGCACGCACACGGCAACAATCCGCCACTTGGCGGAATAGCGCTGCATCCGGTCACCAATAATCAGCACGATCAAAAAGCCGACGAGGAAGCCGCCGATATGGCCCTGAATGTCGATATTCGGTGCAAACAGGTCGAGGCCAATATTGATTAGGGCCAGCCAAAAGGCCTGCCGGCCCAAGTAAGTGATGATTGGATTGGCCCGGTTGCACACGGCAATCGCCGTCATGGCGCCGAACAGGCCGAATAAAGCGGTTGACGCGCCGGCGGAAATAGCCCGGTCGCTTCCCCACGCAAGGCTCAAAAGGTTGCCGCCAACGCCGGACAAGAGGTACAAGCAGAGAAAGCGCCAGTGCCCCAGGATTTGCTCGATGGAGATGCCTAGATAGTAGATCATCACGGCGTTAGAAACCAGGTGCATGATGCCGATATGCAAAAACTGGGCGGTAAAGAGCCGCCACCACTGGCCGCCGGCCACCACGGCGTAGTTGCTCATCGCCCCCATCTTGACCAGGACAAAGGTGTTCTCTGACCCGCCGAGTGCCACCTCAATTAGAAAAACAGCCAGCAGCACAACCAGGATGCCCACGGTCACGTATGAATTTTTCAGGTTTTGACGTTGATCCATCTTTGCCAGTCCCTCCTACCTCTGCATGACCGCTTGCGGCGTAATAATCGTTTGAATCTGCACGTCCGTTTTCTCGGGCTGCCAGGCAGCTGTTGCAAAAGTCATCTGCGAATTAGCGAGGGCAACCGTTTTTGTGTCCGGGTGCTGGGCCAAAAAGCGGTCGTAGTAGCCGCCACCAAAGCCCAGGCGCTCGTGGGAGTCAAGCGCAAAGGCCAGGCCGGGAACGACTATCAGGTCCAGCTTGTTGTTAATCCGGGCGTCAGGATCACTGACTTCCTCAACGCCGAACTTCGACTTGGTAATCTTGCTCGTGTAGCTGTAATAAATAAAATCCTGGGTACGCTCACGGTTATCGTTAGCGCGCGCCAAGTACACGTCCTTGCCCAGAACCCAGAGGCGTGCTATCAACTTGGAAGTGTCAACTTCATAGGACAAAGAAGAAGTAATGCCAATACTTTGACTGCTTGCAAGCATTTTCCACTTCATTATTTGCCCGAGCAGGGCCTCATCTTCGCGGGCTTTTTCCCTCGTACCCGCATATGCGCTTAACCTTTTAATCTGTTTTTGCCGTAGTTCTTTTTTATTCATGATTCTTCCATTACAAAAAATAGCAGGGGCACAGGCCCTTGCTATATTGGTTTACTACTTAGTTTCACGATGAAGAGTCGCGTGTCGTTCAACTGGACAATACTTCTTCAAACTTAAACGTTCCGGATGCTTACGCTTGTTTTTCTTAGATAAGTAACTTCTATCGCCACATTCGGTGCATTCTAAAATGATGTTATCTGCCATTTTTTTCACCACCTAAAACTTTATTCTGACTGTACTATTCTAGCATTTTTATGTTATCTTGACCAGCGTTATTCACTAATTTTTGCTTCTATGCAATTTAAAGTAGTCCTGAACCATCGCCTTGGTCATTTGCAGCGTGTAGGAACCCTCGAGTTCAGGGTCAAGACCAGGAAAAACAACTGCCGTCGCAATTTCGGGGTTGCTTGACGGGGCGTAGCCGACAAAGGTGGCATTGACCAGCTCCGGCGGATTCTTCCGGTTGGGGTGGTTAGGATCGAAGTAAAAGGTCTGGGCCGTCCCCGACTTGCCTGAAATCTCCGGCTTGACGTCCTTTAGCTTATGCGCCGTCCCCCAGGAATTGGTGCCGTGCACCACGCGCCAAAAGCCCTGTTGGACGATGTTTAATTCGTCCTGCGTCCACGGCACGCGCAGCTGGACCACCGGCTTCTTGTTGTAGTTGATGTAGATGTTCTTGCCACTGGTCGAGGTGTGTCCGATCGATTGCACAACGTAGGGCTGCATGCGGTAGCCGCCGTTGGCAATCGTCGACACGTACTGCACCATTTGAATTGGCGTATACGCGTCGTAGTTGCCGTAGGACAGGTCAAGGACAGACCCGGACAGGATTATCCCCTTGTCGTTAAACGACCGTCCCTGAATCCCGGAAATCTCGCCGGGCAGGTCAACGCCCGTTTTCTGGCCCAGGCCGAACATGTTGAAGTTGTGCCGGATGGTGTCAAAGGCCGTGTCCGGCATCCTGATTTTTACCTTCGGCACATATTCGGCACCCACCCAGTTCATCGCCAGGTGCATCATGTAGATGTTGCTGGACACCTCAAGCGCGGTTTCCGCGTCAAGTGCCCCAAACGTCCCCACGGGGTAGACGGACTTCTTAATCGGCGTGCCCGGCAGGTAAACCGGCGTGTCGGGCAAAACGTTGTTGGTCGGCGTGATCACTTTGTTGATCAGCCCGCCACTGACCATCGCGCCCTTAACGGCGGATCCCATGACAAAGGCCTGGTTGATTACGCCGAGCGCGTTGTTGGTCGTCTTGTTTTTTACCGGGTCACGGCTTATGCCGGCAATCGCTAGGAGTGCGCCCGTCTTCGGGTTCATCGCAACGGCATAGGCACCGTTGGAATAACGCGCGGCACCGGAGCCCAGTGCGGCCGCATAGGTGCGTTCAAGCGCGCTCTGAACCTTTTTTTGGTACCTGGCGTCAAGCGTCAAGACCAGACTGGCCCCGGCCTGGCCAGAGTATACCGACTTGGTCTGTTTGATGTCGCCACTGGTCTTGGTCCACACCTTGCTGGTGGCCTTGGTTCCCTTGAGCAGCGGCTCGTACTTTTCTTCCAGGTATGAAGTCCCGACGCGGTCATTGCGCGAGTAGCCGTTAGTCAGGTAATACTGCAGGTTGTCACTGGGCAGGCCCGCTTTTTCCGTTGACACGGAGCCAATGATGCTCTTGATTGACGAGCCGTTGGGGTATGACCGCTGCCAATCGGTACCGATGCCCACGCCCGGCAGTTCAGACAGGTGCTCGCCCACCTCGGCAATTTCCTTGTCGGTCAGGCCACTGTTCTTAATGTAGATTGTTGATAAGGTGTAGGCCCCAGAAATTTTGTTATAAATGAGCGCCGCCGTCTTTTCGCGGGCGGTCAGTTTAATGTGGCGTGCGCGCGCCTGCTTCATGATTGCCTGGTTGATCTGATCCTCGTCCTGGGTTGCCCTAATTGACTTGGGTACCCTAGACGTCTCGCGCATGCTGTTCTTCTTGTCGCCCAGGTAGTAGTCGATCACCTGCTGCTCGGTCGGCTTTTCATTGCGAATTCTGATGTAGCCGCTTAGTGCGTTCGAGATTGCGTAAATATCCGCCGCCGTAGTCGAGACGCTCTTGGTATAGGTGATGGCGTTCTTCGCCTTGTTGCCGACCAGGACGCTGCCCTTGGCGTCGTACATGACGCCCCGCGGAACCTGACTCGACACGACAGCCGAATTTGACTTCTGCACCTCGGCCTTGAAGCGCGAGCCATAACCAATCTGCAGGTAAGCCAGCTGGCCAATCAAAGTAGCAAAAAGAATAAAAATAATCCCCAGGATGATCTTCATCCTGATGGGTGTCGAAGCCTGGTTCTTCGAACCCCGGCCTCCCTGATTTTTCTTAAAAAATTTCACGTAATCAAACCTCACTAGACTAGGGTTATTCTAACAAAAAGCAGCGGGCAATTCTATCACTTGCGCGTTCCTTTGGCAAAATTTTAACAGATTGACTGCGGCGCCGCGGGCCTCTGGGCGCCATAACCAAAACACAAACACCCGTGACCAAGCGGCAGCGCACGACTTGCTTAAACTATTTCCCAGGAAATCGTCTTGTTATGAAAAGGCCTTCAGTATTCCACGCTTTTGTAATAAAATAAGTTTAAACGGTAACAATTTAAATAAAAGAGGAGAACAAGATATGACACTTAAATACCAGATCGGCGTAGACGCCGGCGGGACGCATACGATTGCAATCGCTTATGACATGAATGGACAGCAGCTTGAACAAGCCGAAACCGGTCCCGGACAGGTCAACACAGACTACAGCAGTGCAATCGCCAACATCGTTGGCGCAATCAACCAACTGATTGAGCGCATAGACGGCGATTGTCAGCGCATCATGTGCGGAATAGCCGGCCTGTCAGTCATCGGCCACGCGTCCGAAGTGGCTGCGGAAATTTCGTCGCGGGCCTACAACCTGCCGACCCGTGCGGTAACCGACTCCCTGCTCGCCCTGTACAACGGACTGGAAGGTGATGATGGGAGCCTGGTAATTGCGGGCACCGGTTCCGTCTTCAACGGCCTCCAAAAGGGCAGAATCATCACCACGGGCGGCTATGGCTTCATGCTGGGCGATGAGGGGTCCGGCTACGCGATTGTGCTGTCCGCGCTAAAGGCGGCCCTGCTCAGCTGGGACAAGCGCGAACCCAACCAGCTGATTGCGCTCTTCAACAAGCTCTTCAAAGTCGACAACATCGTTGATGCAACCGCAAAATTCTACAAGCTGGCCAACGCCGACGTCGCTTCCATGGCCGTTGATGTAGCCCGGCTTGCAGATGACGGCGATCCCGACGCCAAGGCCGTAATTATGGAGCAGGCCGAGCTATTAGCGCGCGACATCGTTATCGGCATGGACCGCTTCGAAAACCCGAAGCCGATGAAGGTTGCGCTAACCGGATCGGTTCTCGCCAACAACAGCATGCTGCGCGCGCATTTAGAAGAAAAGGTCCACGAGAAGTACCCCGACGCAGAATTTACCATCTCAAACGGGGAGAACGCACGTGGCGTAGTCTTCGACAAGAGCAAGGACTACCGCTACTTCACCAGCCACTAAAGACATGCTAAAAAAGACCAGAACGGCTTAAGTGCTGGGCCCCGCTTTAAGGGCCCGCTTCAAACATTCTGGTCTTTTTTGCTTGCCTTGAACGCGTTCTGCTCAATCTACAGAACCAGTCCGGCAATTATCTAGTCTTCCACCTTGTTGATCACGGCGTCAAACTTGCCGCCGGGCGTCGCAATGGTGACCGTATCGCCCTTCTTTTTGCCTAGAATGGCTTGGGCAATCGGCGAATCATTGGAAATCTTGCCGTTTAACGGGTCAGACTCGTCGCTGCCCACGATTGTGTAGGTTTCCGGCTCGTCCTCGCCCACCTCGGTGTAGGTAACGGTCTTTCCGACGGCAACCTCATCGGGGTTAGTGGAGTTGGCGTCGACAACGTGGGCGTACTTCAGCATTTCCTCAACGACGCTGATCCTGTCTTCCAGGTGACTCTGTTCGTCCTTGGCTGCATCGTACTCTGAGTTTTCGGACAAGTCGCCGTATGAACGCGCAACCTTGATGCGCTCAATAACCTCTGGGCGCTTAACAACTTTTAGATTTTTTAGTTCCGCTTCAAGTTTTTCTTTTCCCTCAGCGGTCATTGGATATGATTTCTCGGGCATAAAATTTTCTACTCCTTAAAGTTAAAATTTCGTTTGCATTGGTTTATGATATTGATTTCCCCGCTCAAAGTCAACCATAATTCAATTTTAACGAATAACCGCCTGCAGCTTCTGCTCTAGCTGGTCCATAATCGCATTCATGGCCTTGGTTACCACTTTCTCAGTCAGGGTTTCCTTTTCATTGTAAAAGGTTAGCCGGTAAGCCAGGCTCTTCTTGTCATCATCGATGTGTGAACCCTGGTAGACGTCAATCACCTGCAAGTTGCGCAGGTACTTGCCCCCGCTAGTTTTGATAACATCCTCAACAGTCTGGTTGACCACCTTGCGGTCGACCATGATCGACAGGTCCCGTTCAACGGTTGGGAACTTCAGAACCGGCTGCGCGACAGTCTTCGGGTCCATGATCAACGGGATGAGCACATCAAGGTCTAATTCGTAGCCGTAGACTGCACTGCCATTCATGGTCTTGCTTGTCCTTGTTACCGTGTGGCTGATCATGCCAATCATGCCGACGTACTGGTCCTTGACGTAGATGCCGGCGGTTCTTGTGGGGTGCATCCCCATGATGAACTCGGCCTTATACTCAACCTCGCTAGCAGCGATGCCAATAGCCAAGAGCAGGTTGGTCAGCTGCCCCTTAACGTAGTAAAAATCGATCTTCTCATTTTTGTGCTGCCAGTTTTCAAAGTAGGTATTGCCGGCGTAAAGGGTGGCCAGGTGTTCGTGCTCATTGTACGTACCGCCTTCAAGGTCGTAAACGCGGCCCTGCTCATAGAGGGCCAGCTGGTTTTGCTTGCGCGCCATGTTGTACGCTGCTGCATCTACCAGACCCGTCAGCAAATTCTGCCTGAGGCTAGAGCGACTGGAATTGAGTGGCATCTGCACCTTAACCAGCTTCTTAGGCTCCTTGACGAAGGACACCGCCTTTTCCGGCGAGGTCAGGGAATACGAGATTGCTTCAATCAGCCCCTGCCCCTGGGCAACGTTCTTGATCCGCCTGATTGCCTCTTCCTTCTTCGAGTAGCCGCCCTGCGTTTCAGCCAATACGGGCTGCGTCGACTTAATGTTGTCATATCCGTACAGGCGCCCGACTTCCTCAACCAGATCGGCCTGCAGCGCAATGTCCCAGCGCCGTGCAGGCACGTTAACCGTCAGGTTGTCACCGTCCTGGACGGCCTGAAAGTTCAGCCGGCAAAAAATATCCATCATCTCCTGGCCCGCAATCTCGGTGCCCAGGACATGATTTACATACGATACCGTTGTTTTGATCACCACGGGTTCACGCTCTTCATCGCTGGCCGTGACCACGCCTGAAGCGACCTGGCCGTTAGCCTCGTTGCGCAGGAGCAGCGCGGCCATGTCAAGCGCACGCCTCGTTGCGTCCCAGTTAACGCCCTTCTCATAGCGGCTCGACGCTTCCGTTCGGTTGGCGTGGCGCAGGGCGGCCTTGCGGATGAGCGTAGGGTCAAAGACGGCCGATTCAAGCAAAACGTCCGTCGTGTCGTTGACGATTTCCGAGTTCAGCCCGCCCATTACGCCGGCCATCATTACAACTTGGTCGCCGTTAGTAATGACAATATCGCTTGGGTCCAGGTCGACTTTTTTATTGTTGAGCAGGGTTAGCTGCTCGTTTGCCTGCGCCTTGCGCACCACGAGCTGGCCGCTCTCAAAGGCACGCGCATCATAAGCATGCATCGGCTGACCGGTAAGCAGCATCACGTAATTGGTAGCGTCGACAACGTTATTGACCGGCCGGATGCCGGCATTCCACAGCCGCTTCTGCATCCACAACGGGCTGTCTGCAATCTTGACCCCCGTGACTTTGCGCAGGTAAAACTTGGGCGCGAGCTGCGGATCCACCTTAGCCTTGAAGTCCTTGGTCCAGTCCGGACCATCGGCCTTCAGCGCCACTTCTTCCACCTTGACCGGTTCATTCACAATTGCGCCGACCTCATAGGCTGAACCCTCCATGGAAAGCGTATCAGCACGGTTGGGGGTAATGTCAAAGTCAAAGATGTAGTCGTCCATGCCCAGAGCCGCAAAGGCTTCTTGACCCGGCTTTAAATCGGCGTCCGCCGGGAAAACGTAGATACCATCTGCGTATTTTGCCGGCACAACGCCGTCAGCAAAACCGATTTCCTGCAGTCCACAAATCATGCCGTTTGACTCGACGCCGCGCAGCTTGCCCTTCTTAATCTTGACGTTGCCGGCAATCCGGGCACCCGGAAGCGCCACGATCACGTCTTCGCCGCTAGCAACATTAGGCGCTCCACAGACAATCTGGCAATCTTCACTTTCACCCACGTCGACCTGGGTCACGCTTAGGTGCGTGCCTTCGATTGGCTTGCAGTCGGTGATATGACCGACCACAAGTTTTTTCAAGCCCTCCTGAGGGTGCCTTACCTCAGCAACCTCAACGCCAGTACGGGTGATTTTTTCACCTAATTTTACAGGTTCTTGGTCTAATTTCACAAAATCCTGCAGCCATTGATATGAAACCAGCATTATCTTTCCTCCCTGCTGAATTGTTCTAAAAAGCGGACGTCATTGGTGTAGAAATCGCGGATGTCGGCAATCCCGTACTTGAGGATCGCAAACCGGTCAAGGCCGACGCCGAAGGCAAAGCCGCCGTACACGCTCGAATCAACGCCGGCATTTTCCAAAACGTTGGGGTGAACCATGCCGGCGCCTAGAACCTCGATCCAGCCGGTGTACTTGCAAATTGCACACCCCTGACCGTCGCAGTTGAAGCAGGACACGTCCATCTCAACCGACGGCTCGGTAAACGGGAAGTAGCTCGGGCGCAAGCGCGTCTTGCGGTCCTGCCCGAAAACGTGCCTCGTCATCATTTCAAGCGTCCCCTTCAAGTCGCCCATCGTGATGTTCTTGTCGACGACCAAGCCTTCCATCTGCATAAACTGGTGGGAGTGCGTTGCATCGTCATCGTCGCGGCGGTAGACCTTGCCGGGGCCGACCATCTTGAGCGGTCCCTGGGAAAAGTCAAACTTTTCCAGAACGCGAGCCTGGTCACCAGAAGTCTGCGAACGTAGCAGGTGCTCGGGGTCAATGTAAAAGGTCTCCTGCATGTCGCGCGCCGGGTGGTCCTTGGGCAGGTTCATCATTTCAAAGACGTAGTGGTCGCTCTCAACTTCGGGCCCCTGGACAACGGTATACCCCATGCCGATGAAGTATTTTTCCAGGTCGTCTAAAATAATATTGATTGGATGCTTGGCCCCCAAGTGCAGCCTGCGCCCCGGCAGCGTAACGTCGATCTTTTCCTTCTCGAGTCGCTCTTCGATCAATTCTTTAACAATTTCATTCTTGGCATCATCCAGCTTGCTGTTGAACAGGTCGCGCAGCTCGTTCACCCGTTGGCCGACTTCACGCCTGTTGCCCGGGTCAACGTCCTTCATCGAGTGCAGAATCTCGGTCAATTTGCCCTTGCGGCCCACCAGCTGGACACGCACATCGTTCAGTTTTTCCTCGTTTTTGGCCTTGTCGATTTCTTCTAGGCCCTTGTCATGCAGCTCTTTCAGCCGGTCAAATAAATCCATCGCTTTTTCCTTTCAAACAAAAAAGCTCCGTCCCTCAATAGGGACGAAGTTTCGCGGTACCACCCTTGTTTGGACTTTCGTTAAGTCCACACTCAAGTCTTCGATAACGGCGAATACCGGAATTGGTTAGATCCTACTCGCAAGGTGAAATTCACAGGTCCGGTTAAACTTTCTTTCCAGCTTAATAAAAAAGTTTCTCTGGGTAGCCGACCGCTGCTACTAGCCTTGCTTTATCGTAATTACCTAATAGGATAATTCTTTTCGGTCAAACTTGCAAGGGGTATTTGCGTTAAACCCACTTGTCCGCCCAATCGTGAATCTGGTCGAACACGGGCTTTAACTCGGCACCCTTCTTTGTCAAGCCGTAAGAAATTATCTTGGTCTCGCTGTCAACAGAACGCTTAACGATGTCTTCGCGCTCCAATTCCTTGAGCCGCTCAACCAAAACCCGGTCGGAGCAAGCCAGAACGCAGCGCGTCAAATCCTTGAAACGCATGTAATTGCCAGCACACAGTGAGCTGATGATTAGGCCGTTCCACTTTTTGCCGATGATTTTAAATGCGTTGATAAAGTGGTCGCATGATTCGTAATCGGTCGCTTGACAGCCACCACAATCCTTAATTTTTGCCTCTTCAGCCATAACACTCGTCCTCCCACAGAAAAGTAATTCTTAAAGTTAATTATAAGAAATTTACTTACTAAAAACAAGTACAAGTGCTCAGGCAAAGTGGTAAATGATGATGCCAGCGGCTACGGCGGCGTTCAGGGACTCGGCCTTGCCCTTGATCGGAATGTACAGGCGCTCGTCACTGGCCCCAGCAACTGCAGAACTGACGCCGTGGGCCTCGTTGCCGATCACCAGCCCCAGCTGCGGCACGGGCGCAAACTCCTGCAGCTGCCTGGCCGCCTTGTCCAGCATGCTGGAATAAACGGGGATGCCGTTAGCCCGCATTGTGTTGATCACCACCAGCAGGTCCTGCACAATCAAATTGACGTGGAACTGACTGCCCTGCATTGCACGCTGGGTCTTGGGGTTGTACAGGTCAACGCTGGACGGCGATAGCACGGCGCCGTCAAAGCCGGCCGCATCGACGGTCCTAATGATTGTCCCGACGTTGCCCGGATCGGCCAAGTCGTCGAGCAGGACCCACTTGCCGTAGTTAAACGTGTAGTTCTTGGGCTGGGCAATTTTCAGCACCCCAAAAATGTTCTGCGTAGTTTTGGTGCTGGACAGGTGGTGGGCAATTGCCGAATTGATCAGGATTGTCCGCGCGCCCGCCGGGTCAACCTGAAAAAGGTCCTCAGCCTGCGTTAAGGCCTGCTCGCTGCCCAAAAGATAGACAAAGCTGCATCCCGCCTTGAGCGCCTCCCCAATCAAATGGAAGCCCTCAATCATGTACAGCCCCGTTTCCTCACGGTACTTTTTTTGTTTTAGCTTCGCTAAGTCCTTAACCAGCTTATTGTTAACCGAACTAATTTGTTCCATCAATCAAACATCTTCTTTCAAACTTTATTGTAGTGTAACATTTAAGGGGTAAGATGGTAGAATCAAGGTAATGCAAGAGAAAGGACTAATTATGGGAATCTTTAACAAGCAAGACAAGTCGCCGGGGCAGCCGGCAGAGACATGGCAATTGACCGTTTCCGGCGTAGTCCAGGGTGTGGGCTTCCGCTGGAGCGTCCTCAACCTGGCTAAGCAGATGGGCCTTTCCGGCAGCGTCCGCAACAACATTGATCAAACCGTAACAATCACTTTACAGTCAAGCCTTGACCGTGTCAACCAATTTTGTCGGGAACTGCCACAAAATGTTTCGCCGTTTGCCCGGATCACCGACATCAAAAAAGAAAAATTGGCAAATGTAAGCAAAGTGCATGGTTTTCATGTATTATATTAGGTATTGAGAAAAGTATTAACATGGAGAGTTTAATGAGAAAACATCGTAAGTATATCGGATTGGCTGTCCTCTGCACGGCAGTCATGTTAATTGTTACCGGCTGCGCACAAAATGGCGGCTCAGCCACCACGCCCCCGTCGGGTGGCTTTTACGGTTGGATTTTCAGTTGGATTGGCCGGCCGTTGCAAAACATCATGCTGGGTCTATCCGACAAGATTAGCGGAGACAACGGTGCTGGCTGGTCAATTATCCTCATGACCTTCGTCGTCCGGATGATCCTTTTGCCACTGATGCTTAACCAGCAGAAGAAGTCGACGACGCAGCAGGAAAAGATGGCCCGCGTTCAGCCCCAGATGAAGCTGATTCAGGATACGATGAAGCGCAAGGACCTGACGCAGGACCAGCAAATGACCCTGGCCGGCTGGCAGCGCCAGCTGTACGCGCAAAACAACCTGTCGCTCACGGGCGGCATCGGCTGCCTTCCGCTGCTTATCCAAATGCCGATCATGATTGGTATCTACCAGGCCGTAATGTATTCCAAGCAGCTGGCCAGTTCAAGCTTCTTCGGGATTTCTATGAGCAGCAGGTCGATTGCGGTGACAATCGTGGCAACAATCTTTGCCTTCATCCAGGGCTACATCTCTTTGATCGGCATTCCGAAGGAACAAAAAAAGCAGATGCAGTCCATGATGCTGATGAACCCGCTGATGACCCTGTTCATTTCACTGTCGGTCTCCGGTTCAATCGCCCTCTACTGGGCCGCCGGCAACTTCTTCATGGTCCTGCAGCAGGTGATCGTTACCTTTATCATCATGCCCAAGGTCAAAAAAGAGGTAGACGCCGAACTCAAGCGCGAACCAATCAAGGAAATCGTTACGCAGGAGAAGATTGACCAGCTGGTTAACCAGACAGGCACGCCCCAGGCTACACAACAGGAGGCCACGATCCACGAGAACCTCCGCAACCGCAACAAGGGCAAGCAGCATAAGCACAGCTAGCTAGTGCTGCTATATTAAAGACATGCTAAAAGCGCCATCATTTAGGCTTGACCTAAGCGGTGACGCTTTTAGTTTGCTTTTTTTGCTTTTTTCCCGCACGGCTACGCAAATTCTGCGCCTGCTTCTTGGTCAGCTTGGGAAAGACGATGATAAACTGGCTGCCCTGGCCCTCAACGGAATCAACGCTGATCTTGCCGTGGTAGCTCGCTACCAGCTTCTGGGCGATCGACAGCCCCAGGCCGTTGCCGCCCTTCTCCCGGGTCCGGGCCTTGTCGACGCGGTAGAAGCGGTTGAAGATCTTGTGCTGCTCCTCGGGGGAGATCCCCTCGCCGAAGTCCTGGACAATGATTTGGACCTCATCGCGTGCCAGCCCGGCAGAAATGTTCAGCTCCTTGCGGTTCGTTGAATACTTGATGCCATTGTCAACCAAAATCACCAGCAGCTGTTCCAGGTGGCCGTGGTAGATTTGGATCTCCGTGTCGGCCGGCAGGTCGTCCATGTCAAGCCGGATTGAAAAGTCCTTGTGCACCAGTGCCATGTCGGCTGCGACCCGCTCCAGGACCTCGGAAACCCTGGTCACGGCGTTGGGGTACTGCACGTTGATTTGTTCCGCCCGGGTCAGGTCCAGCATCTCCTGGATGAGGTGCTGCATCCGTTTGGCTTCCTGCAGAGAGGCCGAAATCGATTCCGCCAATATTTCCGGGTCCTCTTTGCCCCAGCGCTCGAGCATATTTAAGTGGCCCTCAATCACGGCAACCGGCGTGCGCAATTCGTGGGAAACGTCCCCGACAAACTCCTTCTGCTGGTCAATATAGCCCTGCATCCGGTCCAGCATCTGGTTAAATGAAACCGCCAGTTCCTGCAGCTCATCGTGGCGGTGCAGGTCCCGAATTCTTGCGGTACTGTTGGGGTCATCGTTAACCTCGAGGGCGACGCGGGACATTTCCTTGATGGGCTTAACGATGCCGCTCACAATCACAAACGCAACCACCGTGAAAAAGACGATTGCGGCCAGTGAAATCCAGACCATCCACTTGAGCAGGTTTTTCATCAGGTCGTTGTAGTAGGACATCTTGTTGGCCACAACGATGTACCCCGTTACCCTGCCGCTCTCAAGCGCCCTGACCTTCCGGTACGTGACCAGCTGCTGGCGTCTCTCCTGCAGGATCCGCTCCGTCAGGTAGTCGCCACTGATCTTTTTGAACTTGGGAATTTCGCCCCCATTATCGAAAACATCCTCCCCACCGCGGTTGTAGACCACGACGGTCAGGTCAGGATTAGTCAAGGACGAAAGCAGGTCGTCGCTGAAGGCGCTGCTCGGGCGGTCATCCCTATTAATCGGCGAGTTGCCCTTCATCACCTGGCGCGTTGAGGGGCTGAGGGCCGGAACAACGTTGGCAATTTGCAGTTCTGTTGGAATGTGGTTCAGGCTGTCGTTGAGTTTGGCCACCATCCGCCCGGACGCCGCCCTCTGCTGAACCAGCGACTGCTGACCCACAAAATTGTAGATAATTACTGAGAAGACAATAAAAGAGACCGCAATTGTCAATGAAACAACGCTCACCCAGCGTACAATTAATGACGTGTGCTTGGTCTCTTTATTGTTTTTATTCTTACTGCTTTTCATCGTCTTCATCTCTTACCATATACCCAGTGCCGCGAACGGTCTTGATATAGGATTGCTGCCCCGGGATGTCAATCTTGTTGCGCAGGTAGCGCACGTAAACCTCAACAACGTTGGTTTCGATGTTTGAGCTCGGTCCCCAGATTTTGGACAGCAACTGGTCGCGGCTAACCACGTTGTTCTTATTCTTGATCAGCGTCATCAACAGGTTGTATTCCCGCTTGGTCAGATCGACGGCCTTGCCGTCACCGCGGCGGACAATCCTGTTGGCCGTCTCAATGGTCAGGTCCTTGAACTTGACCACTTTCTTCTCGATGCTGTCGTCGGACGCCTCTTTTTCAATCTTGACGCGGCGCAAAACGGCGCGCAGGCGGGCCAGCAGCTCCTCGATTGCAAACGGCTTGACGATGTAATCATCGGCGCCGTGGTCCAAACCGGAAACGCGGTCGATAACAGAGTCCCGTGCGGTCATCATGATAATCGGCGTGCTCTTAACCTGCCGAACGCGCCTTGCGATTTCCAAGCCGTTAAGGTCCGGCAGCATCAAGTCCAGCAGGATTGCGTCAAAATCTTCGTTGAGGGCAAGGTCCAAGCTCTTGCGGCCATTGCTTTCGACAACCGTATCGTACTTTTCGTGCTTCAATTCTAATTCAACAAAGCGCGCCAAATTCTTTTCGTCTTCAACAATTAAAATTCTTGCCATATTTTATCCTTTTCATAATTAAAAATAATAAATTTACTTTAGACTCTCATTATAATTAAAGCATACTTTAAAAGTGCTTTTAAAACAAGATTAAAAGTCAATTCCGCAATAATAACGCGCAGCCTACTTCTTTTGTGAACCGTCATCGCCGCTTGGCGTGTCAAACAGCTCCTTGAGCTTGGCAAAGGCGGGGTTGACCTGGTTCTTTTTGCCTTCTGCAAATTCGCTCTCCGAAACGACGGACCAGCCGGTGCCCCGTGGATATATGCCCTGCTGTTCCTCTTTTTGAGTCAGAACCGTGGTGGGAATATGCAGAAGGATGTTGTCCTCAACCGCCGTCTGCAGGTCGATCAGGTCGTTTGCAGCCTGCACGACGGGAACCGCGCTGTCATCGGCCTCCCTGGTTGGAATCGCTTCGTCGGTATAGTTTTCGCTAAAGTGAAAATCTTCCCTGAGGGCAACCGGCTTCAGGCTGCGGCTTGAGGGCACAACCAGGTCCGCCTCAACGTGAAAGTCGCCCGTAACGTACGGTTCGTTATAAAAGGCCGCTCCCGTCACGTGGATGCTTTTAACCTCATAAATCAGCTTCTGGCTGCGCTGCAAGAACGCCGGCCTAATCTCAGCCATGCAGTCAATGCTCGTTAGGGGCGCGGTGCTGTTTTTTACCTGTGCAAAATTAATCGTTAACATTTTAAACCTCCCAGGGACGCCGGCCAAAATTCTGATCAACCTGCACTATCTGCTCAAACAGGCGGTCAACCCGCAGCTGCAGGTGCATCGAACCGGTCCGCGTATTTTTTTGATCAACTTTGGAAACAATGTCAGCGCCCGTACTCTTCCTGATGCGCTTCAGGTACTTGCGGCCCAGATTGCTGTAGCCCAGCAGCAGCATGGCTTCGTGGTCGAAGCTGCGCAGCATGTCATCCTGCGTGACGTTCAGCAACGTGTACAAACTGAGCCGGCGCAAGCGTGAATAGGTGTAGCGCTTGGACTTCACACGGCGCAAAAACTCCGTGAAGCTTTGGGCCAGGTGAATCTCCTGCTTCATCTTGTACTCAAGTCCCTCGTTCATCTGGTAAATTCGCCGCAGTTCAGTGACGGACGAGGATTCGATCCGGTACTTCAAGAAGGGAAACAAAATGTTCCAGTTGGGGTAGGCCTTCTGCTTGTAAAGCCGCTGCACCTCTTCCTTGGGCATCCACTGCTCCAGTTCGCAGTTCAGCTTGCTGTGCAGGATAATATTGCGGATTGCGCTTGCACTCTGAACCGTGCCGTTATTCTGCAAGAGGTCATCGTGACCGGCACCGACCCGGTTGACCGGGTACAATTCAAGGGGGCTGCCCAGGTTGTGGTTGGCCACGGCGTAGGCCAAGGCAAGAATTGAGTTGGGTGCGCTCACCTCGTGTCCCACCTCCCGGGCAACCATCTGGTTGTACTGGGTCGAGTAAGTCTGGCTGTAGTCGTTGAAGTCCATGTGGCTCTGCGGAATCTCCGCGATTTTGCTGCCGAGGTATGCAAAGTTCTGCGTTGCATCCTCAACGCCAAAGACAAGGGCGCTCACGCCCAATTTGGCCAGCTGGTCAATACTGCCGAGGGCGAAGAGGTCCGCGGGTTCAACGGACGTGGAAAAAGGCAATTCAAAGACGAGGTCGGCCCCGCTATCAAGCGCGGCCCGGGCACGCGCCCATTTGTCCATTATTGCCATTTCGCCGCGTTGGACGTAATTGCCGGACATCACAACCACGATTGGATCCGTGCCGCCCGTCAGGTAGCGCGCCTTATTCATTAAAAATTCGTGTCCGCTATGAAAGGGATTGTACTCAGCGATGATTCCAACTACACTCATTACGCGTTAATCTTCCTCAACCGCTAATTTTTTACCGCTAGTCCACAATTTTTCGACGTTGTAAAAGTCGCGCGCGTCTTCCGTGAACACGTTGACCACCACGTCGCCCAGGTCGAGCAGCAGCCAGTTGGACTCGCTTGTCCCCTCCACGCGGTAATCATAAAAGTCGGCCTTGTGCGCTTCATCAATGATTGCATTGGCAATTGCGTGCAGCTGCCTGCTTGAGCCCGCGCTGGTGACGACGTAGTAGTCCGCCAGGATGCTAAGGCCCTGCATGTCATAAGCTGCAGTCTCCTCACCGTGGCGGTCGCTAATTGCCTTTAACGTGAATTCTAAGATTTCTTTACTAGTCATTTTTCTCCTTTTGCCTTAATGCTCCACACGTTGTATGAATCAAGCGTGCGGGGATAAATTTTGTCTCTGTTAGTGATTAAAAAGGCGAGCGTATGCGCCAGCTGGTACCCGACGCCCTCGTCCAGGCTTAGACGGGTTACCCGGCGCGCCTCCTCAGCGCCGGGAAAATCCCGGCCGGGCTCGATGTAGTCCGCCATGAAAACGATCTTGTCCAGCGTCGTCATCACCGTGTCGCCGGTCGTGTGCCGGCTGACGGCCGTCAGGATCTCCTCGTCGGTGATTTTGAGGTCACGCCTGATGAAGTAGGTGCCGACGATGCCGTGCCAGATGGAAGGCCCCCACTCAAGCAGGCCCAAGTCAAAACCCTGGGTCTTAATCGCCGCGCGGTACTCTGCAGCCGGAACCTGCTTGGCATAGTCGTGCACGAAGCCGGCCAGGGCCGCCTTGTCCTCATCGTAGCCGTTCAGGCGGGCCAGCTCGCGGGCCGTCTGGCTGACCCGCACGCAGTGGCCAAAGCGCCCCTCATCCATATTGCTCTTCTCGCGGGCAATCAATTCGCTGCTGGTGAGCGGCGAGTATGTCTTTTTAAAAAACAAATCAGTCATGATACAGCCCCTTTTTCTGAATGTAATTGCGTACGGCGTCCGGCACCAGGTAGCGGATCGAGCCCCCCATTGCGATTGCCTGCCGGATCGAAGTCGAGCTCACGTCGATGGCCGGCACGTCGACCCAGATCATCGGCAGCTGTGCCTTCTGCGGGTAACCGGCGCGCTGCACGCCAACCAGTGTCGCGATCCGGGCCAGCTTGTTGGGCTCCTTCCACTTGCTCAGGGAATTGACCTGGTCGCTGCCCATAATCAGGTAATAGTGGTTCTGCGGCTGCGTCTCATGCAGGTAGCGCAGCGTGTCGATGGTATAGGAAACGCCGCCACGGTAGAGCTCAAACAATTTTACCTGAAAGCGCGGGTTATCCTGGGTTGCCAGTTCCAGCATGTTGGCCCGATCCTGGGCCGAAACCGTCGGTGCATCCTTGAGCGGCGGGATATTGGTCGGTATGAACCAGATCTCATCCAGGTGCAGCTTGCTCAAAACCTGCTCGGCCACCACTAAGTGGCCGATGTGAATCGGATTGAACGTTCCGCCCAAAATACCGATCTGCTTGCCCTTTTCGGGCTCTTTTTCAATTTCTTCCTTTATTTCCACCGTCGGACTCTGGGCAAAATTCTTCGCTAACGCAATCATAATCTTCCCCCCTAAATTAAAGCTCGTCTAATTCCTAAACCAATTTTACCAGGAGTATAAACTTTTACTAAGCAATCCGCCGGCACGGTAATAAATCCAATGCCGCCGAACAGCAGGTCGCTCTTGCTGCTTGTCCGCATCTTTTGGCCCTGCAAGGGCGGCAGACTGTCCGCACTTGTGGGCGGTGCGAGCAAGTCGCCAACGTGTTTGCTATAGAACTCATCCGCCTTTTCCGTCTTCGTCCTGTGCACGTATAGGCCACGCGCGGCGTAGACCGTAAAGCTGACCTGATCGCCCTGGAGGTAGTCTACCCGGCCCAGACCCGCCAAAAAGAGGGTATTGCCCGGTCTTAGCTGGTAAGTCGCCGGCTTAAGCGGCTTCTGCGGGGAAACCACCGCCAGCTCCGCCGCATCTAAACGGGTAGCGAGCTGGTTGGCCGTCATGATTCCCGGCGTGTCAACCAGGTAGTGGCCGTTTGCCAGCGGAATCTCGATCTTGTCCAGGGTCGTCCCCGGAAAGCGCGACGTCGTAATCAGGTTCTTGACGTCACCCATCCGGTCAATAATTGCGTTGAGCAGCGTCGACTTGCCCACATTAGTCGTACCCACGAAGTAAACGTCCTGCTTCTGCGACCCGCTGTCCAGATATGAAATCAGCTGGTCCAAATTTTTCTTGTTCTTAGCGCTGACCAAGAAAATTTTCTTGGGAAAAAGCCCGACGCGGTTTGCCTCCTGCCGCATCCAGTCCTTAATCTTGCTCTGACGCGAGTTTTGCGGAAACAGGTCAAATTTGTTGCCGACCAGAATGAAGTCATTATCGCCGATGAAGCGCTTGAGCGCGGACAATAGCGAATTGGTGAAGTCAAACAGGTCAACCACGTTGACCACCAGCGCCCGCTTGGACGCCAGCGAGTTGAGCAAGCGCAAGAAGTCATCGTTGCTCGCGTCGACCGGCATGATTTCATTATAGTGACGCAAGCGGAAGCAGCGCTGGCAGTACACGTCACTGTCGCCGGTCACGTTTTCAGCGGCCACTTTTAGCCGTGCTGCTGGCAGGTAGCCGGCCGCAGCCGGATCGTCCGACTGCAAGACGGCGCCACAGCCGATACAAATAATTTCATCATCCATTTTTTAGTGTCTCCTTAAAAGTTACCCTGTGTGAAAGCGCCAATAGGCCAAAAATAATTTTTTCCAAAAAGCGGTTGATGCGCGTGTTCCACTTGTCGGTTTCAACCAGGGGCTTAACCAGTACCGACTCAACGCCGGCCAAGTTGCCCGCCTGAATGTCAGTAATCAGTTGGTCCCCGACCATCATTACCTGCTTCTTGGCGAAGCCCATTTCACGCCGCTTGCGAGTAATTGCAAACGGCAGGGGCTTCTTGGCCTTGGCCACGAAGGCAATCTGGTACGGGCTTAAGACCTTGCCAATACGGTGGGCGTTATTGTTGGAAATGACCACTAATTTGATTCCAGCACGTGCCAGGCGCTGGTTGAGCTGGTCCATTTCCGTGGCCGTCTCAAACTTGTTCCAGGCAAGCAGCGTATTGTCCAAATCAGCAAAAACCGCCCGAATATCCAGCTGGTGAAGCACATCTGTGTCTAAGTGATAGATTGTATCAATTGTATAACGTGGCCTGAATAACATGCAATTTCCCCTTTATTATCATTTCCCTAGTTTAATATATCAAATTAGACGCTTCAAGTGCTAAATTTCACCATAAAAAAACGGCGCCATGAGCGCCATTTAAATTAGTTTAAAGCTTTCTTAGCAGTTGCGGTCAACTGTGCAAAGGTTTCTGCATCGTTATAAGCAATGTCAGCCAGCATCTTGCGGTTGATGTCAACCCCGGCTAATTTTAAGCCGTGCATCAACTTCGAGTATGAAATGTCATTCTGCCTTGCTGCAGCGTTGATCCGGGCAATCCATAACTTTCTAAAGTCGCTCTTGCGACGTCTGCGGTCACGGAAGGCATACCGGTAAGAAACAAACAATTGCGTGCTTGCAGCCTTAAACTGCAGGTGCTTTGACCCGCGGTAGCCTTTGGCAAGCTTCATAACCTTCTTACGACGTTTACGTGTTACTGTTCCACCCTTAACTCTTGGCATTTAAAATTCCTCCTAAATATCGTCTTTAATTTGTGATTAACGCATCTGAGAGAGCATCTGTTTAATGCGCTTCAAGTCGCTGCGTGAAACCAGTGCAGCCTTCCTCAAATGACGACGTTGTTTCTTGGTTTTGCCGTGGAAACGGTGACCAGTAAAAGCGTGGTGACGCTTCAATGAACCAGAAGCAGTTCTTTTAAAACGCTTAGCGGAAGCGCGGTGAGTTTTCATTTTAGGCATTTTCTAATTCCTCCAAATTAACTATTTATTTTTATCACTCTTCGGAGCGAGCATCAAGAACATTGAGCGGCCTTCCATCTTCGGCTTGCTAATTACGGTAGCAATATCCGCAGTGGCCTCGGCCATCTTTTCCAGCACTTCACGCCCTAATTCCTTGTGAGTAATGGCACGACCCCTAAACCTAATCGAGACGCGCACCTTGGCACCCTCTTTGGTCAGAAACTTCTGGGCGTGCTTCAGTTTGGTGTTAAAATCGTTGCCTTCGATCGTAGGGCTCAGGCGAATCTCCTTGACGTTGACCGTCTTGGACTTCTTCCGGGACTCTTTGACCTTTTTTTGCTGCTCAAAGCGGAACTTGCCGTAGTCCATGATGCGGGCAACCGGTGGCTTGGCATTAGGCGAAATCAAAACTAAATCTAAATTTGCGCTGCTTGCTTGGCGCATGGCCTCAGTCTTGGTTACGACTCCGACTTGTTTACCATCTTCATTAATTAAACGAACTTCGCGCGCGCGAATCTGGTCGTTTAAAATCATATTCTTTGGTATAATTCTTCACCTCCATGGTAAGAACGAGGACAAGAAAAAGGCGGGTAAAAGTTACCCGCCCTTTAATCAACAGAAAATATCGATTAGCCCAGAGGTCAACTTAACGTAGGCGAGAAGCGGGAAGCTTCTTCTTGTTCTCAACTAAAGCAATTATACACGCACTAGGCGCCGCGGTCAATAAGTTAGCGCAGAAAATATCGTTTACACACTTCTGCAAGTTGTTGCCGCTGCCTTTAGAAAGCACTCTTCCTGTATCATTTGCAGTACATTTTATGATAATCAAAGCCCGGAACCTTGCCGAACCACTTTTTAATTAGGCGGTTATACTCGCCGCTACGCTTGATCTTGCCAATCGCGCGGTTGATGGCCCGAAGAAAACGGGTCTGATTGTGGTTAACCGCAATCCCGTAAGGTTCGTGTGTAAAGGTGCCGCCGCGCACCAGCAGGCCGGGGTTCTGAACGGCTAGACCATAAAGCACGCTGTTGTCGCTCGTCAAAGCATCCCCCTGGCCCGATTTTAGGGCCGAAACAGCCTGGCCGTAATCCTGCATCGTCACCACTTTGGCCCGGGGCGCAACCTCTTTAATCAGCGCGACCGAGTTATCGCCAACAATGCCGATAACGGTTTTGTTGGCCAAATCCCGGTAGCTCCTTATCTTGGAACCCCGTACAACTAAGAGCGACTGCCCCGCCTGAAAGTACGGCTGGGAGAAGGAAACTATTTTTGCGCGTTCAGGCGTGATCGTCATCGTCGCAATAACGGCATCGACGTTGCCGTTTTTGAGCAGCGGAATCCTGGACTGCGCGGTGACCAGGGTTAATTTGGCCTTGCCCCGTGGCCCCAAAGTCTTTTTGGTGACCGCCCTGGCCATGTCAACGTCGAAGCCCTTTTCCACGTTGTCTTTGGTGTCAATCAGGCTGAACAGCTTCTTATCGCCTTCAACGGCCCAGGTGATTGTTTTGGTTTCCTGCACGTTCCTCATAACCGACTGGTCGGCAGCACTTTTTTGGCAACCAGCCAGAAGAACGGTCCCAAACAAGGTGGCAACAAGCAAATATCTGTTCTTCATAGTGGTTTCCTCGCTCGCGCAATTGAGCTGCGCTTAATTTTGCATCCAATAATATTTAAAAATGTGCAGCTTTTTGTTGCTGCCGAGGTCGCTTAGCCGTTACGGGCGCGATTTTGCAGAGGGCAAACTAATTCTTGCGTGAATACGACTTAACGTCCTGAGCAATCTCCGTGATGAACTCGCTCAGGCTCTTGGCCACCTCTTCGTCCGTGCCGTAGCGCCGGACGTTGACGCTGTTGGCCTTCATCTCATTGTCACCCAAGACCAGCGTGTAAGGGATCTTTTGCGTCTGCGTTTCACGAATCTTATAGCCCAGTTTTTCATTGCGCAAGTCCGCCTTGGCCCTGAAGCCCTGCTTATTAAGCTCGTCGCGCACCTGCTTGGCATAGTCAGAGTGGGCGTCCAGGTTAACCGGAATAACCTCAACCTGAATAGGTGCAAGCCAGGTTGGAAAAGCACCCTTGTAGATTTCAATCAAGTAGGCAATGAACCGCTCCATAGTGCCGACAATTCCGCGGTGAATCATCACCGGACGGTGGTCCTCACCATCCTGACCGACGTAGGTCAAGTCGAATTGTTCTGGAAGCATAAAGTCAAGCTGAATAGTAGACATCGTTTCGTCTGCACCGAGGGCCGTCTTGGTCTGGATATCAAGCTTCGGACCATAGAAGGCGGCTTCGCCTTCAGCCTCAACGTAGTCAAGGCCCATGTCATCCATGGCCTTCTTCAGCATTGACTGGCTTTGCTCCCACATCTCGTCATTGGCAAAGTATTTTTCCGTGTTCTTCGGGTCACGGTAGGAAAGCCTGAAGTAGTAATCAGTAATATCAAAGTCTTCATAGACGTCCATGATTAGTTTCAGCGTCTTAGCAAATTCACTCTGCACTTGGTCCAAGGTTACGAATGTATGCCCGTCATTTAGCGTCATCTCGCGGACACGTTGAAGACCTGATAGGGCACCCGACTTTTCGTAGCGGTGCATCATGCCCAATTCTGCAATCCGAATAGGCAGTTCACGGTAAGAGCGAATGTGGTGCTTGTATATCTGAATATGGGAAGGGCAGTTCATCGGGCGCAGCTCCAGCATCTCGCCATCACCCATGTCCATTGGCGGAAACATGTCATCACGGTAGTGGGCCCAGTGGCCTGACGTCTTGTAGGCATCAAGGTTCATTAGGACCGGTGTGTTGACGTGCTCGTAGCCCGCAGCAATCTCCTTGTCGATGATGTAACGTTCAACCACCCGGCGAATAGTTGCACCCTTGGGCAGCCAGTAAGGAAGACCGGCACCGACCTTAGGGTCAACGAAGAAGAGGTCGAGGTCGCGGCCGATTGTCCGGTGATCGCGCTCCTTAATCTCGGCCCTCCGCTTCAGGTCGGCGTCCAGGTCAGCTTTCTTGAAGAAGGCCGTTCCGGAAATACGCTGGAGCATCGGGTTGGAAGACTGCCCCTGCCAGTATGCACCGGCAACGGACAGCAGCGTGAACTGCTTGATCTTGCCCGTGTTCGGCAAAAGCGCCTTAAAGCCAAAGTCAACGAAGTCGCCCAGCCTGTAAGCCTGAACCTGGTCGCCCTCTTCTTTTAACAATTCAAGCTTGAACGGATCGTCCCGGAATATTTCTGCCAGTTCAGACTTTGGCATTATGACTGCTTCAATCTTTTCGCCGGCTTTAATTTCTTTTTTAACGGCCTTTTCCAGTTCTGGCAACTCGCCCACGCCAATCTGGTTCTCCTTATCAGTGTCAACGAAGAAGCCATCGTCCCCGGCCTCGTGTTCACCGAAGTGCAGCTCTGGATACGTCTTCTTGGCTACCGCTTCAAAGACGAAGGCTGTAGTGGCCCGCAGAACGGCCAGCCCGTCCTCATCCTTGTCGGTAACAATAGCAACGCGTGCATCATGATCAACAACGAAGTCAACCGCATGCAATTCCCCGTCAACGCGACCGGCAAGTGCTGCTTTACCTAGTGATGTTGAAATACCGTGTGCAATATCAGCGATAGTGATTGCCTCGTCAAAGTTGCGCTTGGCGCCATCCGGCAGAATAACTGAAAAGCTCATATTTACTTACCTCCAAATAAAAAAGTCCCAGTGCAATATGCACTGGGACGTTATTAGCGTGGTTCCACCCAAAATTAGGCTAGATGGCTCTAGCCTACCTCGTTACGAATCGATAGTGGAATTCACCCTGGTTTAAGACTTTCTTAGTGGATGAGTGGGGTGCGCCTGCGGTAAGAAACTTCCAGCAATCTTGTTCCTCTCTCTGAAATGCAGCGCATCATGTTCATTCATTGAAGATAATTATACCTAAAGAAAACGTGAATGCAAGTCCTTTTTAACTAATGGCGCCGGTTGGGTCCGGAAACGGTCACCTCCGTGGCCAGCGCGCGCACCCTTTCCATGAGCCGGGCCGCCTTCACGGGGTCAATTGCATTCTTGGTCTCCTTGAAGTGCTCCTCTAAGTCAGCCATCGCCAGGTTGGACGAAAAGAAGGTGGGCAGGACATTATCCATGCGTCCCTGCAGGATCACGGCCAGAACCTCGTCACGTGACCATTGGCTCAGGTTCTCAGCGCCAATATCATCCAGAATCAAGACGTCGCAGCTTGCGATGCGCTGAATCTCGTCCGGCAGTGAATTGTCGCCGAAGTGACTGGACAAACCGGCAATGAAGGTAGGCACGTGTAGGAAAACGACGCGCCTGCCCAGGGCCGCAGCCTGGTTGGCCAAACCCGCCAGCATGTAGGTCTTGCCCACACCAAAATTGCCGTACAAGTACAGGCCCTTCTGGTGAATGTTTTTGGCATAACCCGCCAAAAATTGCTGAATCTGCGCCAACGCATCGATCCGGCCGTTAGAGGTCTCCAGCTTGCTCAAATTAACGTCATGCAGGCTCTTGGGCAGGTTGATCAACTGCACATTTTGCTTAACCATGAGCTCGTGGTCCCGTGCAAGCTTGCTGGCATCGGGCACATACTGCAGGTCGATTGCATTGCCGTTCAGAATCAGCTGGGGCCGGTATCCCGCGGTCACCGGGTCCTGTCTGTGCTGCTGCGAATAAAACTCGTAGAGGCTCGACATACTTTTGTCAATCATTTCCGGGGTAATCTTGTCCCTGTGCTCATCAATAAACTGGCGCACCTTGGGCGCAGCCAGAACCTGCTGGCGGAGCGCATCCTGGTTGCCACTAGCGGCTGCACCCGCAGCATTTTTTTTCATATAATCACCAATCGATTGCATAATATCCACCTAATTCAAGCCGGTCTGATCCTCAAGTTTCTTGAAAAACTTCTTCAAGTCATCCGCTGAAACATCCGTCCTGTCCTTTGCCTTGTGTTTATTCCAGTCGGTACCCTTTTCAACCCGCTTTTTATTCGGGTAACGCTGGTACTGTCCCTTATTCTGCTCCCTTTTCATCATGTACTCAATGGCCTGCGCACCGCTTTTGACCCCGTGCTGCAGCCAGTCGTGCAGGATCTTGTTGGCCAACCTGTACGACACATTGGGGCCACTCTTGAGGCAGGCGTAAGTCAAGATGTTGAGCAGCTCCGCCGGGATGCCCTTTTGGTTATAGAGGTCATCGAGCACCCGGTATTCGCTGGCGTCAACGTAGTCATGTCGCTCGGTCTTCAGCTTATACAAAAACTGACTGGGCGACTCGTTCTGTGCCAGGTGCAAGACCTTCTGGTCCCGCGGGCTAAAGGTGCTATTTTGTTTTGCATCGGAACCGCCCTGCGTGTCTTGCATAATCTGCCTGCGCGTGCTGTCTGCATGGATAGTGTTGGCGATGGTCTCTTTGATCAGGGTCATGTTCAGCTGGTAGTCGCCGTGCAAACACGGCAGCGCCTCGTCGACAAAGTCCTGCTCGGTCAGGCCATAGGTCCGCATTACGGCCCGGATTGCATCCCGGTTCTGGTCAACCTCGCTGCCGGCAATCTGGTATATTTCAAACTGCTGCTTCATGAAGTCCCAGTCGATGCTGTCATCGGCATTAACGCTGGCTTTGCGGGGACTAGACGGCTGATTTTCCCGTGCGGCCTGCTTGACGTCCGGCGATGGGTCGATTGCTTCTTCCTCAGGCAGACGGAACACTTCCATAAAGGAAGCAGAAACATTTTCAGCTTCGTTCAAGCCGTTAACCTGGTGCTCATTCTTCTTGCCTTCACGGGCAAAGTCGCGGCTCAATTTTTGAAAGGCACTGACGCCGACCTTTTCCTTCAGCAGGCTGGCCAAAAGAGCGGTCGCAAAGAACTCGCTGCTGCTGGGAACAATGGTCAGGCGAAAGGCAAGCACCTTCCCCATGACCTTGTTGTCAAGGACGCGGGTTTCAACCAGCCCAACGGCCTCAAGCCTGCGCAGCGCTCCAAACAGCTTCTTGATATCGCAATCCAGCTGTTCCTGCAGGGCATAAATCCCCCTGGCCTCCGACAGCATCTCGTCGTGGTCGTAGTCCTCGTTCAGAGTAAGATAGAGGGCAAGCGCCAGTGCACCAACGAGGGGCTGGTACAGCCTAACCAGCGTACGCACGTCGCGGGCGGAAAGGTCTACGCGATTGGTAATAAAAAAGGGCTGCTTGGGATTGGGTTGCTTGACCATGGCTAACTTTCTTTCTCCCGTTTGGCAATCATGTCTTCCATCGTCTTCATGAAACTCGACATGTCCTTGAATTCACGGTAGATCGAGGCGAAGCGGATGTAGGCAACGTCGTCAATTTCGGCCAGCTCATCCATCACGACCTGCCCGATTTTCTTGGAAGAAATTTCGCTGACGCCCTGCTTTCTGATTTTGTTTTCAACATGGTCGACCAGCTGTTCAAACTGGACGCTGGTAATCGGACGCTTCTGCCCCGCTGCCATCACGCCGTGGAGGATTTTTTTGCGGTTGAAGGGCTCGCGCGTCCCGTCATTCTTGATCACGAGCAGCGGCGTGGTTTCCACCCGTTCAAAAGTGGTGAAACGGTAACCGCAATTTTCACATTCCCGGCGCCGTCTGATCGCGCGGTTTTCGTCACTCGGACGCGAATCGATTACCCGCGAAGCATTCTCACGGCAATTAGGACATTCCATGTTGGTCCTCCTCTTTAATCTGCACTAGCAGCTTTCTTAGTTCGGCCTCTAAATCTTCTATCGTACCCGTATTGAAGACAACATAATCGGCCAGCTTTTCCTTTTTGACCAGTGGCATCTGACTGTGAATCCGTGCAAGCGCCGCATCCTGAGTCAGGTGGTCGCGCTGCATCAGCCGCTTGACCTGCACGTCTGCGGGCAACGCAATGAGCAGGGTCCGGTCACAGTAACTTTGGCCGCCCGTTTCAAACAACAGGGGCGCATCAACAATGACCAGCTCTTCGCCAGCCTGCTTGTTTTGCGTAATTTTAGCCTGAATTTCCTGAAAAATCAACGGGTGCGTGATGCTATCCAAGATTTTCAGCTGGTTCTGGTTGCCAAAAACCAGCCGCCCCAGCTTAGCGCGGTCGATTGTGCGATCGGGCCGGATGATTGCGGGTCCAAACTGCTTAACAACCGCCCGGTACCCGGCACGGTCAACATCCAGGATGGCGCGTGCAATCAGGTCGCTGTCGATTATGGGGATGTTGTTTTGCTGAAAAAAGCGATCGGCCGTGCTCTTGCCGCTGGCAATGCCGCCCGTCACTCCTAAAACAAGCGTCATTTGTACAGCACCTGGCAGTGCGGGCAGAACGTGGTGCCACGGCCCGTGACCTTAATCTTTTCGAGTGGCGTGCCACACCGAACGCACGGTTCGCCCTTGTGACCATATACCTGCAGCATCTTCTGAAAGGCACCTGTTTCGCCGTTGGCGTCAAGGTAGGTGTGAACGGTGGTACCGTGCTTCTCAATTGCCCGCGTGATCAGGGCGTTAATGTTGTCGTGCAATTTATTAATCTTGTACCTGCTGATTTTATTGGCTTGGCTCAGCGGGTGAATCTTGGTTTCCCATAAGACCTCATCGACGTAAATGTTGCCCAGACCAGCAACGACAGATTGGTCAAGCAGGGCATTTTTGATGCTCTTTTTTTTACGGCCGAGGCCGGCAGCCAATGAGGCCGCCGTAAACGCGGGTGAGTTGGGTTCAGCGCCCAGCTTGCTGATCCCCGTCACGGTCTTTTCCGTGCCCGTGACAACCAATTGCATGCGCCCAAACTTGCGGACGTCATTGTAGCGCAGTGCGGTCCCATCGCTAAAAGCAAACTGCACGTGGTCGTGCTTTCCCTTGGGCTCATCCGCTGCAACTAAGCGGTACTTGCCCTCCATGCGCAAGTGCGACACGATGGTCAGCTGCTTAGTGAGACGAATCAGGAGGTACTTGGCATAACGCTCAATCGCGATGATCTTTTGTCCCGCCACCCGCTTGGCAAACTCAGCCGGATCACTGGCAATAATTTTAGGGTACCATAAGGTAACCGCTTTGATTGTTTTCCCCCTAACTAGGGGCTCAAGCGTCCGGCGCACTGTTTCAACTTCCGGCATTTCTGGCATTAACTACTACTCCTTACTTCGCATCAAACCAATTATGACCGTACCCCGAATCAGCAACGAGCGGCACATCTAGCCGGACAGCCGCTTGCATGACCTGGGGCACAATCTTCTTGATTGTTTCAAGCTCATCCTTGGGAACGTCAAAAATCAATTCGTCATGCACCTGCACCACCATCTTGGTCTTAAGGTGCAACTCATCTAATTTCTGCTGCATATTGATCATCGCAATTTTGATAATATCAGCCGCCGAACCTTGAATAGGCGAATTAATTGCCGTCCGCTCCGCAAATGAACGAACGTTATAGTTCTTGGCGTGGATATCTGGCAGGTAGCGGCGCCGGTGCATGATTGTTTCTGCATAACCCTTTTCGCGCGCCACTTGCACCGCCTTCGTCATGTACTCCTGGATTTGCGGATACTGGTCAAAGTAGTTGTCAATGAACTCCTGCGCCTGCTTGCGGCTGATATTCAAGTTTTTGGACAGGCCGTAGTCGGAAATACCATAGACAATCCCGAAGTTGACCGCCTTGGCGCGGCGGCGCATCAGCGGCGTGACGTCTTCTGGCGACTTGAGGTGAAAGATCTTCATCGCAGTGTGTGCGTGAATATCGTAGCCCGTCTTAAAGGCCTCCTGCATCTGTTCATCCCCCGAAACCTGGGCGAGCACCCGCAATTCGATCTGGGAGTAATCGCAGGAAAAGATGTAGCCGTCGGGTTCACTAGGAACAAAGGCCTTCCTGATCTGCTTGCCCTCCTCGGTCCTGGTTGGAATATTCTGCAGATTCGGATCAACCGAGGACAGGCGGCCCGTTGCGGTCAAAGTTTGCAGGTAACGCGTGTGGACCCGCCCATCCGGCTGAATGACGTCAAGCAGGCCGTTGACGTAGGTCGACTGTATCTTGGCAATTTGCCGGTAGGACAGAATTTGGGCAATGATCGGGCTTTCGTCCTGCAGTTGGTTTAATACGTCGACTGACGTTGAATAACCCGTCTTGGTTTTCTTAATCGGCGTCAGGCCCATTTTTTCAAACAAGATGTGCCCCAGCTGCTTGGGCGAATTCAGGTTGAATTCCTCGCCCGCTTCCGCAAAAATCTTTTTTTCCAGGTCTTTCAGCTCCACCGCAAATTCATTTTGCAGCTGACTTAAAGTAGCGGCCTGCACCTTAATCCCATTTATTTCCATAATTGCCAAAACGCGTGCAACCGGAATCTCAATGCTAGCGTACAAGTCATCCTGCTCGTGCTCCTTAAGCTTGTCCAGCAGCGTGTTTTTGAGCGCCCCTATTGCCTCTACCTTGCCCGCAAGGTGGCGGAACAGAATCTGGTCATCAGTTGGAACGCTGACGCTCTTGCCCTTGCCGTAGACTTCGACGTCATTTTTGACCGCGTAATTGCCGTACATGCGGCAAATTTCACCCATGTCATCGGAATTGTTTTCATTATTGATGAGGTAGGAGGCGAGGAGCATGTCATAATCGATGCCATGGACATTGACCCCAAGGCGGTGAAGACCAACCATTGTCCTTTTGAGGTCAAAAACGCTTTTCTTAACCCGTTCATCTTCAAGCAACTGCTTTAAATTGCCTTCCTGAAGCAGGGAGACATCGCGGCTAACATAGATTTGATCGCCAGCCTTTACGGCAAAGCCCACAAAGTCCGCCAGGTGGTAATTGGCGCCGAGCATGCCAAGGTAGAAGCTGATGCTTAAGTCTTCTTCAGGCTTGATGGCTCCGACATTTTCCTTAGTGGCCTCGACAAATTCGACTTCTACCTCTTTTGTCTTTGCCGACTTTTTATTTGCCGCGTCTGCATTAGGATCCAGCTCACCCAAAAATTTGCGGAAATTCATCTTCTCATAGAAGCGGCGCAATTTTTGGTAGTCTTCAGGACGCTTCTTGACGTCATCAATCCCGATAGTGACCGGCGTCTCTCGGTCGATGGTCGCAAGCTTCTTGGCCAAAAAGGCCTTATCCCTATCCTTAAGCAGGTTTTCCTTGAGCTTGGACTTCTTCAACTCGTCCACGTGCTCGTAGAGGTTTTCAACCGAGCCGTATTCCTGAATCAGTTGTGCCGCGGTCTTGGGTCCAACCTTGGTCACGCCCGGATAATTGTCGGAGTTGTCGCCCATCAGCGCCTTCATGTCGATGAATTCGGTCGGCGTTACGCCGTAAAGCTCCTTCATGTGTGCGGGCGTATAGTTTTCCAGGTTCATTACCCCTGACTTGGTGACCATGACCGTGGTCTTGTCTGAAGCCAGCTGGGTCAGGTCCTTGTCGCCGGTCACGACGGTAACGGTGAAGCCCCGCTCCTCGCCCAGGCGCGCAAACGTTCCGATGATGTCATCGGCCTCGTAGTTGTCCAGTTCATAGGTCGAAATTCCCAGGTCGTGCAGCAATTCCTGGATGTAGGGCAGCTGCTCGGACAATTCGGGCGGCGTCTTCTGCCGGCCACCCTTATAGTCACCGTACATTTTGTTTCTGAACGTGGTCTTGCCGGCATCAAAGGCAACCAGGACGTGGTCGGGTTTAGCGTCGTTCAATAAAACGTCAAGCATGTTTTTAAAAGTGTAAATGGCGTTAGTATGCAGACCCTCAGGGTTCTTAAAGTTTTCGAGTTGGCGGTACAGTGCGTAAAAGGCACGGAAGGCAACGGAATTGCCGTCGATTAAAAGTAATTTTTGATCAGCCATTAAATCTCCTCACAAATAAAACTAGTTTATTATTCAGTTACCATTTTACCAGTTTTTGCGGGCATGTGCAGAATGCGGTCTGCCCCCGCAGGCCGGCAAACAAAAAGGCCGCCGCCGCACAGTGCGGTGGCACGCCTTACAACAATTTGGCCTAAAGCAGCTTTTCCAGGGCATCCTCATACTTCGGTATGTCACCGGCACCCATGAACACGATCACGCTGTTTTTGTTAGCGGCCAGATCGGCAATGTTGTCCAGGTCGATCACTTCCGCGCCCGGAATCTGGTCCACCAGGTCACGGCTAGTGATGTCGCCGGTTTTTTCCCGTGCTGACGCGTAGATTGGCGTCACGTAGGCCTTGTCGACCCCGCGCAGAATCGCAACGAAGTCCGCAGCGTATTTCCTCGTCCGGGAAAAGGTGTGCGGCTGAAAAACAACGACCAGCCGCTTACCCGGAAACTTCTGCCGCGTTGCCTGAATGGTTGCCCGCATCTCGGTTGGGTGGTGCGCGTAGTCATCAATAATATTGATGTCGCCAAAGTCCTTTTCGGAAAAACGCCGCTTGGCACCCCGGTAGGAGAGCAGGCCGCGCCTAATATCCGCGAGCGGAACTTGTTCAGTGTAAGCAACCGCAATCACGGCCGCTGCGTTGAGGACGTTGTGGTCGCCGAACAGGTGAATGGTGAACGCGCCCAGATCGTCGCCGCGGGCCACAACGCTGAAGGTTGAACCCGTGGTCGTCTTCTTGACGTCGACCACCTGAAAATCGTCCCCGGCTTCAAAGCCGTAGGTATACTTAGGAATCTTGGTCTGCAAATTGCGCAGGCGCTCGTTTCCGCCCCACACGAACAAACCCTTCTTGGTCTGGTCCGCCGCAGCCTGAAAGGCGGACGTATAGTCGTCCTGGTCCTTGAAGTAATCCGGGTGGTCAAAGTCAATATTGGTCATAATCTGGTAGTCAGGGTGGTAGGCTAAAAAGTGGCGGCGGTATTCGTCAGCTTCGTATACAAAGAAGCGGGAGCCCTCAACTCCCCTGCCTTCCCCATCTCCAATCAGATATGACGTAGGTGCAGCTGCACTCATTACACACGCCAAGAGTCCTGTTGTCGATGTCTTGCCATGTGTACCTGAGACACCAATGCTCGTATGCATTGCTACGACCTCTTCAACAGTATCAGGGTAGCTCTGCCAGGAAATTTTCTTCTCCTGGCAGGCCTTGACTTCAGCATTATCTTCTTTGAAGGCGTTGCCCTTAACTACTACTTGGCCTGAGCTCTTAATATTAGCTGCGGCAAAGGGTAAAATCCTGATACCTGCTTTTTCTAATGGCACCTGGGTAAAGGTGAACTTTTCAATGTCACTTCCGCCAACCTGGTAGCCCAGATCATGAAGCAGCATGGCTAAAGCGGCCATCCCCGTGCCCTTTATTCCAATAAACCAAATTTGCTTGTTTTTATCTAACATTTCATTAGCTCCAAAATAATCTTCACATTGCCTATTATTTTACCATTATTCAGCGCAAAAAAGCAGTGGACTTGCAAGCAGGTAGCTTATTTAGGACAAAGAAAAAGAACTGCAAGCAGTCCCTTATTTCTTCTTACAAGCCAATCTTGCCGGCAGCTAAAAGATTATCGCATTCAGCAGGATCAAATGCTGCACCAACCGTAAAATTGTCTGGCACAACCAGTATGCCACGCGCTTGCGGTGCATGCTTTAAATTTAGTTCGCGAGCTGAACAAATCATGCCATATGAGTCTACATGACGCAAACTGCCTGGCCAAATTTGCTGGCCGTTTGGCATCAGCGTTCCTGGAAGAGCAACCACGACCTTTTGTCCCTGGGCAATGTTGGGTGCACCACAGACAATTTGATGTTCCTCGCCTGCACCTACGTCCACCGTAGTGACATGCAGGTGGTCAGAGTCGGGATGTTTTTCACAGGTTTTTACATAGCCATATACCAGTGTCGGCTTGCCATATTCAAGTTGGTCATCAAAACCAGTTGCTTTCAGCTGCTTGTTCAGAGCAGCCAGGTCACTGTCAGACAGCTTAACTTGGCCATCAGGCAACTTGTTGTAGTCAATGACCTGGTCAACATTAAAAAAGTTATAGCCAGTAACATTGCCTTCTTCATCAGTAATTCGGGTGATGTCGCCTTTTTTCTCATAACTGGTCTTGCCGTGGTCTTGGCCCAAAATCACGATTAGGGTACCGGGATAACTGCGCTTGTTAATACTAGTAATCATCTATCAAATCCTCTTTCACTTAGTCAAGTGACCGCAAAAAGTCTTCAACTTGGTCCTTGGTTTTGCGGTCCTTATTAACTAGTCTACCAATTTCTTGGCCATCCTGGTAGACGATAAATGAAGGAATCCCCATAACATTTAACTCCTTGGCCATATCTGTTGCGCCATCAAGGTCAATTTGAAAGAACTTGCTGTCCTTAAAGTCTTGCTCAATTTGTGGCATAAACTGGGCTAAAAAGCGGCAATCTGGGCACCAGTCTGCAGAAAATTCCAGCACAACCCTACCCTCTTTGATGATTTCGCTCAATTTTGCTTGGTCTAATTTTTTGATTTGTTCCATTTTAAAAACCTCTCAATGTTTTTGCTTGTTCTGTTAATCATTTTACCCCAAAATCAGCATGAAGGGCATAAATCGGATTGCCCTTAGCAGCAAACTTTTGCTCATACTCTGTTTCAACGTTAGCCGCAATGATCTCTTCTGATTCATGGTGCAGGTCAACTGACATAAAGTCAAAGTGCATTCCATAGTTGTTCATGCTTTGCACAGAATAGGCAAATAAGCCAGCATTGTCAGTTTTAAACTCGATGTGGCCAGTTTCAGTCAGAATCTCCTGATACTTGGTCAAAAACGACTTATATGTCAGACGTCGTTTTTCATGCCGGGCCTTGGGCCAAGGGTCACTAAAGTTCAAATAGAGTGTCCGCACACTCTGCTCATTAAAAAAGCAGTCGATATTGGCCGCGTCCGCACAAAGAATCTGTAGGTTGTCCAAGTGCTGCTCTAGTTTGCTGCGTAGAATCATTCCGGCTGCGGTAATCTGCAGCTCAACGGCAATAAAGTTTTTTTCAGGGTGTTGAGCGGCCAGGCTGGTAATAAACTTTCCCTTGCCTGAACCAACCTCTACTTCAAGCGGTTTGGCAAAATCAGCAAAACGGTCTGCCCAATCAATTTTTTCAGCAGGATCGGGGCGGTCAAGGACGCTTTCTGGATGTTCTTCAACCAGTTTTACTGCCCAAGGCTTGTTTCGTAATCTCATTTTTGTGTTTTCTCTTTCTTAATCTTGGCTGGCAAATATAAACCAGCAATGGCCCAACTCCAAATTGCCAAGCAGCCAATTGCCTGCCACAAGTGCAAGTTTACCGGTAAGATAAATAGCCAAAACAGGCTGATAATCAACCACTGCAAAAGCAAGGCTAAAGTCAGTACATGCATTAAGTCAAGTCCGCGGCCTGTCTGGTCAATAGGATAGATGCGGTACATAACATTATCGTCAAACTCGCTAGCCAGCGGCAGCAACTGATAAACTGTCAAAAAAATTACCAAAGCAGATAAGCCAAGTGCCCACAAAGAGTTTTGTACTAGCCAAGATATCAAAACCGCAAAGGCAGTCATTCTAACCAGCAAGTTCAGGTATTCCGGATTACGCAACAGTGAGCGCCGGTACAAGAAACGGTTAGGGTTTTCGCCAATTAGAGCATGGGGCGATTTAGGCAGTAGGAAGTCCAGATATTTGCGCCGCTTGACTGTGACTTGCCTTTCCTTGACGTCGGTAAACATGGAAAAGGCCGAATAGACTCTGTTCTTGCGTTCTTCTTCCTGGTCGACTGCATACTGCCAGTCAACCAAGGGGACGTTTTTGGGTTTTGCAATTGTTGCCAACACGGCTATGAGCGCATAGGTGATGATTGGCGCTGTGAGCCCAGTTGTCAATCCTATAACCATGAACAAGGTCACCCACATGCTTGAAAACTTGCGGTTGGCATAGAGGTTGTATTCCTCGACTTTCAACTGCAAAATTTTCGCTAATAAAACTGCAAAGACTGCAAGGGCATAGTTTAAGGTTGAAATTTGCGCCTTGATAATTGCAAAGGGAAACAAGATTCCGGCCAAAAGCAACAAGACTAGCATGGGAACAATTAAACTATAAACAAACAGCGGCTTCAAATAATCTTGCAGGGCCTCGTCTTGGGCAAGCAAGAACTGTAAATCCGCAGGTTTAAAGAGCGTCACCAATTTTCCTACTAACAGGGGCAGACAAAGCACAAGCCCAACTATGGGGCGGTAAAACCATAATCCAACCGGCATAGTTTTCATGCTTTGAGCATACCAAAACATTAAAGCTCCAAACAAAAAAATCAAAGCCAAAATAAAGAAGTCATTGAAGACCAGCATTAAGTACTTGAGTGACTGCTGCACATTATCTTGCAGCCGTTTACGGGCCAACTCACGCATGGCGTGACTCCTCATTTAAAATGCGGTAAATCTTGTCAAAGGAATCAGTCTGCTTCAAGCCATAGTGCTTGCGGATCTCCGTCAAACTACCAATAACTTCAATTGTCCCATTGTTTAAAACCGCATACTTGGAAATTGCTTGTTCTGCATCAGCCAATATGTGGGTGGACATCAATACCATTTTGCCATCTGCTTGGGCCTGCTTAATCAAGTCAATCAAATTGGCAACAGCAAGCGGATCAAGGCCTGTAAAGGGCTCATCAATCACTAACAGGCTAGTATCAGCTAGGAAGGCAGCAACAATCATTACCTTCTGCTTCATGCCCTTGGAAAAGTGAATTGGCAGCCAGTCTAACTTGTTATCCAGCCTGAACATTTGCAAGAGTTCATGGGCCCGCGTCCATGCATTTTTTTCATCCAAGTGGTAGCTGAGGATGGTCAAGTCCAAGTGCTCTTTAAGTGTTAATTCCGAATATAACACAGGAACTTCAGGTATATAAGCCAATTGGCGCTTAAAATCACTTGGCTGGCGGGTCATTTCTACGTCATTCAGAATAATGCGGCCTTTTTGTGGACGGAGTAAGCCTAAGATATGCTTGATAGTGGTTGACTTGCCAGCACCGTTTAGCCCAATAATGCCAAGCGCTTGGCCGGGTCTGATTTCTAAATTAATGTCTTTGATAACTGGCACTCCAGTGTATCCGCCAGTTAAGTGCTCTATTTTCAGAACCATAATCCTCGTCTTTCTTTTAATGAATTTACTCATTTTATATGATAGCATGAACTTATACAAAACTGAATTTGAAGACAAAAGAATTACAAGAGGTTTAAATATGAATGGATTAGATGAAGATTGCTTGTTCTGTAAAATCATTCGCGGCGACGTGCCCAGCTACACGGTCTTTGAAAACGACGACGTCAAGGCCTTTCTCGACTTGTCCCAGGTAAATCCTGGGCACACGCTGATGGTGCCCAAAAAGCACATCGTCAACCTGTTTGACTACACGGCAGCAGACGCCCAGAGGTACCTGCAATACATCCCGGCCATCGCCAACGCAATCAGGCAGTCTGACAAGCGGATTAGCGGGATGAACATCAGCACCAATAACGGCGCCAGTGCCAACCAGGTGGTCATGCACTCCCACATCCACTTCGTTCCCCGTTTTGCGGGCGATGGTCTGAAAATTGCCACCCGCAACAACGCGGACAAATACACCGAAGCGGATTACCAAAAGATTGCCGCTGAAATCAAAGTCAATTTTTAGAATTAGATGAGGTGATACTATGAAGCATTTTAGTTTAGGCCTGGCAAGTGGGGCAGCAGCGGGCGTGGTTGTTTCGCTGCTCAGGGACAAAAACGGCAACCGCCTGGGCAAGCCGCTCCGCGAAGGGGTGCAGGCAACGCGCAAAGACGCAGACAACCTGTCAAACGCGCTCCACAGCCTCAAGGATGCGGGCCAGGAGTTGAGCGATGCGCTTCCCCAAGCCGAAAAGTCGCTTACCGAGCTGCAAAAGGAAATCGAGTACTACGAGATGAGCGTCTCGCGTCTGATTGACCACTTACAGGAGCAAGCCACCGTTCTGGGCCATAAGACCACACACAAGGGCGATGACAGCCCCAAAAAGGCCGGCTATTCTAAAAATTAATTAAAGAAACTGCGATTTTGGGGTAAAAAGGCTAAAATTAAAAACGGCGGCCGCCAGTTTATGTTATATTAGTTGTCAGTGATTTAATTTACTAAGGATGTGGAGAATTCGTTTTATGAAAAAATATTTTAAAAAGGCAGCTGCAGTTATCGCTGTAGCTGGTATTGCACTGTCAACTGCTGCTTGTTCTAATGGTGGCAAAACCGTTGCTTCATACAAGGGCGGCAAGATTACGGTGCAAGATTACTACAATGAGATGAAGAAATCGCAGGCTGGTCAAACCACCCTTGCCAACATGATCATCAACCGTGTTTTGGAAGAACAATACGGCAGCAAAGTTTCCAAGAATACGGTCAACAAGCAGTTTAACAACTACAAGAAGCAATACGGCGGACAATTTAGCGCTGTCCTACAGCAGAACAACATGACCGCATCCAGCTTCAAGCAGAACCTGCGGACTAACCTGCTGACGGAACAAGCCCTGAAAGACGTCAAGAAGATTTCCAAGAGTCAAGAAGACAAGGCCTGGAAGTCATACCAGCCCAAGGTAACCGTCCAGCATATTTTGGTTTCCAAAAAGTCTGAGGCCGAAAACATTATCCAAGAATTAAAGAACGGCCAGAGTTTCAAGGCCCTCGTCAAAAAGTACTCGCTTGATCCGGGCACCAAGAAGAACGAGGGCAAGCTGCCGGCATTTGATTCAACCGATAGCAGTTTGGATCCTGCATTCAAGAAGGCCGCTTTTAAGCTCAAGACCGGCCAGACGACGAGCAGCCCGGTTAAATCCCAGTCTGGCTACCACGTAATCAGAATGATCAAGCATCCGGGCAAGGGCACGTTTGCTTCACACAAGAAGGAAATTGACGACCAGATTTACCGGTCAATGTCACAGGACCAGGAAACAATGCGCAGCGTCATTTCAGCCGTTCTGAAGAAGGCCGATCCGTCGATTAAGGACAACGACCTGAAGAATGTTCTGTCATCATACGTTACGACCAACTCAAGTCCGAAAAAATAATTGCCGCATGAAATGGCATAAAAAAGAAGCTCACTATGAGCTTCTTTTTTTATTCTAATTTATGGGCCTGGGCAAGGGCATCATCCACCTTGGGCCGGTAAAACCGGCGACCACCCTGACTCATAATGTTGTCCGTATAGCTGCCGGGACGCGTGTGCTGCAGCGCATTGGTAATGGCGTACAGCGACGCGTCCAGATCATCGATGCGGTGCAGGAGTTCGGCCTCAAGCAGCGCGGGCAATTTGGGCGAGCCGTACTCAAACTTGCCGTGGTGCGACAGGACCATGTGCCGCAGCAGCAGCAGGTCTTCCGACTCCAGGTCAAGCTTAAGGTCACGCGCGGCCAGCATGATTTGTTCATCAATCAGGACGAGGTGACCGACAAGGTTGCCTTCGTTCGTGTATTGGGTCGCCGCCGGGCCGGTTAATTCCAGAACCTTGCCCATGTCATGCAGGATGCAGCCCGCATACAAGAGCGAGCGGTCAACCTGCTCGTAGTTGTTCGCCAGGGCCTTGGCGTCCCGCAGCATTGATACCGTGTGGTAGGCGAGCCCGCCGCGAACCGCATGGTGGTTGCTCTTGCCCGCCGGGTAATCAAAGAAGCGCTGCCCCCATTTTTTCAATAAATAGCGCACGATCCTGTTCCAATTCGGATTCAAAATTTCGAAAACAAACTGGTTGATTTCTTCTTTCATGCTTGAAATTTTTTCGGGCGCCGACTTAATAAACTTGTTGAGGTCATAGCCCTCTTCGGGCCCGACAACACGAAGACCGTAGATTTTTATTTGCGGTTGCCCCTGGTATTCCTCGCGCTCGCCATCCACTTCAACAATGGTGCCGGTACTGTAAGTGGTTGCATCCAGGTTGTCGGCATCCCAATAGTTGCCGCGAATTTCGCCAGATGAGTCGCTAAAGGTCAGTGCCAAGAAGAGTTTGCCCTTCTTAGTGTGCCGCAACTGGGAGTTTTTGATCAGAACGACCGCTTCCAGTTCCTCGCCGTCATTATAATCCAGCAAACGTTTATACATTTTGGGTTCCTTTCGTAAAAGTCAGCGGCCTCAGGCCCAGCCTATCGACTAGGCCAGCTTGTGCCGTAAAAATCAGTACCTGGTTGTTTTGGGCAACTTGCGTCAGCAGCTGCTTGATTTGCTCAATTCGCTTGTCATCAAAGTTGACAAACGAATCGTCGATCAGAATTGGCAGGTTGATCTGATCCTTGACCTGCTGGACGAAGGCCAGCTTCAGGGCAAAATACAGCTGTTCCGACGTGCCCCGCGATAGGTACTGCACCTTGATTTTTTTGCCATCAAAACGCGTGACCGTCAATTTTTTGTCAATTTCAATATCATTATAACGATTATTGGTCAGAAGCTGCAAATATTCCCTGGCCGCAACCAGCATCTTGGGGAAGCGTTCGTTAGAGGCCAGGTCGAGCGCACGCCCAATCCATTGTGCGGTCAGCAGGTCAGCCAGATATTCAGCCGACAAGTTCTTAAACCTGGTTGCAGTGTTGGCGAGGGTCTGCTTGGCGTTAAAGACAGCGGTCGAGTTAGCCAGGTTAGCCATCTTCACCTTGACCTCAGCCGTTTTGGACTGCAGGTGACGCACCGTTTCTTGTTGCGCCGCAATTTGGGGGGCTAATTCGGCCAAGGAGCTCTTAGCCTGGTCTTGACTTTGTGCCAGGCGCGTTAGCTCCGGCAGATCTTTTTCAAGGCTCGTGCGCAAAAACGCAATCTTCGTCTTTAACTCGTCCTGCCTGTGCTTCTTAGCCTGCAGGTCCTTATACCCGGCCATATCCTTGACCTGTGCCCGGGCCAAGGCCGCCTGCAGCTGCAAATTGGCCTCCGTTGTTTTCGCGGCATTCTGCTTAAGACTCAGCTGCAGGCTGGCTTTTTCCGCAAGCCGGCTGCGCGTGCGGGCAAATTGCTCTTCAAGCTGGTCAAACGCAGCCAATACGGAATCAAAGTCGGCTGCAACCTTCCGGTCCAGAACCCGGCTGACGCGTCCCGCAAGATTGTTCAACTGCTCAAGCACGTCCTCTTCATGCCTGTGGTTGGCCTCAAGCGTCTTCTCCTGCAGCTGAAACTGCCGCCACTCGTTGACCAGGCTATGCACGTCAAGGTGGTCAAGGGCAAGGCCGTACTTGCTGGCAAACGCGGCGCGCTTTTGCCTGGCCGCCGCACTTTGCGCCCGTCGTTGCGCAACGCGCTGCTTCTCCCGCTTTTGCTGGTTCTGCGCTGCGGCCAAACAGCCCGTCCCTGCAAGAAGAAGCATGCCGCCAATAATAACAGACATGCTGGCCAGAATGATCAAACCGATGATGCACAGGCCGCCGCCTACAAAGAGCAGGTAATTGGGCTTCATGCCTGAACTGGTCTGGTCTTCATCCGCCGGTTCAAGCGGCAATTCTCGGTAGTCCTTCTGCAGGTCAAGGATGGCCGCTTGGTCCATCGTGACAATCTTGTTTAACTCTGGATTCAACGCAATAAGCTGCTGTTGGTCGTCGATGTGCTGCTGGTCTTTTTCCGTGCAGCCGCGATAATCGCTTTGCCACTGCAGCAGCTGCGACTTCTGCTTCAGGAGTTCGCCTGCCGCCGCATCCTCACTCTGAACCTGGCCGATTTCTCGCAAGCGTTTTTGCATGCCCTGCCCGTTTTCTTCCAGGTTTTTAATGGTTGCAGCCAGATCGCGAGCAGATTGGTACTGGGCCAAGTCAAAACTAACAGGTTCAACCTGGGCCTCGAGGTCAGTCAATTCACGGTAGTTTGGCAACAGCTGCTGCAGCCGCTGCAGGCGGTCAGACTGCTTTTGCAAGTCCAAAAGGCGCTGCTCATGCTCCGTTTGCAGCCGCTTTTGCTTTTCATATTCATTGCTCAGACTCTGATAGGTGGCAAACTCGCCCTCCGCCTCGCTAACTGCATCTTTTTCCTCCCGCAGCTGACTCAGCAAGCGGTTAAGCGGCGGTTTGCTGCCCCCCTTCTTGAACAGGTCGCCCGCCTGCTTGGCAAAGTCATCGCGCAGGCCAATCAGCTTGTCGCTGTTCGAAGCACCCAGGTAGTATATTCGTTCAAGCAGGCCGCTCTGCCCGATCGCACTCACCTTTGCCAACATATCCTGGTTAAAGATAAAGCTGTCGGCGTAAAAAGCGCCGTCGATGTTTTTGACCTGGTCAAAAAAAACGTGCTCGGGCACGACCTGATTGTCGCACTTAACGGTCAGCGTGCCGACCTTTGACCCCCTGCCGCTGGCATACAGCCGTTCGAGCTCGTAGCGCTCGCCGGCATCGTTTTCAAAGAACAGGGAGCCGCCCATTGGACTGACGCGCGCAAGGGGCTTGTAATCTTCAAAAAAGTCCGAAGTGTGCTTGGCGAGGTGGAAGCCAAACAGCACCTGCTTGATAAAGGCAACCACAGTGCTCTTGCCGGCCTCATTTGCACCGAAGAAAACGTTGAGGTCGGCACTGGGCAGGTCGAGCGTAAAATTGGAAAACTGACCAAAGTTGACAATTTTAATCCTAATTAATTTCATTGCTGATCCCCTTCAGTTTGCTGTTCAACTTCACTTCAGTCAGCTGCTGCACCTCTTGTAAGAACTGTGGATCGGCAGCTAATTCCGCGGCCAGGTCGTCTTTTTTGGCCCAGTCGCTGCTCAGCGCTGCGAAGCTGTCAGCGTCAAAAACGTCCTTTTCCGCCTGGGCAAAGTATGCCTGGTCACTGGCAGCAACCTCCAGGTGGCTGCTGCTGGTGTAGCGAACGTCGACCAACTGGGATTCATGTGCCAGTTTGCCTGAAAGCAGCCGCCAAAAATCACTGTCATCAACCAGCTCGCGTTCTTTTTCATTCAAAAACTCGGCGCCGTGGATTTGCAGACTGAAGTAGGTCGTTTCGGGTGCAACAAGCTGCGCCAAAATTGCAGCCTGCAGGTCATTTTGACCGATAGGCGCAGTTAGCTCAACGACCGCCCGCCGCCAAACGATTGGACTCGTCTGGACAAAACTGATTTGGGTTTGTTTAGTATCTTCGTTAACCTCGCCCAAAATGCAGCCCTTGGCACCGCGTTCATTGACGTGGCGCCCCTGGATGTTGCCGGGGTAGAGCACGTAGGGCGTTTGGGACAGAACCTGCCGCAGGTGAATGTGACCCAGAGCAAAATAATCGTAATTAAGGTTTTTTAGTTCACTCAAAGAAAACGGGGCGTAAACGTTCTGTCCGCCCTGGCCCGCTTTTTCCTGAGCGTGCATAATGCCAAACGTGTAGTGGCTGCCCTTTGCGGGCAGCTGTGCGGCCTTGTCAACGGTAATGTGGTTGTTCCTGTAGGAAAAGCCGGTAACATCGTACTCAAACCCCGCTTGCGTTTGCCGCGTAATGGTCTCAATACTTTCGCCATCGCCCAGCAGCTTAAAGTATGGGCTGGGTGCAACCAGCAGATCTTCCGCCCGCATGTTGTCGTGATTGCCAAAGATCATTACCACCTGTATTTGGGCCGCGGTCAGCCGCTCCATTTCACGGGCAAAAAACAGCTGGCTGCTCGGATTAGGCCGCGGGCTGTCAAAGGTGTCGCCCGCAATCAGCACCAAATCAACTTTTTCCTGTAGGGCAAGGTCAACAATTTTGGTCAGCGATTGGTTGGGTGCCTGGTGAATCTTTTTGGCGCTCCTAGATGGCAAAAAAGATAGCCCTAAAAATGGACTATCTAAATGTGCATCCGCAAAATGAATAAATTTCATCGCTCTTTTTAGTTTCTAAGACCTTCGTAAAGATCGTTAATCGGCTTGGTGATTGCTTTTTGCACGTCATCAATCGTTTTGTACAGTCCTTGCTCAGCCTGCAGCAGTTTCATGATTTCAGCGTCCTTTTGAACCCGCTCATTTAATTTTTGATAGTTTTCCTGCAAGTCCTGGGACAGGTCTTTGCCCTGCGATTGCGCGTCGATAATTTCGCCTTGGATCTTGTTCATTTCCTGAAAAAGGGTTGAACTGGCTTGGTTAGCCTTGACACCAGCGATTGCTTCTTGCAAAGCCGTGAATTCCTCAGTCTTTTGCAAGTCAGAAGCTAATTGGTTAGCTGAATCGTAGATATTTACCATGTTTTTCCTCCTAAGATTAATGGCCCAAAAGGCCCTTGAAATCATTATACCATTCATTAAGTTTTTGGCCCGCGGTTCCCAAACCTTTTTCTATTTGTTCGCCCAGGCCCTTGGTCCAATCTGAGCCTGCGCCGTTGTTCTTGATGATCTGCCGCGGTGCCTGTTCGGCAAACTGGTTCTGCGCCGTGTAGGGCAGAATCCCTTCCATCTGGGCTTTGTACAGCCGCGTTATGCCCGTCTCGGAAACGCCGTGCATAAAATGCTGACTGTTTGTCCGATCAAAACCGACCCAGGTGGCGACAACAACGTCCGGCGTGTAACCAACGATCCACTGGTCCTTGGTGCCAAAGCCGTAGGAATTGGGCACCTCTGTCGAACCGGTCTTGCCGGCAACGCGGTAGCCCGCGGGCTGCGCCGATGTACCGGTACCGCCAGCAAAGACGCCTAAAAGCATCGTGGTCATCTCCTTGGCGGTATTCTCGGAAATGATGCGGTGCTTGCCCACATCGTGATTCTCCGCAATAACATTGCCGCTTGCATCCTCAATCCTGGTGATGAAGTAGGAGCTGTCCGGTAGGTTGCCCTTGTTGGCAAAGGCCGAATACGCACGCGCCATCTGCAAAGGCGACACACCCGCAGATAATCCGCCCAGAGCAAGAGCCAGGTTTTGGTCTTCCTTAGGCACCTTCAACCCGAAGTTGCCGGCGGATTGCACGCCCTTGGAAACGCCAATGCGGTCCAGCAGCCAGACGGCTGGCACGTTTTTACTCTGGGCCAGCGCCATGTACATCGGAATCTTGTCGGAATAACCGTTGTCAACGTTGTGCGGCTGGTAGCCGTTCTTGCCGAAACGCTGCAGCCGGTTGGAGAGTTCCGAGTCATAGTGGTAGCCCTGCTGCAGGGCCGGCGCATAAGTAACCAGCGGCTTGATCGAGGAGCCGGGCTGACGCTTCATCTGCGTGGCCCGGTTGTAACCGCGGAAGACGTGCTTGCCGCGGCCGCCCACGACTGCGCGTACAGCGCCGGTTGCAGGATCCATTACAACGCTCGCCCCCTGCGTCTTCGTGCCATCCGGTGCGTTCTGCGGGAAGAGCCAGTCTTGGCTGAACTTTTGCTGGAGCTGACGCTGATAATTCTGGTTCAGGGTCGTGTAAATCTTCAGCCCCTTGTTCATGACGTCCTCTTCTTTGAGTCCGTAGCGCTTGATGGCTTCGTCAACAACCGCATCGAAGAAGTAGGGGTAGCGGTAGCCGTCCTGATTGTGGTAGGTGTCCCGCAGCGTCAGGCCCTGACTCTGTGCACTCTTGGCCGCTTGACGCGTCAGTTTTTTGTTATCGACCATCAAGTCCAGGATCAGGTTCCGGCGCGATAGCGCATAGGACATGTGGTCAATCGGATTGTACTTGCTCGGGTTGCGCAGAATTCCGGCCAGCGTGGCCGCCTCACCGACCGTCAGCTCGCTCGCGTTCTTGCCAAAGTACTTGTGGCTGGCATCCTGAACGCCCCAGACGCCGTTGCCAAAGTAGGCGTTGTTGAGGTACATGGTCAGGATGTCCTTCTTGGAATAAACGTGCGTGATTTCCACCGCAAAAAATAATTCCTCAATCTTACGCGAAAGGGTCTGCCTTTGGGTGAGCAGGGCGTTCTTGGCCAGCTGCTGCGTGATGGTCGAACCACCCCCGGAAATCTGCCCGCGGTGAATAACCAACCCCAGTGCCGCACGTCCCATCCCCTTGATGCTGAAGCCCGGATTCTTCCAGAAGGTCCGGTCCTCCGTCGAGATAACGGCGTTCTTAATGTTGGGCGAGATTTTGTCATAATCGACAAAAGTCCCCTTCTGCGAATACAGCGTGCCCGCCTGCTGCTTCTTATAATCATAAATAGCAGTGGTGGCGGGAAGCGAGGCCTTCAGGTCAGAGATGTTGGAAGTCTTGACTTTGACGGTATAATAGGTACAAACCAAAAGTATGATGCTGAGCATTATCAAAATGATCCAGCGTCCGATGAAAAAACGGCTGTCAAAGCGGTGCCACATGGCACCCAGCCCGTTTTTATTTGGTTCCTTATTTTGCATTACATCTGCTCCTTTTAGAAACACCTAAAATTGTACCATACCGGAACAAATTACCCTTATTATCCAGAAGACTTAATAAATATTTATGAGCTATTATTTTTCTTTTAACTACCCTGAAAACCTTAAAACGCAGTCCGTAAACAGCCTGCTGCGTGAGCTTTTGATACCACGCAAGTGGCGTCACTACCTGCGCACCGAGCGCCGCGTCCTGGTCAACGGACAGTACCGCCACTTTAACCAACTGGTCCACCCTAAGGACCAAGTTGAATTGACCCTGGGCCACGTCGAATCCGGCCAGCAACCATATCCGGCAAGCGGGCACCTGCCCGATGTCATCTATGAGGACCCCAACCTGCTTGTCATTAATAAACCGGCCGGCCAGAAGACGCACCCCAACCTGGATGAAACAAACACTGCACTCAATGACTGTGCAACATACTTGCAGGCCTCCCCCTTTGTCGTGCACCGCCTGGACATGCTGACGAGCGGGCTCCTGTTGGTTGCCAAGAACCCAGCGGTCGTGCCGATTCTGAACCGGGAATTAACGACCAAGACCCTCCACCGCGAATATTTAGCCGCTGTGGATCACGCCGAAAGCCTGCAAGACGCCGGCACAATCGACTTGCCACTGGGCCATGACCCGCAAGACCAGCGCAAGCGGATGGTGCGCTCAGACGGCCTCAAATCGGTTACCCACTACCAAGTTATGGGGCGGCGAACAGACAAAACAGCATTGGTAAAGCTCATCCTTGACACCGGCCGCACCCACCAGATTCGTGTTCACCTGGCAGCAATCGGCAGCCCGATTATCGGCGACCCGCTCTACAATCCAGCCGCAGTAGCAGGTGATTTTTTGCACCTGACAGCTTACCAAATGTCTTTTACGCGGCCCTTCTCATTTGACCAAGTTAAAGTTGAATTGCCTCCAAATATAATATTTGCAAATGAATAAGAATGTGCAATTTAGTTTAGAAGTAACCTGATAAACATGCAAATACTAAAATAACCAGTGAATATAACACCACTAGTTATTTAAATTATAATTATCTGCTATTAATTAACTCAATCTTTGCGTATAAAAACTTTTCTAGCACAAGTCTTTTTAAGGTATAAAATGCCAAATTTGCAGTAACCCCCTATTCTTGTAAAAGTCCGGATTTTGATAGTTAAAATCATCTTTAATTGTGTGTGTAAAGCGCTGATAAGACTATTTGGGCAAGTTTAGCACAATATCATTGCTTTTTTGGTTGCTAAAATCATTTAACTCTCCAAGCTCAGCACTTTATCTTTGATAACTTTTAAAGTAATATTCTCCTTTCAAAACTTTTAGCTTAGCTGATTGAAATAAGCTATTCGGACTTAAAGGTACCTGATTCTACTTCCCGAATGAAGTCTGCCAAGTGCTTGTAATAAACATCGGGATTGTCCACCATGTGATGATGCCCAGCGCTAGGAGTCGTTACTAAACGTGCATGGGGAATCTCTTTTTGCATAATTCTAGCCGTTTCCAGAGGCATCGTATCCTCTTCCCCAAAGGTCAGCAGGGTGGGCATCGAAATATCTTTTAAGTGATTCCTAAAGTGCCACTCCTTTAGCTTACCAGTCACGACAAACTCATTGTCGCCTTGAAAAGTATGATAGACTGGCAAGCCACCGAGGCGTTTAATATGGTATAGCTTACATGGTTGGCGACGGTCCATGAAATTGATATTCAAAATTTGAATATCTTCCTGATAGCGCTTGTTCTCATAGTCGTCATTTGTTTCACATTCATGCATAAAGTTAATTTCACTTTGCGGAAATATTTCTTGCCGTCGCCTGTTAATGGACTCAATATAATCATCAATTTCGTCAACCATTGATGAAACAATAGTACCTTTGAGATGCTGGCCATATTTAACTGCATATTCCTGGGCCAATAGTCCGCCCCAACTCTGACCAATTAGGTAGAAATTTTCGAGACCCAATTTAGCACGTACTTCATCGACTTCATCCAAGAAGTACTCGTAAGTTAAATATTTTTCGGCATTCTTAGGATCAGAGTAATCGGGTTGATCCGAATAAAGAGAGCCGAGTTGGTCATACATCGTGACTTGAACATTTAAGCCTTGCTTTTGCAGTTGATCAGCTGCATCTTCCCAGTATTCATGATTGCCACCTGGTCCCCCATGTAGGGCTAATAGGTGTATATCGCCCTTACCTTGAGTGCTAGTCCAAAGGTGATAACCATTGTCTAAAGTTATTATTTTACTTCCTGTTTTCATTAATTTTTTCCTTACTATTTTTCTGAAGTTACTTGGCATAGCCCACTTTATACCATAATGGTTGCTGATTATTGCTTTGAGAAGGTTTCAATGAGAGACCTGTAATTTTCTTGTCAACCGCCGTAATTTGGTATGAATTATCGAGCGGAATCACATAGGCCTCTTTGTTCATATACTCTTGCCACTCATGAAATTTTTGCACTCGGTACTTGTGATGAAAGGCTTTTTGTGAGTTCATTTCATCAAGCAACTTATTATTATCAGTCGTTACAAAGCGCGCCATGTTAAACGGTGCACTCTCACTATAATATGTGTGCGGTGATGGCTCAGATGGCATTGACCAACCGGCAATAAACATATCAATGCCCTTGTCATCATTTTGCACCTTATCATAGAAAGAATTATGCTCAATTAAACGACCAGTTGCAAGCTTAACGTTTAAACCAACCTTATGCCATTGTTGAAGGTAGTTTTGAATTATTGGTTCTTGGGTTGAGTCCCCACTCATTGCAGCCAAATTAATGGTGAGTGGCTTACCATTCGGCTGAACTCGCCATCTCCCCTTCTTCTTATAACTTGCCTTATCTAAAATCTCGTTAGCCTTCTTCAGATCATATGTGAAGCCTTTAGCATCTTTGTCAAAAAAGTCACCAAATTGTGATGGAACTAATGTTGGCACTCTAAAACTTAAGGAATTGGTGTAACGCTTGTCAACTTCATTAACGTTCATTGCATAACCAATTGCCTGCCGCAAGGACTTGTTACTCATTTTGGCGTGTGGATTTTCGATGTTTTTATTCTGCGCCTTATCCCACTTACCGACTTTAAAGGCCAAATAGTGATAGCTCAGCGGAATTTGTGCAATAAAATTAACATCTTTAGTTTCTTTAACCTGGTTCCACTGCGTGTTGATCACACGCACCACGTCAAACTTGTGACTCTTAATCGCCTGCGAGGCTGAGTTAGGTGAAACAACCGAAATTACAATCTTGTCGAGCTTTGGCTTACCGCGCCAATAATATTCGTTAGGTACCCAAGTAACAGATTGACCGCGAACGACTTTTTCTACCTTAAAAGCGCCAAAAAATAACGGCTCTTTTCTAATCTTATCTGAGGACTTGAGTTCAGTAAAGGGAACATCCTTTAAGTAGTGATATGGTTCAGCAGAAGCCCACATGAAGCGGTTACCAGCATTCACCATGCTTGGATTCAACTTGCTGAAATGTAGCACCACCTTGCGGCCATTTTTGCCATCCGGCATCTCGATTCCTGAAATTGATTTAGTCTTACCTTCATGGTATTCTTTCAAACCCTTCAAAATTTCAAATTGGCTACTATATCTTGGACACATCGTGTCTTTATTTGCCAAAATTTCATAGGCAAATTCATAGTCTTTAGCAACTAGTTGCTTGCCATCAGACCATTTAACGCCCTTCTTGATTTCTACTGTAATCGTCTTACTTTTAGGATCTAGCTTAAAAGTTGCAGGCCCTTTGTTATTGATTTTGTACTGGTCATCACTGTCAAATAGGGATTCCTGTCCCGGAGCACCAACCTGTGAATCCAAATCTTCTGAAGATAATTCTGGTGAAAAAACTCCAGCAAATGGCGTATCCGTTTCAACTGCAATTTTAACCGTTCCACCTTCTTTGACTTTTCTTTGGGGTGTAGCCATCGGAAATTTAGCTACTGATCTGGTATCATCACTACTAGTCGAACCCTTTCCGCAACCCACTAAGGCTACTGCTGACAAGCCTATTATCCCAATTGAGGTGAGTAATCTTTCCTTTTTCATTTTTCCTCCTTATTAATATATTTTTTAATTTAATAATAAATATATCATGTATAATAAATTATTTCATCATAAAATTTAAGCAAATTGTTTATTTTATTCCACTTAAGTGTAAAATGTTAATCAAATTACAAAAATTTTTCTAAAAGGAGTAACTAATGAACGCAGAAAAAATCGATCAATTAGCCAAGACCGTATTATCCACATTTGGCTTACCCAGTTTAGGCTTTGGAGTTTACCATACCGGTGAAAGCTACAGCCAAGTCTATGGTGGCGCTAGCAAAGATAGTTTGTATCCTCTTGCCTCCATTTCCAAGACTTTTTTTGCTACCGCAGTTTGCCAACTAGCAGACGAAGGTAAAATAAATCTGGATGACCCCCTCAAGAAATCTTGGCCTGCCTTTAAGTTGGTCGACCAGTATAGCCAAGACCACCTAACTTGGCGCGATGCGCTAAGTCACCAAAGTGGCCTGCCAGCTCATGACCTGATGCGCTTCACTAATATGAATCAGCATGATTTATCCTTAAAAGAAAAGGCTGAATGTGTAGGCTACTTGCAGCCCTCTCATGAATTGCGGTACCAGATGCAATATAGCAACTTGGTCTATGCCGCAGCCACTTATGCAATGGAACAGGCTATTGACCAAGATTATGGAACTTATGAACATGACCACTTGCTTAACCCGCTAAAGCTACATAATACCTTTATCAATCACCACGAGGCGCCACGTGCCCGAATTGTTAAGCCCTATATTAGAGACAACAATGTTACCCAAGAAGTGCCCTTTATTGCACCCGGCAAGGTCGGCGGTGCCAGCAGCATGTTAGCCACAATTTCTGATTTGCTTGAGTGGGCTAAATACCAGTTGACCATGCAAAAAGAAGAAACAGGTTCAGCAACAGCACAGCGCTATTTACCGCAATCTATCATGCATCCCAGTCGTGCGTATGGTGGAGCAAATTTTGCCGCTTATGGCCTGGGAATGATGATGGAAGACTATCGTGGTCACATGTACTTCTACCACAGTGGTTCTTATATCGGTTACTGCTCCTTCATGGGCTTTGTTCCAGATCTTGATTTGGCTTTTGTTGTTACCACGAACATGGATTCAACCGATGCTATCTTTGCTCTTGCCTACCAGACAATAGATAACGCTCTTAATATTAATGACACCAATTGGGTCGATAAGGTTGCCGCTATGATGACACAAAAATGCCAAAACAAAGAGGAGCGCCTCGCAGAGCTCAAAGGAAACTCCTCTAAGCCAGTGAAAGTCACGTCAGAATATCTTGGGGATTATCAAAACCCGGGCTACGGACTGATATCACTGCACGACCTAGATGGTAAGCTAATGGCTACCATAGGCAAATGGGATTTTCCCGTTATTGAAACTTCCCATGGAAACATGTTTATTGAAGAAAGGTTGTACGATCATGGACTACTGCCGATTACTTTGAGTGCAAACAAAGTAACGCTTCTGACTGAACCGGCTCTTAATGAGCCCACCATATTTTTAAAAGTCCACAACTCATAATACTTAAAAAAGTTGAACCGAAAATAACTTTCTAACTTTTTAGTTGCACTTCAGTTGAACCAAAATCTAGCTGGTGGTTTTACTAAAGTTAAATTTACTGTCAACCAAAAAGCACAAGCGCTTAACTTAATTAAAGCAGACTACAGCAGTCATTCTGCGGCCCAAATAGTTCTTATCCACTTGTTGATTATTTTCCAAGCCGCCAGTAATTATAATGATCCTATTTTTCGCAACAACGCCTATCAGCCAAAATAGATTATGCCATTAAAATTCTAAGGCAAATTCGAAGGCCTTAGCTTTGCTAAACTTGTTTTGTGATTATCCGCTGTCGCAACCGCCGGTTATTTGAGTAATTTCAAAATAAATAAGACTAATTCTGTCCTAAAAGGAGCACGAATTAGTCTTATTAGCTCTGTGATCAAAAAATTCAGATAATATATTTGTCAATCATAATAGCTTGTTTACAGTTTTCCGCCAAACACCGGATAATGGCTGGCTGTCCCGTAGTCAAGTGATGAAATTGCTTCGAGAGTCGCCATGTCTTCATCGGAAATTGTGAAGAAGTCTATTTCCATATTCTGCTTGATATGGACCGGTTGTGCAGCCTTAGGCAGCACGACTGTATTTAGCTGCCAGTCATAACGAATACACAATTGTGCAGCAGACACCTGATATTTTTCTGCCATTTGCTGGATTACGGGACTATTCAGGGCAGCTCCGTGTGCTACGGGCGAGAATGATTCAACCACAATACCTTGTTCTTGTGAGAAATCAATCAGTTCCTTCGGGGTTGCCCCAATGTGACACAGAATTTGGTTAACCACGGGCTTGGTGCTGCTGTTATCAATCAAGTTGCGCAGGTCGTCCGGCTGAAAGCTTGAAACCCCAATTGCCCGCAGCTTGCCCGCTTTCTGCGCATCTTCCAGCGCCCTCCAGGTTTCCAGATTGCCTTCGAAGTGACGGTCATTGGACTGGTTGACTTCACTCCAGGGCTGCGGATTATGAATAATCATCATATCCAGATAATCCAGATCCATTTTCATTAAAGTATCGTCAATCGATTTTTTAGCTTCAGCATAATTTTTGATTTCAGCCGCGACCTTGGAATTAACAAAAATCTTCTCGCGTTTAATGCCCGACTTCCTAACGCCTTCGCCCACGCCAGCCTCATTGCCATAGGCCTGCGCCGTATCGATGTGACGATAGCCGAGATCTAGCGCTGTTTGTACCACTGAGGCCACTTGACTGTTTGCTATTTCCCAAACGCCCAGGGCTAATTTGGGAATCTGGACACCATTGTTTAACGTCATCATTTCATCTTGAATCATTATTTTTTCCTCCATGCCTAATTATAGCTTGAGTTTAGTCCTTCAACCAAACTTTAAGTCAAGGAAAACAATTAAGTTATTAAGCCTCAATCTTGAAAAAATCCGTATAAACATGCACATAGGCACATAGCAAGAAGTTTATGTTGTATTACGCTGTATATGGATAATTAGATACATCAACTCTTCATTGGTTATCTTAATATGATATTGCTTTTCTAAAAATTCCATTATTTTAATAGCTATTTTAGTTGCATCAGGATATATGCTGATAATATGATCGTAGATTGTTTTATCATCACCGTCTAATTGGTGTCCACGAAGAATTCTTTGTGCAAAAAACTTTATATGTGTTAGCATTCTTTGATAACTGATTGATTTAGGATTTAATTTTGTTGAGGTGCTTAAGTTAATAATTGTCATCAAACTATTAATGACTTTAGTTACTTTCATGCTATCATTATATTCCTCGCCTGTTTCAGAATTAATAATATGAAAAGCAATACTAGCTGCTTCTTCTTTAGGCAACATGATATTAAGCTCATTATTTATTAAATTTAAGGCCCACTTTCCTACTCCAAATTCATTGGGATAATAGCTCTGAACGTCCCAGTACATCCGGTTTTTAAAAACTAATCCATTTTGATATTGACTAACACTGAAATTAATATGATCCATTAAAGAAATTGTTAATGTCCTATTCATCGGAACCTTAATTTCTTTTTGAGTTTTCTGCACTATTCTTCGTGTCAATTCAACAATCTTTGGGGGAATATCAGCAAAACTTTGCTCAATTTTTTGAATTTCAGGACTGGTAACCGGAACAAATATTTGATTAACATCGTCTCTGTTAATTTTAGTACCCGGTTTTTTTCCATAACCAATTCCTTTTCCTAAAACCACTAATTCTTTTTCGGATTCATCGATACAGAGTACAACAGAGGCATTTAAAACCTTGCAAATCGTTAAACTCACTGGCTATCCTCCTTTAAAGAATTTAAAACTCATCTCCATTAGTTTCAATTACATGTTTATACCATTCAAACGAATCTTTTTTATAGCGTTTACCACTACCGTTTCCTTCGTCATCGATGTCTACATAAATAAAACCGTAACGCTTACTCATTTGGGATGTGCTGGCACTAACTAGATCAATCGGCGCCCAACTAGTAAATCCTAACAGGTCAACCCCAGCTTCTACTGCTTTTTTCATTTCAATAAAATGTTGTTTAAAATAATCATTCGATATGGATCATGAACAGAACCATCGGCTTCTAGTTGATCGCGAGCTCCCATTCCATTTTCAACGATAAAAAGGGGCTTCTGGTATCTATCATAAAGCTCAATCAAAGAAATTCTTAAGCCGACTGGGTCAACGCTCCATCCCCATTCAGTCGCATTAAGATATGGATTCTTTCCACCCACAATCGTATTTCCACTTGTCAATTTTAATCCTGATTCATCACCTGCGGCAACCATTGACATATAATAGCTAAAAGAAATGAAGTCCACCGTATTTTTGCGTAAGATTCTTAGTTCCTCATCAGTCATATCAATCTTTATATTATTTTGCTTAAAGTATTCCAAAATTAATTTAGGATATTTTCCAGTCACTTGAATATCAGATGGATAATAATTCATAACATTTTTATTGAGTGAAGCTAAAACGTCTTCAGGCTTAGAGGATACTGGATAGGTAGTCAATTTCGTCAGCATGCATCCAACTTGGCAATTTGCTATCATTTTGTGAGCTAACCTTGTAACCATAGCAGAAGCCACAAATTGATTGTGCAACGCCTGGTATTCATCTTCAAGCAAATTTTTACTATGTTCTGGAATAATGCCCGCAGAAATGAACGGATGCCTGGTTACGCTATCGATCTCATTAAAAGTCAGCCAATATTTTACGCTTGGAAAATTAGTAAAACAAACTTTTGCAAAATTGACAAAGTAATCGATTAAGCACTTGTCCGCCCAACCATTATATTTAACGGCAAGATTCAAGGGCATTTCATAATGTGAAATAGTCACTAAAGGTTCGATATTATACTTTTTCAATTCAGCAATCACGTTTTTATAATACTGAATACCCTTCTTATTCGGCTCTTTTTCATCACCATTAGGAAAAATTCTAGACCACGCAATTGAAAATCTTAGTACTTTGAATCCCATTTCAGAAAACAATTTAATATCTTCTTTATAGTGATGGTAACCGTCTATTCCCCTTCGCTTAGGGTAATTTTTATCATCCTTAGCATCTATTGCTTCTTGAATGTCTTTCATTGAAACGGCAAGATTCTTTTTATAATCTTTTACGTCGACATTTGGTTTATAGGCTGCAACATCAGAGACTGACAATCCCTTGCCGTCAATGTTCCAGGCTCCCTCGACCTGATTAGCGGCAACCGCACCGCCCCAAAGAAAATCTTTTCGTAATGTCATTATTTTTTCCTTTCATCTAAAACGTACAAATTACGCAATCTGCGGAAAAACAATCTTTTCGTCATGATAATTTGTAACAACCATTATTGTGGTAGGATCAAAACCTGCTTGCTTGATTTTTTCCAAATCAAAGTTTATAAGAATATCCCCCTGATGCACTTCTTGCCCAGTTTCAACTTGTATATCAAAGTATTTCCCATTTAGTTTGACCGTATCTATTCCTATATGGAAGAGTATTTCTGCACCACCCGTTGTTTTCATTCCAATCGCATGCCCAGTTTCATAAACCATTATAATCGTACCATCGACTGGGGCAGTTAATTCTCCTTCTTCTGGCGTAATAGCAATTCCTTCGCCTAATATTCCTTTTGAAAAAACATCATCATTAATGGTAGATAGAGGCTTTACTTTTCCCTTAACCGGAACGGCTAAAGTTTCTTTTTTTTCTGTTGAAATTATTTCTGTATCTTTCCAAACCACTAAGCCAATAATAAAAGAAAGTGCAAGTGAAACAACAAACATGATTATGGCTTTAATGAAATTCGATGAGTCAGTCTTATCAACATACATTGGTAGACTGGCTAATCCTGGACCTACTATCGCGAATGCTTTGATTCCTAAAAATCCAATGGCTCCTCCACAAATCGCACTTGATGTCATAACTCCAAACAATGCACGTTTATGCTGCAAATCAATTCCATAAATAGCAGGCTCAGTAATGCCAAATAATGCTGATATGCCAGCAGAAATAGCTGTTGATTTAAGTTTGGAATCCTTGGTCTTAATTGCCACTGCAAAAGACATACCACACTGAGACATATTGTGTGCAAGTGATGCCGGTAAATACAGTAACTCACTGCCGGCACTACCAAATGTTGCTACCACATATGGTATCAGTGCCTTATGCATTCCCATTGAAACCATAATTGGCAACATACCTGCAAGTAAAGCACTAGCCACAAAACCAAAGTGATTGTTCAGAAACATGATAACAGCTGTTAATCCCACACCGAGGTAATAGCCCAAAGGACCTAATATAATTAATGTCAAGATTACAGTAATTGACATGCAAAACATAGGAACAAAAAATATTCTGATTGGCTTAGGACTATATTTTGTAATCCATTTTTCTAAAAATGCATACAAGAAAACAGCTAAAATGGCTGGAAATACTTGTGATGAGTAAGTAATATTGGTTAAATTGACACCAAATAAATTAATTCCCTTTCCTAAGGCAGTTACCAATTCTGGTAAGATTAACGCACCAACTGAAGAAACAGCAACTAATACGTTTACGTTCAGCTTTTGCGCAGTTGTAATTGCAACTAAAATTGGTAAAAAATAAAGTGGAGCAGTTCCAATAAAATTTAACACCTGATAAAGACTGCTTGTCTGTGGAAGCCAGCCAATCAAGCTAATGAGCATTGTTAAGGCTTTTAAAACACCTCCGCCTGCAATTGCAGGAACCAGGGGTTGAAAAATAGCAATTAAGTAATCAAGCAACACTTGATACCATTTTTCTTTTGCATCACCTTTTATCACGTTATCTTTATGCAATTGTCCCAACTGTTTGTTTACAGCATCAAACATTTCAATTACATTGTTACCAATAATCACTTGGCATTGACCTGATGCATTAACTGCTCCTAAAACGCCCTCAACATTTTTGATTTGTTCTAAATTAGCCTTCTGGATGTCAAAGAGTGTAAATCTAAGTCTGGTTGAACAGTGCAGTAACTTAGAAATATTTTCTTTACCACCTACAAATTCAATAATTTGTGAAGCGCTTTTCTCATAATCAATCATTTATCCAATCCTTTCAAACAAAAAAGGACCTAAAAGCCTCACAAAGATTTTATAATCTCTGCATCAGTTTTTAGATCCTGCCTAATTTAATAGTCACATGTCTACTATATTTCTTATATTGTAAGCGTTATCCAAAAAATAAGCAAGTAGTTTTTATATTAAACCTTCAAAGTCGTATTCAAGCAATTATTTGCCGGCAGTAAAAAAATCTGCACCCAACACAAAAGGCCAGTCCTCAAACGGGGCTGACCTTTCAAATTGTTATGCTAAATTATTCTAAGTTTAATGAGCTCTTGTCAAAAGCTGCGGACTTGATCTGGTCGTCAATTGACGGAGTCCCAAGCCACTTAATCATTTCCTTCATTGAAGCAGTAATGGCTTCAGTGCCAGGAAGAAGCAGCTTGCGTGGGTCGTAACCCTTGTTGGCCTTGTCCTCATCCTTGTGCGCTTCGAAGTACTTGCGCGTAGCGGCCTGGAATGCCAACTGGAATTCAGTGTTAATGTTGACCTTGGAAATACCAAGCGAAATAGCCTTCTTAACTTGGTCTTCTGGAATTCCTGAGCCACCGTGAAGAACAAGGGGAACAGAAACAGCATCAGCAATTTCCTTTAGACGGTCAAAGTTGAGACCGGTCCAGCCTTCTGGGTAAACGCCGTGGATGTTGCCGATGCCACATGCAAGCTTGTCAACGCCCGCTGCAACAAAAGTCTTGGCATCTTCAACGGATGCTAGTTCACCACCATCAGCACCTTGGTTCTCACCAATTTTGCCAATTTCGGCTTCAACAGAAATACCACGTTCATGAGCCAGCTTGACGATTTCCTTGGTTTTAGCCAGGTTTTCATCGGTTGGAAGGGCATGACCGTCAAACATAACGGACGAGAAGCCGAGTGCGATACACTCTTTAGCAGATTCAAAGTCGCCGTGGTCCAGGTTCAGCACGACCGGAACGGAGATGTTCATTGCATCAATCTGGTCCTCAACTAAATCCTTGGCTACCTTGTAGCCACCCATATATTTAGCCGCACCCGTTGACACTTGAATCAAAACCGGGGTTCTGGTTTCCTCAGCTGCCTGCAAAATTGCACGCGTCCACTCCAAGTTGTTAGTGTTATAAGCACCTACTGCATAATGGTTTTTACGAGCATCTTTAAAGATTTGGTTACCATTATCTAAATATGCCATTTAAAAATACCTCCTATTAAGCTTACATCAACATTGTACCGTAATAATTAAATATTGAACAATCTTTTAATCAATGTAAACGTTATTTTGTCAAAATAATTTGCCCGCTACATTTCTTTGGGCGCATTAACGCCGAGCAAGCGCAGGGCTTCAGTTAAAACAATGGATGTGGCCTGTACCAGGGCAAGGCGCGAGGTGATTTGTTCATCCTCATGCAAGATTTTGACGTTAGCGTAATACTTGTTGAATTTTTTGGCTACATCCAAGGCATACTTGGCAATAATTGATGGTTCGAACTTATCGCTGCTACGGGCAACGATGCGCGGAAAGTCCGCCAGTGCCTTGGCAACGCTAAAGGACCAAGCATCTTCAATTGCCGCACCGGCAAGATCCGGCTCCTTGCCCAATTTTTGGGCCTTGTTTAAGACGCTCTGGGCCCGGGCGTTAGTGTATTGGACGTATGGACCGGTGTCGCCCTCGAAGCGGACCACTTCGTCCAGGTTGAAGTCGAAGTTTTCCACCCGATCGTTCTTGAGGTCATGGAAAATGACGGCACCAACGCCGACATCATGTGCAACCTGGTCTTTATCGGCAAGGTCGGGGTTCTTCTGCTCAATCTGCTGACGCGCTAACTTAACTGCGTTTTGAAGCACCTGATCAAGAAAAACGACGTTGCCCTTCCGCGTGGACAGTTTCTTGCCATTCTGGGTAATCAGGCCAAACGGAACATGGTGGATTTCGTCAGCCCAGTCATAGCCCATTTTTTTCAGCACGGTCTTCAATTCAACGAAGTGCTGCGCCTGCTCGTTGCCGACCACGTAGAGCATTTTGACAAAGTTATAGGTCTTCATCCGGTAAATTGCGGCTGCCAGATCACGGGTCAGGTAGATGCTGCTGCCATCTGATTTAACAATCAGCGCGGGGTTTTCCCCTTCGCCCATATCAACGACCTGAGCGCCCCGCGATTCGTGCAGCAGCCCTTTTTCCTTTAGTTCGTCAATCACCGGCTGCATCTTGTCATTGAAAAAGGCCTCGCCCTTGTATGAATCAAAGGTCACCCCTAATTCTTTATAGATGCGCTTAAAGTCAGCCAAGGATACTTCACGGAACCACTGCCATAATTTAACGGCCTCGGGGTCACCATCTTCTAGCTTTTTAAACCAGGCACGCCCTTCATCATCAAGCTCCGGATGCTTCTCGGCTTCGGCGTGAAACTTTACGTAGTACTTAAACAAATTCATGATGGGATCTTTTTTGACGTCGTCTTCAACGCCCCAGTGCTTGTAAGCAGCAATCAGCTTGCCAAACTGCGTGCCATAATCGCCCAGGTAATTGATCTTGATGGGCGTGTAGCCGACCTTCTGCAGCGTCTTGGCAATCGAGTTGCCAATCACAGTCGAACGCAGGTGACCCATTGACATTGGTTTGGCAATGTTGGGACTGGACATGTCGATGGGCACGTTGCCCGTGCCCAGAGTCTGGTCGCCAAAGTGCTCCTGTTTGGTCAATACTTCCTGCAAAGTTTGCGCAATCAGCTTTTCATGATTAATAGCAAAGTTAACGTAGGGGCCAACTGCCTTAATGCTGGCAAAATCTTCACTCTGCAGCGCAGAAGCAATTGTCTTGGCAATCTCAGCCGGATTTTTGTGCATGCTCTTGGCCAACGCAAAAGCCGGAAAGGCATAGTCACCCATCTTTTCATTCTTTGGCCGCTCAATCAGCTGACCGATTTGATCTTTGGTCATGTCGACCTGGCTAGCAATCAGGTCGACAACTTTACCCTTAAAGTCCATTTTTCCTCCTAACAAAAAAGTCTCTTCCTTCATTTCTGGAGGAAGAGACGAGTATTCTACCCGCGGTACCACTCTTATTGATACAAAGTATCCGCTTTTTACTTTACTTAATTAACGGTTAGGCACGCCTTCATGCATTCTCTCCTGCCCGTCTTGCACCGTCTGCGGACTCGCTTAAATGGATCAAACGACTACTACTCCTAACGTCTTTCAAGTCCTGATTATAGCAGGAAAAGGCAGATGAGCCAACTCTTTTAATTATTTTTGATAATTACCTTGGTTCCGGCCGGGATATGTTCCACCATCCAGCGCGAATCAGGCACGCTAAGCCGAACGCATCCGTGCGAACCGGGCTTTACTCCCAATTTCCGCGCTTGTTTAAGATTGTAGGTGCCGTTACTCTTGGTCGGGACGGAGTGGAAGAGGTAGATGTTCTTGTCATCCCAGCTCAACCAGTTGTTTGCGCCCTCGTTTAACTTGGGATTATAAAACGAGTCGCCCCGGTCATGACGAATCTCAAAGGTACCCGTCGGCGTCAGCGATTTGTTGTTCTTGTAAAGGCCGCCACTCGCAATCATCGTGTATAGCGGCTTCTGGTCACGCATAATGTACACGCGGTTGCCCCTGAGCGACACCCGGATTGTCAGGTCATTTTCGAGGTGCTTAACCTTCGGATATGCCCCAGTCTCACTGGACTGGCGCCAATCATAGGGCTTGCGCAAAGTGGACGGGTCCTTGTAGGGCCGGTATGAAGCAGCCGTTTTGGGGGCGGCCGTTTTTGCGGTCGCATCCGACTCATCAGGCCGGGTGGATTCCGCCGGCATGGATACGCGTGCCAAGCTGATCGCACATATTAAAAGAATACAGAAAGCAGTCACAGGCTTTAATAAATTGTTCTTCACGCTAAGTCTACGCTCCTCCCAGTGTGGTGGCTTTATTTTACAACATCACGCGGCTAATTGCTCACTCAGCGTATTTTTTCATTAATTGCGGCAAAAGTCTACTAAGGGCGGTCGGCCGCACAATATACTTATCCCGGGCAATCAGGTCGCCGGCCAAAGAATGGAGGTAAACCGCAGCCAAAACCGTCGCCAGGCTGCTATCAAATTGTGCCACGAAGCCGCCGATGATGCCGGCCAGCGTATCGCCCATGCCACCGATGGCCATGCCGGGATTGCCCAACGGATTAACACTAACCGCTCCCTGCCCGTCATAAACGTGAGTATGGTTGGACTTCAGAACCAAGGTGGCGTTTTGACCCGGGAAAAGCGCGGCCAGGGCCGCCGCATTTGCACTATCCGTTTGAAACGGTATCTTAATCTGACTGAGCCGCTGCCACTCCATCTGGTGCGGCGTAAGAATCACGCGACCGGCTTTTACCGGCGTCAGATTGTGATCCTGCGCCATCAAATCGAGCGCACTGGCATCCGCGACCAGCGTCTGACTGGTCGTTAGTTCACGGCAGAGCATGGTCATAACCTTATGCGCAAACGCGCTCATTCCAAGACCAGGACCGCAGACAACAACGTCCATTTTTTTGATTATCTGCGCAAGATTGCGATCGTGCCAGTCAATGTACATGACTTCGGGGTCACGTGCATGCAAAGCCTGGACGTTGAGCGAGTGCGTCGCCACGGCAACCAGTCCGGCACCGCTATTCAACGCGCCCTCGGCCGCCATAATGATTGCACCGCCGTAGTTCTCGCTGCCGCCAATTAACAGGACCCTGCCGTAATTGCCCTTATGCGTGTTGCTCTGCCGTTTTTTTATGACCCTTGATAATATGTCGCACGGAATTTCAGTCATTTTATCCTCCAAAAAGCCAGCGCCAAAAGCGAATAAGGAAGTTAACCCGCGGCGTCGACTGCAGTGCCTTAGCAGGCAAAAGCAGTCCCTCGGGGCTGTGCAGCGAGATTAGCTTAGAATTGCCCACTTCGAAATAGTAAGAATTAACGGTCTGTCCGCTCTTGACCGGAGCGTCAACCCTGTCCGCAGTCAGACCCACTCTAAGCCGCTGATTGCCTGCAGGCGCCCACACTTCGCTATTTTCCTTCATGCCAATATTGACCTGCCGCTCCTGGCCGTTATGAACGCTCATGCGCGTGTTGCCCATGATTACTTCATTGGCCTTAAAAATAACCGGGCGGTAATTTTTATAAACGTAGATGAGGAGCCGAGCGGTCTGCTCAAAGCGGGCAGGATCGCTGCCGCCCAGGTGCTCTGCACCCATGACCACCGTGATTAAGCGGGCGCCATCATGCTTGGCCGTGCCAATGAAACAGGCACCGGCCGCATCGGTAGTCCCCGTTTTAAGACCGTCTACGCCCATATCCGGGTGGTACTGCGACAGCCCCTTCAGCATCCAGTTAAAGTTGGTCATGGGCGTCTTAGCCTTTTGATCATCAAAATCAAGGCGGGCAATCGCCGTCGTCTTGATTACCTCCGGGTAGGCGTTGATCAAGTGCTGGCCGACAATGGCCATATCCTTGGCAGACATCTTATTTTCGGCGTTGCCGCTGACGCCCGGATACGAGTCCGTGCCGACGCTCTTGTTCGGCAATCCGCAGCTGGTATAAATCTGTGCGTCATTGATGCCCCATTTTTCCAGCTGCGCGCGCATTTGCCGCACAAAGCCCACCTGCGAGCCGCTCACGGCCTGTGCGAGCATCATGGCGGCACCGTTAGCGGACTCGATTAAAGTTGCCTGGTAGAGCTGCCTGACCGTATAAGAGTGTTCCAGTTTCAGTGGCACATTGGAAAATTCCCGGTTCGAAGCGATAGCAACAATCTGGGGCGTCGGATGTATCCGGGTTTCCCAGCCAATTTTGCCTTCATCGACCGCCTTGAGCGTGAGGTAGACGGTCACCAGCTTAGTCATTGATGCGATCGGCAGGGACGCGTTAATATTTTTCCCGTACAGGAGCTGGCCGGTCTTGCTGTCAACGGCGATTGCCGACTTGACGTCCAGATCCAACCGGTCCCTGTGATAATCATCAGGCAGCCCCTGCGCAGCACTGACCTGGACCGGAAGCAGCAAGAGCCCCATAATAAGAGCCAGAACCAGTTTTTTAATTTTTGCCTTCAATGCGCTAAAACCCCTTTCAAAAATATTTTTCAGTTTTTTTGCGTTTTATGCTTTCATTTTACCAAATTTTTGGTATTATTATTACTGTACTGAAAATATTAAGCCCCGATGGCGGAATTGGCAGACGCGCAGCGTTCAGGTCGCTGTTTAGGCAACTAAGTGAAAGTTCGAATCTTTTTCGGGGCATCAATACAAAAAGCCAACCCACAAAGGTTGGCTTTTTTAGTAAATTCATTTAATATCCATGGGGGGAATCATCATGCAAAGGCGTTTGACTAAGTCACGGGATAAAGTTTTAGCGGGCGTTTTCGGCGGTATTGCCGAATATTTTGGCTGGGACAAGGCCTGGACCCGCATCGGTGGCGGCTTCTTAATATTCTCCACCGGTTTTGGCTTGTTCGTCTACATCGTTGCGGCAATCGTGATGCCAGAGCAAGGCAGCCGCGATGATACTCCCAGTGGTGAATTCCATAGGCCCTGATTGTGTAGGACCACGCACCGTGCTACAATATAGTTCCTTGGCAGGGGCAGTGCAAAAAGGCAAACTGGCCGCTTTTGCAAGCAAAAAGCATTATTACTCAATTAAAGTAATAATGCTTTTTTTATGCCTTAATGTGCAGCTTGCGCAAAACAGGAACAATCTTATCACCCAAAATTTTCTGGGCCAGGTTGGACTTAATTGCGGCAAAGCCATAAATCAGCGTGCCAGCACCAACCGCTAATACGACGATAACAAGTGCCTGCCAGCGATTGGTTGGATCTAAGACCAGCCCCAGTGCTTTTTCAAGGCCAATAACACTTACAAACATGACAAGCGAGAAAGCCGTGATGCCGACAAAACGGCGGCTCGTTCGATTCTTATTAAAGTCGTAGGTTACTTCAAGGTGCTTGATCGCCAGGAAAATGATGGCCAGCATGCCCAGGTTGGTCGCAACAAGCGGTCCAAAAACCTTAAACACGTAAATCATGGGGTACTGCGCAAGCAACTTGAACGCCAGGCCCAAAATCAGGTACTTGATTGCTAACCCGTTTTCGGACAAGCCCTGCAGAATTGCCATTAAAACCGTGAACAGTCCCAGCGTTATCGCAGTAAACGAGGATAAGTACAACACGTTGGCTCCCAATTGGTCATAACCGTAAAAGATTGTGTAAACGGGCGTGGCGATTGCCGCCATGCCAAATGCTGCCGGGATCATGACGAACAAAAACAGGTCCAGCGTGTTGCCGACCTGCGCGGAAATCGCGCGAAAGTCGTGCTTGGCGTGCGCTGCAGACAAGAGCGGAATTGCCGTCACCGCCATCGCGCTGGCAAGAGACACGATGATCATGATCAGCTTGTTGGCATTCAGCGCAAACAGCGCGTACCACGTCTCAATCGTGTTGTAGCTGGCGCTCATGACGCTGGCAATCATGGGGTGAAAGGTGTATTGGTCCACCAGGTAGAACAACTGGATGCCCGCATCGATGATGATAAAGGGGATGGCCTGCGCAATAATTTCTTTAAACAGGGCCGCGGTTGAGACCTGAATCTGGTTGTCCGATTCTGCGACTAACTGATTTAAATTCTGCCGCTTCGAGAATAAAAACCAGCCCAGGATCGCAATCCCAAATACCGCACCAATTGCCGCCGCCAGGTTCGACTGAACGACCGCGTCGACAAAGTTGCCGTGCTGCACCTGCATGATGACGTATGCCGTTAAGAGCATCCACAAAACGCGGGCCAGCTGCTCCACAAACTGCGACAAAGCCGAAGGCATCATGTCCGCATAGCCCTGAAAGTAGCCCCGCATGATGCTCAGCACGGGAATAATCAAAATAGCATACGACAGGCTGCGCATAACGGCGACCTGCCTCGGGTCGCTGCGTGAACCGTTTGACGCCAGAAAAGGCGACGCAAAGTACATGACGGCCGCCGAAATGATACCCAGCAGAACCATTAGGATGAGACCGCGCCGAAACAGCTTGCGGCCAACACCGTATTCATTCAGCGCATTGTACTTGGCAACCTGCTTGGCCACCGCGCCCGGAATCCCCGCAGTTGAAATCAAAATAAAGATACTGTAAATATTATAGCTCCTGGCAGTCAGTGCATTCGCAATGTTGCTGTAAGGCGCCATCCAGTAGAACCACGGGATAATGTACAGTGCACCCAAAATGCGCGAGGTAATGGAGCCAAAAGTCATCCACGCGCTGCCCGTGATGAAGGTATCCTGCGTATTTTGCTTTGTCAACTTGTTTTCTTTCATTAATATTCCCTAAATCTAATGTACTAACTATCTTATTTTGAAGCAAAAATAGTAATTAACAATAAATATATTATCCGCTTTAGGAAAAATTAAGTTTATTTGGCAACAATATTGACAATCTTGTTTGGCACAACAATTACCTTTTTGACTTCCTTGTCGGCCAAAAACTTCTGAACGTGTGAAATAGCCAGGGCCTTTTTCTCCAGTTCGTCCTTATTTTCATCCTTCGGTGCGGTAAAGCTGCCACGCAGTTTGCCGTTAACCTGGACCATCATTTCAACCGTTGCTTCAACCAGTTTTTCCGGATCATAACTTGGCCACTTTGCAAACGTCACTGATTCATCGTGACCGAAAATCTGCCAGATTTCCTCCATCATGTGGGGCGCAATCGGCGCAATCATGGTAATGAACCCCTCTGCGTATGACCGCGGAATGGTCTTAGCCTTTTGGGCCGCATTGACAAAGACCATCAATTGTGAGATTGCCGTGTTAAAGTGCAGCGCATCAAAGTCTTCGGTAACCTTCTTGACCGTCTCGTTATAAACCTTGTCCAGCGTGCCGTCATTTTCAGCGACAATATTGGCCTGTGGAATCGCCTTGAGGTCAAGGTCATTGACAAACAAACGCCAGATGCGGTCCAAGAATTTCTTCGTCGACGCCGGACCATTATCGTCCCAGTCAATCGAAGCATCAAGCGGGCCCATGAACATCTCGTACATGCGCAGACTGTCAGCACCGTACTCATCAATCACGTCGTCCGGGTTAACCACGTTGCCCTTCGACTTGGACATCTTTTCGTGGCCCTTCAGAATCAGGCCTTGGTTGTACAGACGCTGGAACGGCTCTTCGTTAGGCACAACGCCCAAGTCGTAGAGCACCATGTTCCAAAAGCGCGCATACAGCAGGTGGCGGACGGCATGCTCGGCCCCGCCGATATACAGGTCAACGGGCAGCCACTGCTTGAGCTTGTCTAGGTCTGCCAATTTATGATCATTATGCGGGTCGATGTAGCGCAGGAAGTACCATGAAGAACCGGCCCAGTTAGGCATCGTGTTGGTCTCGCGCTTGCCCTTGCGGCCGTTTTTGTCAACCACGTTGACCCAATCTTTAAGGTTGACCAGCGGGCTTTCCGGCGTGCCCGACGGCTTGATGTCCGTTGCGTGCGGCAGAACGAGTGGCAATTCGTCCTCCGGAACCAGCGTGGTCTCGCCGTCTTCCCAGTGAATAACCGGTATCGGTTCGCCCCAGTAGCGCTGCCTGCTGAAGTCCCAGTCGCGCAGCTTGTAGTTGACCTTTTTCTGGCCCACGTGGTGGTCTTCAAGCCACTCCACCATCTTCTGCTTGGCCTCTTCGACCCTTAATCCGTTTAAAAAGGCGGAATCAACGTGGACGCCATCACCCGTATAGGCCTCCTTAGAAACATCGCCGCCCGCGATGACCGCTCTGATGGGCAAATTAAACTTTTGGGCAAACTCGTAGTCGCGCGTGTCGTGTGCTGGAACCGCCATGACCGCCCCGGTACCATAGCTGGCCAAAACGTAGTCGGAAATCCAAATTGGAATTGCCTGGTCATTAACCGGATTAATTGCGTACGCACCGGTAAAGACGCCGGTCTTGGTCTTGTTCAGGTCGGTCCGCTCTAGGTCAGATTTGGACTCAATCTGCTTAATGTACTTGTTGACGTCGCCGCGGCGTGCTTCCGTCGTAATCTTCTGGACCAGCTTGTTTTCCGGGGCCAGAACCGCATAAGTAGCACCGAACAGGGTGTCAGGCCGTGTGGTAAAGACATCAAATGTTTCACCAGCATCCTTGACCTTGAAGGTCACCTGCGCCCCGACCGAGCGTCCAATCCAGTTGCGCTGCATTTCCTTAATATTTTCCGGCCAGTCGAGCTTGTCCAGGCCGGCAAGCAGGCGGTCAGCATACTTGGTAATGCGCAGCACCCATTGCTTCATGTTGCGCCGGTAGATGGGGTAGCCACCCCTTTCCGTCTTGCCATCGACAATGTCCTCATTGGCAACAACAGTTCCGAGGTCAGGCGACCAGTTGACCGGAACCTCCGCCTCGTAGGCCAGACCATGCTTGTACATCTGCTCGAAGGTCCACTGGGTCCACTTATAGAACCGCGGATCTGCGGTTGACAATTCCCGGTCCCAGTCGTAGGAAAAGCCCAGCTTGTTGAGTTGACGCTTAAAGTTGGCAATGTTGGCCTTGGTAACAACAGCCGGATCCTGGCCGGTCTGCAGCGCATACTGCTCCGTCGGCAGGCCAAAGGCATCCCAGCCCATCGGGTGCAGAACGTTGTAACCCTGGCTGCGCTTCATGCGCGCCACGATATCCGTTGCGGTGTAGCCTTCTGGGTGCCCCACGTGCAGACCCTTGCCCGACGGAAACGGAAACATGTCCAGCACGTAATAATTTTTCTTCTTCGGGTCAGTGCCCGTTTTGAAAGTTTGGTTTTTGTCCCAATACTTTTGCCACTTCTGTTCGACCACCTTGTGATTGTACATTCTTATTCACCTCATAAAAAAAGCCCTATGAAATTCTTCATAGGACGAATAATCGCGGTACCACCTAAGTTTCACGCTGCACGCATGACTCTTAACGCTCCTTAACGCGGATAGCAAACGCTAGATAACTAACCGGGCTCAGTTCACAATCCATCCTTCAAGCCTTGCACCCACCGGCTCCTCTCTTTGGAAAAATAAAATTGCTACTAATTCCCGACCTTTATTTTTTGACCGATAATGATTATAATTTACCACAAATGCTAAAAAAAACAAAGGGAGAAAGTTATTTGTATACGACACACGAAGAAAAAAAAGACACAATCATCCCGGCGGCCATTTTTGTGGTGCTATATGCGGTCTGGGCCGTCCTCGTTGCCAGCGGCAGTCGGTTCATTCACCAGTTTGACCACACCCTGATCGGGGTCATCTGCAACAACAATCCGGCGGCCGTTAAGTTTGCCACCACGTTTACCAACCTGGGCAACACCAGCGTGATTGTGCTTGAGACCATCATTCTGGTCGTCATCCTGGTCGTCTTCAGGAAGTATGCCTACGCACTCTTCACGGCGGGCACGATGATTGCGGCCAACGGCTACAACTGGATTCTTAAGCATGCGATTGAACGCCACCGCCCGCCGGTCCACCACCTGGTACGCGCGGATGGGTATAGTTTCCCCTCGGGCCACTCGGTCGGCAGCGCCGCGCTTTTCGGTGTTTTGATTGTTCTAACCATTTTGATAATTAAAAACCGGGCAGCCAAAACGGTGCTCTGCATTATCTGGGCCTGCTTCCCGCTGCTGATTGCATACACGCGCGTCTTCAGCCACGTCCACTACCCGTCCGACGTGGTCGGCGGGCTTTTAGGAGGCATCACCTTCGTGCTCATCGGTTATTCCTTTTTGCACCACTTCTACTTCGAAGAACGGTTCTAAAATAGGTCATATTAAAAACCAAAAAGATTGCAGTTTTCAACTTATGGAGACGCAATCTTTTTTTGCTGCAGCTCATTCGTGTTTTCTGGCTGCAATTTCAACCGGGTTTAACCACATCCAGCAAATCACGCTTTATGTGTTCCTTTAGGATCGCACGCAGGCTAGTTAGCTGCTCCTGGTAGTCAGACGCAAAATTTTGCGGGCGGCGGTCATTGACGAAGCGCCCAGCGTTATTCATCCCCCAAAATTGGGCCGTATCATCGTCGAAGACCTTAAAGGCCTTCATGTACTGGTCCCACAATTGATCGTTTTGGCCGCAGCCATCGCCTACATAGCCCTGGCCCCCGCCCAAATAGCCGCAATTCATAATCGTGTAAAGATGCTTGCCGCCCAGTAGGCCTGCCGGTCCGTTGGGGCCGTCCTTGTAAGCAAAACCCGCCGCAAAGACTTTTTCGATGTAGCCCTTCACAATGCTGACCGGTGCATCGTGCCAGTTGGGATAAGCAAAAACCACGACGTCTGCTTGCCGCACCAATGCCTGCTCCTGGGCCAGGTATGCGGGCGCCTGCCCCAATCCATCCTTGACGTAATAAAATTCAGCAGGGTGCAAAACCGGGTCGAAATTAAGGTCATAGAGGTCACGCAGCTCGACCACCCAGCCGTTTTGTTCCAGGTGCTGCATCGCCGTATTGACCAGGTCATAAGTCAGGCTGTACTTGCGCGGTTCGCCCACGATAAACAGCCCCTTGATTTTATTTTGTTCGCCTTTAAAACCATGCGGGACGTAATTCTGCCGCAATTCCTCAGGTACAATCGTCGCCGACGTTTTTATTTCACCACTTAATATTTTTTTGATTTGATCCATCGCAGCTGCCTCTTTCTACTCTCCTGTTTCAATATAGCACAAATTTCTGTGTCCATGCATTAATGGCCACATCCTGACCCAATTATATTTGCAGGCTGTTGTGCCCGCCAATCAATTAACAAAATACTTTTTAGCGCGTATGCTGTAAAATTAAATAATGAAAAGGGTAAAAGAATCTGCTACTCTTAATTGCCTGCAAACAAAGAATCCGCCGGTGTGCTATCACATCAGCGGATTCTTTTTATTTAAGATATTTTTATTGCCGTTTTTTATACGTAAAGTTGAAAACAAATGAAATAAGGATTGCTACAAGGGAGACCACGTAAACGCCCTTCAATGCACTGAATAGAACTTGCCGCAGCTGCGGAATCAAGTTAGCAGCCAATTCTTGGGCCTTCGCCGCCGAAACAATTTTATTCATCATGCCTTGGGTCAAATTCGGATGCCCGGCTAACTGACTTGCAACAACCGTGTTGAAGGTAATGCCGTAAATCGAGACCATCATCGTCTGCCCCAGGTAGCGCATCAGCGTGTTAAAGGACGTTGCAACGCCGATGTTAGCGGTCGAAACCAAAACCTGGGAACGCACCTGCGAGGCGGTCAGGATGGAACCAAATGCAATACCATTCATCGCTGCAATGATGCAGAAGACCCAGAACGGCGTGTGGAGCGGCACGACGAGGAGCATGCAGTCCGCGACCAAAAGCAGGGTGAGCATGCCGTTAAAGGTCCTGCGCACGCCCCAGCGGCTCAGCATCCCGCCGATGAGGAAGGAACCGACCACCCACATGACCGAGCTCGGCGTGACCGCAAAGCCGGCCAAAGTGGCTGACGTTCCCTTAATCCCCTGCATCCACGTGGGAATATAAAATTCAAAACCGATGACTACACCGGCAATCAGCAGGGTAATCATGTTAAGCGCAAGGAACTCTCTGCCCTTGAGCATCGACAACGGCATTATCGGGTCCTCTGCGCGCTTTTCTTCGTGATAGAAGATGACTGCACTGACGACTACGACTGCAGCTAGAACGAGCAGAATGAGCGGACTAAGCGTGCTCAGCTCCTGCAGGGTGAACATCAGGGTCAAGAGTAAAACAACCAGCCAAAATGTCCCCTTAACGTCCAACTTTGCCTTCTTCTTGGTCTTAGGCTCGTTTAGGAATACCATGACCAAAGCCAGGGCAATTAGACCAATCGGAACGTTGATGTAGAAGACCCAGTGCCAGGACAGCTGCTGAACAATGAAGCCCCCGAGCAGCGGCGCAATAACTGACGCAACACCCCAAAAGCCGGAGTTTAGTCCCAGCATCTTGGCGCGCTTGTGCAGCGGATACATATCGGCAATGATGGTCATCGCCACCGGCTGCACCGCACCGGACCCGAGGCCCTGAATGACCCGAAAGAGGATTAATTCAACCATGTTGTTGGCTTGTCCGCAAAGAGCCGAACCGATGACAAACAGGACAATGCCGAACAAGAACACCGGCTTGCGGCCAATGCTATCGGCTAACTTCCCGTATAGCGGGGTCGAAACAGCGGTCATAAACAAAAAGATTGAAACAACCCAATTCATGATTTCCAGGCCGTTGAGGTCTGAAACAATCGTCGGCATCGCCGTTGAAACGATTGTCCCTTCAATTGCCGTCATAAACGTTGTCATGAAGATCGCAACCGTCACTACCGCCACATTCGTTTTTTTCAAAATTACCGCTCCCCCAAATTACTTGTTTTTCTTGATAAAATCCAAAAGCGCCTGAACCTGATTGGTCTGCTCCCAGGGCAAATCAATGTCGGTCCGGCCAAAGTGACCGTATGCTGCTGTCTGTTCATAAATCGGGCGGCGCAGGTCAAGCATCTTGATAATGCCTGCTGGACGCAGATCGAAGACGTGACGGACTGCGCGCGTTAACAACTCATCGCTGACCGTTCCCGTCTTTGCGGTATCAATCATGATTGATACCGGGTTAGCAACGCCGATTGCGTAAGCGAGCTGAACTTCGCAGCGGTATGCTAAACCGGCCGCCACGATATTCTTGGCCACGTAGCGGGCCGCATAACTGGCACTGCGGTCGACCTTGGTCGGATCCTTACCCGAAAAGGCGCCACCACCGTGACGGGCATAACCCCCGTACGTGTCAACAATAATCTTGCGACCGGTAAGACCGGCATCCCCTTTGGGCCCACCAATAACAAAGCGCCCGGAAGGATTGATTAAATACTTCGTCTTTTCATCCAGGTACTGGGATGGGATAACCTTCTTAATCGCTAAATCAATCATTGCCTGCCGAATTTCATCGTTAGGCACTTGTGCGGTTGTTTGAGTTGAAATCAGCACGGTATCAACGCGCTTTGGTCTGTTATCGTCACCGTATTCAACGGTCACCTGGGCCTTGGCATCGGGACGCAACCACGAGAGCGTGCCCTCCTTGCGCAATTTTGCTACCTGCCGCATTAGGCGGTGGGCCAGCGAAATCGGCAGCGGCATTAATTCCGGCGTTTCCTTGATGGCAAAGCCAAACATCAACCCCTGGTCACCTGCCCCAATTTGATCCAGTTGATCCGTCTTTGTCGCCTTTTCACGGACTTCAAGCGAATTGTCGACTCCGTCTGCAATATCAGGCGACTGTTCGTCAATATCGATCAAGACGGCACAGTTGTTGCCATCAAAGCCAAGCTCCGGCTTATCATAACCAATCCGCAAGACTGTGTTACGTACAATCTGCTGGATATTGACGTAGGCACTTGTCGAAATCTCACCAAAAACATAGACCAGACCCGTAGTTACGATTGTTTCGCAGGCTACGTGAGCACTCGAATCCCGGGCAATAATTGCATCCAAAATCGCATCAGAAATTTGGTCAGCTATTTTATCCGGATGACCCTCAGACACAGACTCTGAAGTAAATAAACGTTTTTCCATAATAGTCCCCCTCTATAGACAATTGCTATTCGGTTACCAGGCATCTCCACTAGTGGATCCTCTCAGGACTTAAACCGATTAAGAAATTTATTCGTTCTTTTTATAAAAAAAGACTACCGTAATCCGGTAGTCTTAGAACGATGGAGGATATAGGGCTCGAACCTATGACCTCCTGCTTGTAAGGCAGATGCTCTCCCAGCTGAGCTAATCCTCCAAAGTGACCCGTACGGGATTTGAACCCATGTTACCGCCGTGAAAGGGCGATGTCTTAACCACTTGACCAACGGGTCGTGTTAGCAAATCAAAAGCACATTCAATAGTATACCTGATGAATAACAAATTGCAACAATTATTTGCCAAAAAATAAAATTTCTTGGTTGCGTCAATATGCTCATTATATTTTTCAAAAACAAAAAGAATGAAGTAACCTTCATTCTCTTCCGGGTTATGGAGGATATAGGGCTCGAACCTATGACCTCCTGCTTGTAAGGCAGATGCTCTCCCAGCTGAGCTAATCCTCCAGTTTTTTGTCGCCTCTCGACTACTCTTAAAACTTTACCATAAGATATTGTTCATGTCTATATTTTTTTGATTTTTTTCAAAATTAAATTTTATAAATAGCGCTAATGCCTGTAAATACGGTGATAGTCAAAATTGCAAATAACAAATAAAATCACCGCCCACCTGCTGATTGCAATTGGTAAAGAGTACATATTAATCTAGCACAATGAAATAAAAAGGTAGCTTAATATGAAATGAGTTGATGTGAACCCTAGAATTTATTAAACTGTCCTAATTTGGGAATTCACATCAAGTTTAGGCACGAAAGTCATTTTTTATAGCTTAATAATTTTAGAACAATAGCCAGCTACCACAGGGTCATGGGTAACAATCACCAGCGTCTTGCCCATCATGTTGAGCTGCCTTAATTCCTTCATAATAATGTCGCGGTTCCGCTCGTCCAGCGACCCGGTCGGCTCATCCGCCAGAATCAGTTGGCTGGGCTTGATTATGGCCCGGGCGACGGCAACCCGCTGCTGCTGGCCACCAGAAAGCTCATAAATTTTGCTGTCTCTGTATTCTTCAAGGCCAACCCGCCTGAGCGTCTCATCAATCTGCCTTATCTTAGTTGCCTTGTTCTCCCTGACATATTTTTGTGCCAAGACCAGATTCTGGGTAACGGTCTGATTATCAATCAAAGCAAAGTTTTGAAAGATATAATTAATCTTATTGCGAATCTGCTGGCCTGCCTGCCTGCTGTTAGGCTTAATATTTCTTTGTCCGTCAAAAATATATCTGCCGGAGTCAAAGCCATCAATTAATCCCAGAATGTTTAATAGAGTCGATTTGCCGCTGCCACTGGCACCCATAACGGCTACCATTTCTTTGTCCTTGACTTCTAAATTTAAATTCTGAAAGACGACCTTGCGTCCAAAAGATTTGGTCAAATTATGGATTTCAATCATTGTCTCACCCGCCCTTCAATACTTGAACAATATTCCGGTTCTCCTGGCCGATAAAGATGGCCAGCGTCACCAATAAATCTACCCCGGCTAGCAGTACGCCTACGAGTAATGCCCCAACGCTCTTGCCCCAGAAGCAGGCTATGCCGATTTGAACCGCATACAGGCTAAATAAGAGGGTGATGGCCATGCCGTAACGATCAATGACCCTAAAGCCCAGTAGGCGCAAAATCGACAGCTTCCGCTCATTGGTTCTGAAATAAAGGACCGCGCTGAAGGCCGAAACAATCAGTGAAATCGTAAAGGTAACGCCCAGCAGAATCAGCGAAAGCATTAGTCCCCAGCGGTATGTAGTAGTAAGCTGATTGGCAAGCGAAGCTGCCGTCGCAAACTTTATCCGGATGCCCCGCATGTATTTAGCTTTGCCTAAACGCTTAATCAGCGCCCGGTTACGCCGATTGTTTTTGATTCTGATGGGATTACTCAGGCCCGCAACGGACAGCTGCAGCTTGCTCCAGTGATCCAGGTGGTTTGAATCAATCAATTCATAGATTGGCCGCTTAAAAAGCTTAAGCTGTTCATTGAGGTAAACCGGAGTCGCTGGCGCAGACCGGTAGTACACAATATTTACCCTCGTTTTGGCCAAGTCTTTTTCCGACCCGTCCGAACGATCAAGGACAAGCAGCTTGGCGAGTTTAGTTGCCTTATCATGGTCCTTTTTCATTTCAACCGGCACGTAGAATGTGTTTTTCAGCTTCCCAGATGCATTCAGACTCAGACGCTTGAGGTAGTTTCGGTTAATCCGCACCACCTGGTAACTGTCCTTGGGGGCAAAGCTGTCAGCAACCTTGAAGCGGGCCAGGTTCTTTTGCGGGTTAGTGATTGCGCCAGCCACAAAGTAGGCATTGCTCCCTTTTTCCAGGTCATTAAAGAAGCGCCCTAGCTTGGCCTCATTCTTGCCATTATGAACATCATCATTTCTAATGGCTTCGGCAGAGACAAGACTAGTTCGTTCCTCCGCTAGGTAGTTTCCCAAGCGGGCCACCCGGTCGTATTGCCTATTTTTTTCATTGATTTCCTTAATATTAATCACCCCGCCTATTAGCAATACCGTAGTCAACACCACCGTGGCAATCTTGATGATTAACGTGATGGTCATGCCCAGGTTGAAGTTGATGCCCTGCTTTAGCATCGTGATGATTCGAATGCTTCTAATCAGGGTAAGTGCAATAAGAATAGACATGGCAAAAATCATGAAGACGACCAACTGGCTAAGCAGCACCCACTTGACAAAACCGGCTGGCCAGTAAGCGAAAAGCAACCTGATTCCGACATCAAAAAGTAAGCTGGCGCCTAGTAGGGACGCAAGCGGCAGCGTGAACAGCTTGCCCACCACATCCAAGTTAGACAGGCCTAGCAGCTTGTACACGCCAATTTGTTTAACGCTTGTCAGCGGAAGCGAAAAGGTGGCCAGGACTGTAAATACAGCCAATGTTAGGAACAAGGCCAGGTAAATCATCAGCGTCCGATTAACGTATTCCTTTTTGGAAAACACTTTGGGCGTCAGTAGATCCTTCTCGCTCATTTTAAAAAATGCGGCCAGTTTGCGCACAACTACTCTGCGGTGTCTCGGGTTGCCGATAACCGTGTAGACACCGTTCACGGACTTGTCTTCTTTGCTCCAGAATTTGTCGAGGCTCTGCAGCCTGATGCGCTCACTCTTCCAGAACACAGGAATGTCTCTGCCCTGTACATACGTGGTCTTCTTGTTGGAAAACAGGTTAAACTTCTTATTCCGGGCGAAGAATTCATAATAGGGAAAGCTGGCCTTGCTAGCCACAGCCGACTTAATTACGGTTTCACCACTATAATCGGTCTTGATCAGCGTCAAGCCATACCTGCCGGCCATGCACTTAAAAAAGGGCAACGTCTCGTCTGCCGTGCGTGAACTATTAGATAAGTACACCTTAAACGAGTTTGATGTCTCCTCTATTTTCTCAATCCGATCTTGGTCCTTAGTTTGGTAAATGTTGATTACCAATAGACCCGCCAGAACGGTCATCATTACCAAGAATAGGCTAACTACTTTTTTGATAAGATCACTTCCTTTCAGTTGTAATAACATTAGTAAATAAAATAGTATTATTATGTATATCAGTAAAAACTCTTGCATACTTTTAGAAAAGGAAATTTTTCTAAAAGTATGCAAGAGTAGTAGGCAATAAAGGAAATTAATTAGTTATTGTTATTATTCATAACTCCACCAATAATTTAGACCTGTAGGCGGGATTTTGGTATATTTTGCTTGAGACCAATTTCCGGCACTAGCGACAGCCTTACTCCGATTACTTTTGCTGGGTCCAACTGCTGAACCATGTCTACGAGCAGTATGAAGATAATCGGAATAGCCAAATGTACCACTCCAACCTATTCCATGGTTCCATACGCCACCACCAACATTTTGTGCTAGTGTAGTGGTGGCTGTACCAGCAAGTCCTAAAGAAGTAACTATAGTAGCGATTGACAATATCTTTTTAAACATGTAATGCGCCTCCTGATTTACTAACCCATATATTACCTATACAAAGCATAACATAATATATTAAATAAAGCAACCGCTTACAAAATAATCCTTATTGCGCATTATCCACCCACAAAATTGTCTTAAAATGAAGTGCTCCATAATAGTCATATTAATGTCTAACTATTATGGAGCACTCCCGTTTTTAGAATCAGTTACTTCAACTTCAGTTGAAGTTTGCGTATTATTACTAACAAGTTTTAGAAAGTTAATGTCAACTGACTTAATCATATTTAAGACAATATTATTTCTGGCTAAAATTTTAGGTCATTAATATCTGTTGAAATCTTATAGCGATAATCTTATTTGAAATATGGATCATTTATGAACTATTAGCTATTTCGTTAAGCTCTAGAGAAATTGTGCCTTTAGTTAAATTAAGATAAAATCCTTTAAACATCAGTTCTCGATAGGGATTAACACCGTGCGAAACAATGATTTAAATAATTGCAATAGTCCTTTTGAGGCTAAATATTCAATTTTGGTTGTTTTATTTGCTTCTTCATCAATGATGGAACCGTGACTATTTTTAGCTAAACAAAATCACTTCTATTAGCTGTGTAGATATTAGCATTATTAGCAATCAAATAATACCTTAATTGGTCATCACCACAATTTATCGTATAACCGTTGATAATCCAACGAAGAATGCCAGCAAAGCAAACTGCAACATCCCCGTTAGCCAAACAAGAAAAGTTTATGCTGCAAATTCCTTCAGCATACTAGGACCACCTTTATAACAAGCTCAATTTAACCCCCACTAGAAGAAGCAATTAGAAAGAATGTTAATTATTACACCATAAAGAATCAAGGCCAAGCTAAGAGGGCTAACCCCGATGTGCAATCAGGGTTAGCCCTCAACTAAAATTTATTAAACTGTCTTAATTTGTGGATTACATCAATTTGGTAATACTTTTTAGTCTTTGAGTTTTAAGCTGGTAATAGTTATCAGCTGTAGCTTAAATAAAGTTAACTGCTTCAGCGCCATGCAATACTAGTGCAATGCCAAACGTAGTTGCTGCCATAGACAAAAAGCCAGACAAAATGAAGCTGTTTAAGCAAACCGTGATTAAACCCAGATAAAACAATATTTTTTTGCGTTTAGCCATGATTGTCTCCTTTCTAGCTAGATAATTAAAAGTATATCATCGATGAATAATAAATAAAAGGTAAATTATAAAATGAAGTTGAACAATAACCTGTTTTAAAAAAAGAAAAAAGCTTGCCAAATACTAATTTAACAAGCTTTTCTCTTTTTAATAGCGGAGTGTGAGAGATTTGAACTCTCGATACAGGATTAAACCCGTATACATGATTTCCAATCATGCTCCTTAAGCCACTCGGACAACACTCCAAAATACTCCGGCTGTCAGACTCGAACTGACGACATCTTGATTAACAGTCAAGCGCTCTACCAACTGAGCTAAGCCGGAATATTAAAAAAGCACGGCAGCGTCCTACCCTCGCAGGCAGTCTCCCACCAACTACTCTCGGCGTGAAGAAGCTTAACTACTGTGTTCGACATGGTTACAGGTGTTTCCTTCTTGCTCTTGCCACCGTACTTTTCT
>NZ_JBWXGB010000006.1:0-80472 GCF_059900845.1 Lactobacillus sp. CA30L
ATTGCTCTTGGGCGCTTTTCTATTTTGCCAGAAATTCTTGCGCTTGTCAAGAACTTTTTTCTGGCCCGCTGCTGCCTTCTGCGACAGCAACGTTTTTTATCTTACTAAAGCTCCTTTGTTTTGTCAAGCAGCTTTTTCAGAAAATTTGTCGCCTAGCGCCCTGTGCTTTTGCGCTCAGTGCCCGACGACAGTTATTAATACTAGCAACCTTTCGCTTCTTTTGCAAGCTTTTTTTGCGTAAATTATTTAGATGACTATCCCGTAATTTCATGCTAAAGTTGTTACATCAACGTTTAGAAGGGAGTTTTTGAAATTAAAAATTTTGACGTCGCAATTATTGGCGCGGGTCCGGTTGGTCTTTTTTGTGCCAGTTTTGCCCACCTGCACGGTTTAAAAACAATTATATTTGATTCATTAAAGGAGGTCGGGGGACAGCCACGGGCGCTCTACCCATTTAAAAAAATTTATGATATTCCCGTTTTTGCGGAGATTACGGGTGCATCCCTGATCGCGCAGCTGCTGGACAATGCCCAGGACAAAACCACTTTTGCGTTGAATCACCGCGTGACCGCCGTCAGCAAAGTTAATGGCGGCTTTGTCGTCAACGATCAGTACCAGACAAAGAGCATTATCGTTGCAACGGGAGCGGGCTCCTTCACGCCCAAAAAGTTTCCGCTGAAGCTGGACGCTGAAAGTGCTAAACGGGTGCACTACCTAATTAGAAATCCCGAGAAGTTTGCCCACCAAACCATTGGGGTTTTTGGCGGCGGGGACTCAGCGCTTGATTGGGCGCTCGAGCTTGCCGAACAGCCGAATACCCAGATTAAGTTGATTCACAGGCGGAACGAATTTCGGGGACTTGAAACCAGTGCCCAAAAACTGAAAAGTTTAAAAAACGTTGAAGTCCTAACCCCATACCTTCCCAAATCACTCGCAATAAGTGATAATCACCTTGATGTCGACCTCAAGAAGATGGGCGACGCTGCAGTTGCCCACAGACGGCTTGATCAGGTCGTCGTCGCCTACGGGTTTCGGGCCAACAATCGGTTCGTGCAAGACTGGGGCATCACGCTTGCAGGCAGCAAGATCAAGGTCACCCGCGAAATGGAAACCACTGTTCCTGGCATTTACGCCGTGGGGGACGCCGTGGGCTATCCGGGGCGCGTGCCCGTAATCGGACTCGGATTTGGCGAAGCGCAGGTTGCAGTTACTGCCATCATGCGTGCGCTTTTTCCCGAGAAGACCCTGACCATACATTCAACCAGTATTTAGGAAGGCGCTATGACAATAATCAATTTTATCCTGCACATTGACCACCATCTGATTGAAATCGTCAACCAGTTTGGCGGTTGGACCTACCTGATCATTTTTGGGATTATTTTTATCGAAACCGGGTTGGTCATCTTTCCCTTCTTGCCGGGCGATTCGTTAATCTTTGCGGCCAGCTCGATGGCCGTCAACCCCAAGTACAACCTCAATCTCTGGCTAGTTTACGCCGCCGTTCTTTTAGCGGCTGTTTTGGGCGATGCCTGCAACTATGAAATCGGAGCGTATTCGGTTCACTCGGGTGCCAAGCACGCTTGGTTCAACCGGCTGATCAACCAAAAAAAGCGGCGCGCGGCCGAGCAGTTTTTCGAGCGGCACGGTCCCATCACGATTGTTATCGGACGCTTCATTCCGTTCATCAGGACCTTTGTTCCCTTTATTTCGGGGGGCAGCAGGATGCATTACGGTAAATTCGCGCTTTACAACGTCGTGGGCGGAATTTTCTGGAGCGGTCTGTTTACCATCATCGGCGCCCTTTTTGGCAACATCCCTTTCGTGAAGGAACACTTCTCGCTGCTGATTCTCGCCATCATCATCATTTCGGTGCTGCCAATTTTCATCGTTATGCTAAAAAAACAACACGCGCAAAAAAAGGAGTCCCTCTAAGGGGCTCCTTTTTAGCGCTGCAGCAGTTTATTTGCAAAATATAATTCATAGATAATACCACCAACGGCAAAGCAAGATGCAAAGAAGCCTTCGGTTAGCACATTGATAATGGGATCACGCGCGGGATCGAACAGCCACGTATTGCTGCCTGCAAAAAGCAGGTGGTGAAAAGTGACAAAGAACTGGTCGAAGTTGGTCAGCGCAAACGGCAAAACAGCCACTGGCAAAAGCAAAAACAGCAGACACCACACCTTGCTCAGCCCAAGAATGCGGGCTTTTTTCTGCCTTCTAGACCACAACCAGATGGCCACGCAGCAAACAAAGGCGATGACGGCCAGCACAAACAGTTTTTTCACGTCCGCAAAGTGAGCCGCGGCCGCACGCGAAGTGGGCAAATCCTGCATTTTCAGCCGCGTTTTGAACGGCCAAATCAGATACCAGAGCAGCTCGTCATAGTTGTGCATCACCTGCACAATCGTCAACCCGACCGTTTTATTGGTCTTCTGAACGAGTACAAAAACGAGCAACAGGGGCCAGCTGGCGACCAGTGCCCCCACAACGCTGCTCGCAAGTGCAAAAACAAAGTGATAAACAAGCGCTAATACGCTATTTTTTTTGCTCATAAGTTAATCTTGTCCAAACTATCAACCACAATGGTCGGCTGCTTCTTGCCTACAATATCAGCGGGCCTGGTAATCCCTGAAGTCACCAGCAGCTGGTCTACCTGGCTGTTAAAGCCCGCCTTGATATCCGTATCATAATTATCTCCCACCAGGAGCGCATCCTTTTTAGCACACCGGGCCCGTGCCAAAACCTTGTCGACGATTATGGGCGCCGGCTTGCCAATGAAAATTGGTTTCTGTCCGCTCGAAGCCGCAATCATGGCGCATTGTGAACCATTGCCGGGCATGAGTCCCCGTTCGCTGGGCAGGTTCAGGTCCGCGTTCGTCCCGATGAAGGTTGCCCCGTTTCTTATTGCGGCTACTGCTACCTGAATTTTGTGGTAGGTCAGATCGGTATCCATCCCCACCACAACGTAGTCGGGATCTTTGTCGTTCAGCTCGAACTCCGGGTGCTGGAAAATTTCGCGCCACAAGCCGACCTGGCCGATTACGTAAACCCCAATTTTAGCGGGGCGGTCGTACTCCCGCTCAACAATGTAGCTAACCGTGGCCATGCTGGGCGTGTAGACGTGGTCAACATCAGTATTCACCCCGTGCAGCGCAAGCTTATCCACAACCATCTGCGGCGTTCTCGTTGTGTTGTTCGTTAAAAAGATGTAGTCCTTCCCGGCTTTTTCAAGGCGGTGAACAAAACGGACGCCTGCTTCAATTGTCTCTTGGCCGCGGTAGACGGTGCCATCCAAGTCAACGAGAAATAAACGATAATCTTTCACTTAGCTGCTGCCCTTTCTTTTTTTAATAACAAAGGAATGGTGGTTCCTTGTTTCCTTTTTCTCAGCAACGCTTGCGCGTTTTTTAAAGTTCGTCTGGTGGACCCGGTAGCGCTTAAAGGTCGTATCGGGCCGCTTGCCGTGCGGGTTGCGCCGGTACCTATTGCGGCTGCTTGCATGGTAGTGGTGGACGGGATTCAGCAGTTCCAAGACAAAATACGGACTGCCCGGGTTGCAGTATTCCATCACGTAGTCCGCAATTGTCTGCTGCTTGCGGTCAATTGCCGTGCGCACTGCATCCTTATAGAATCCCTTCAGGCGCAGGTGCGCGCTCGAAACGTCGCCCACTATAAAGTCATACTGGTTGAGGTAAGGATCATACTTTTGCCTCAGGGCTTCGAGATCGAGGGCCGCGCCCTTGTTGACAAGTACCCGGTAGACCTGCTTGTTGACCTTCAGGCTGTCGCCATCCAGGGCCACGAGGGCCTGCGAGTGACGAAGCGGCTGCTTCTGGCCAAACTTCTTTTCCCGGCCTTGCTTAGTGGAATCAGTTTTTTCGTTTTGTTCCGACATGTGCTTCACTTCCTGTTAATGGGTACTTCTGGGCTAAATAGTCGCCAATGACTTCCCGCAAAAACTGCGGAAACAAAAATTTGTTGTCGCCGACAATTGCCAGCGTGGGGAAAAAGGGTACGAGGACGTAGTGGTCCAACACGGCAATGTGGTACTCCTTGTTCGGGTCAACCTCCTTGCCCCGCACGAAGACAACTCGGCTAATGGGGTCAAACTTGATGCCCCTGTAGTACATTTGGCCAAAAATCTTGCCGCGAAAACTCATCCCCTGCAGGTGAAAGTGGTCCAGGTAATGGCGGTTTTTCTCAATTTCCATCACCAGGCGCCAGAGGTCGCTGCCCCTGAGCGTGGACCGCACAACGTGCATCGAGTGCGGCAGCGCACGCTGCAGGTCGTACTTGGTCAGAACGCCTTGCTTAAAGGGCGTCAGAAACAACCCCGTGCTGAGCATTGCCAGGTCGGTGCCGGCAAAATCTGCTATTGCGTCCATAGACACCTTCATTGCCGCATCACGGTCGTCCTCATACTTTTCCGGCAGGTTGGCCACCCGCTCGCGCATCAAGATTTTTTTGCCCTGATCAAGGTATTTCTGAACGGTAGCCTGGTCACCGGGCTGCTCTTTCATCAGGCTGGTCGGTTCAACGTGCGGCGTAATCTTTTGGACGTGGTGGTCACTGTCGATCTCCATATCGATGTTGCCCACGTAGTTGCCCCACTTGCCGGTTTGCACGATCCAGACGCCGTTAACCCTCTTGCCGTGCTTTAGCAAATCATGGGTGTGGCCGCCGATAATCAGGTCGATCTGCGGGTACCTGTGCGCCAAAAAGCAGTCCATATTCAGACCCACGTGTGTCAGCAGGATCAAAACGTCGTACGTCCCCGCAATCTGCGGCAGGACATCATCCATTGATTCCTTCAGCATTTTAACGTGCCAGTGGTTGGGTTCGTAGGACAGGGGGTAAGCGGCGGTTAGTCCGATCAAGGCGATGCGCGTGCCCTTCTTCGTTGTCAGAATCTTGTGCGCCACTGCCCAGTGCGGCATCGTCCCGTCCTCCTCGCGCAAGTTGGCCAAAATCACCGGAAACTCGGCGTGGTCAAAAAGGTGCTCGACCACAGCGTGCGAATTAGAAATTCCTTCGTTGTTGCCAATCGTAACTGCATCATAGCGAAACGAATTCATCAATTTAATGTTGGCCTGGCCAAACGTCGCATCGGTTAGGGGGTGTGAACGGTCCATGAAGTCACCAGCATCAAACGTTAGAACCTGATCGACCGTTGTGTCACTCTGGGCCGCGTGCAGGTAGCGCCCTATGCGGGGAAAGTGTTCAAAGTGCGAATGTAAATCATTGGTGTGTAAAATACGGATCTTTTCCATTTTGTTTGCTGCCTCTAGCCAATCTGGTTGGACTTCAAAATCGCGTTGTAGGCATCCAAGACCTTGCCCTTGGGTTTCTTCCACTCGACCCAGTCAGGATTTTTCCAGTCATCCTCATTAGTCAAGGTTTCCAGCTTGTAGTTCTGATTGACGTATTCTTCATACGTTACCAGGGCCCTTGTCCGCGGTATATTCAACTGCAGAATCCGGACGTTTTTAATGAGGCCCCGGTCAACGGCAAGCTCGGCAATCCCATTTTGGTCAATGTTGGCAATTTCAAAGTACTTGCTATTATCATTACGGGTAATTTCTTCAATCAAATCTAACTCTTCATACTGTTGGTTCATTACTCATCCCTGCATAAATTTAAACTGTGCCGTGTAGAAAAAAATGTGCAACCATGCTATTGTATTAGCGATAGGGGTGTACACATGAAACGCAGAAACCACATTCTTACGGCTCTTTTTCTTAGCATAATCTTTTTAACAACAAGCGGATTTACCGTTGTCGGACACCGCGGCGATCCCAGCAAGTACCCTGAAGAAACAATTCAGAGTGATGATTCCGCCTTTAAGTCCGGTGCCGATTACGTCGAGCTCGACCTGCACCTCTCCGCGGACGGGGTGCTGGTTGTCTCACATGATGACGACCTGTTCCGGGTAGTGCATACACATGCAATTGTATCACAAAATACCTGGCAGGCACTCAGTCAGCTAACATACGACAACGGCGAGCACGTCATGAGCTTGGACCAGCTCTTCAAGCACTACCGGAACCGGCCACAGGCCAAATTCATCCTGGAAACCAAGGTTGACCACGCGCTCGAGCCCTCCTACGAGCTTGAAGACAAAATCGCGGCGACCATCAAAAAGTACCACATGGAAAAGCGGATCATTATTCATTCATTTTCAGCCGCCAGTCTGTTTTACTTCCGCAAAATAATGCCAGACGCATACTTAATTCTAATTGTCGGCAGTCTCAAACGCATAAACTTCAGCGACCTGCCCCAGGTTAATGCCGTCAACGTTTCTTCCGACCTTATTTTGAACCACTCCTGGCTGATCCACTGGCTGCACCTGCTCAATAAGCAGGTCTTCGTCTGGGCTGAAATGAACGAATCCCCCGCATTGTGGCACTGGCTCATCAACAAGAACATCGACGGCGTCGTCACCAATTTTCCGAGCACCGGTTTCAAGTACAAACTGGCCAAGGAAGGCACCCGCAAATACGATATCCACCGCAGCGGCACCTATTTTGGCAAAAAGAGGGCTGCGACCATGATGAACCCCTACATGCGTGTACGGCAAAAAACTTACGTAGCACCGGGACAAAAATTGCACGTCATGTACGGCGTGCGGGCACATAACCGGCTATACTACCAGATTGCCAACCAGACCTTCATTTCCGCGGAATTTGTTACCCTCGACCTCAAGGAGCAGGACGTTGCACCCTACAAGGATAAACAGGTTCTGACCAAACCGCAAAAAGACGCAGTCATCTACCGCTACCCCGACAACCAGGCAAAGACCACAAAGAAGCTGCCGTCTAACACGCTATTCAAGATCCGCAACTTCAACGGCAGCCCCAAGAGCATGTGGCTGTATACCTCTTTGGGCTGGGTCAAGGCACGAGACGTTTTATTTTACGGCTTTTTTGACCGGGCAAGCTGGCACAACTACCGCCAATTGCCGCGCATGAGCCGTTACACCAACCTGGCCCTAACGGCCTACCAGCCCCTGCAAGCGCCCCGCATCCGGACTATCCTCACGCAGGTAGCAGCTGCCGCGCAAATCAGCGCCAAAAAAGCGGCCCACTAATGGATATGAGTCGCTTTTGTTATAAATAAATTTTTTAATCGTTTGAGGTGCTCTGCTTCTTCAATAACTCATACGGCAACTCGATCTGCTTTTCAGCCACCTTTTCGTCATTCATCAGCTTGGTCAGCATCCGCATTGCAACCGCACCGATATCATAAAGGGGTTGGCGAATAGCAGTCAGCGCCGGGCGCACGATCGAAGCAATCTGCGTTGCGCTGGCGGTGATAATCTCAAGATCTTCTGGCACTTTCTGGCCCGCATCCAGGGCAGAATTGAGAACGCCTACGGCCGCAATATCATTCGTGACAACCACACCATCGATACCATCATGCTGCATCTTGGTAAACAAGTTGTAACCATCGGAGTGATCCTTAATATTAGAGTAAATATAGCCTGTGCCCAGGTCATGTTCCTGTATAAATTTTTTATAAGTTGGAATTCTGTCCTCCACGTTAACCACGGTATCCGGATCACCAACGACTAAAGCTAGGTTCCGCTTGCCGTCGTTATAGAGCAGATTTAGAGCTTCCGTGTCCGCTTTCTTATAGTCAATTGTTACGGATGGAAAATCTTTGTATGTGTCCTTGGTTCCCGCAAGAACGACCGGTGTGTCAGTACGCTTAAAGGCCTCAACAGCTTCAGCTGGCAGACTGTCAGACATGTAGATCATTCCGTCCACCTGCTTGTTAAGAAGGCCTTGAATCGCCTGATCTTCTCGCATCAAGCGGTTTTCGATGCTGGTAATAATGATGTTGTACTTATAAAGCAGCGCAATGTCGTCAATCCCCTTCGACAATTCCGCAAAATATAGGTTCGTCAAATCCGGTACAATCAGTCCTACCGTCGTCGTTCGCTTTGAAGCCAGCCCCTGAGCCACCGCATTGGGCTGGTAATGCAGGCGGTTGATAACTTTCATTACCCGCTCGCGCGTATCCTTACGCACGTTAGTATTGCCATTAACAACTCGTGAGACCGTAGCCATCGAGACCTTGGCCTCACGAGCCACATCATAAATAGTAATATCTTGTTTTCGCATTCTTATTTCCCCTATCTAAAAAATACTAGTATACAAGTTAACACGTTTTTTAAAAAAATGCAAACGGTTACAGCCATTCTTTCATTTTTTTAAATCAAGAACATGTTATACTTGCTTTAATTAAATATTTTTGAAAGGAAACAGCAAATGAATTTAACCAAATTGCAAGAGTGGCTGCAACGTTCAGGTAACGATGTAGCCTATATTTCTGACCCTACTACCATTGCCTACTTCACGGGCTACGAAATGGAACCCCATGAACGCATCTTTTGTCTTTTAGCGTTCAAAGATACCGAGCCTTTCGTATTCGTGCCAGCACTAAACGTAGAGGAAGCTAAGAATTCAGCCTGGGCTGGTGATGTTTACGGCTACCTAGATTCCGAGAATCCATGGGTTATCATTGCCGACAAAATTAAAAGCCGTACTAGTGACTATCAGAAGTGGGCGCTAGAGAAGAACAACCTGTCAGTTGCGCACTACCAGCTAATCCACGCCCAGTTTCCCGACGCCAACTTTGACAGCGACGTTTCCGGCTTCATTGCCAAGATTCGTCTGTATAAGACGCCAGCCGAAATCAAACAGCTCCAGGCGGCTGGCCGTGAAGCGGACTTTGCCTTCCAGGTTGGCTTTGACGCAATCAAGACGGGGGTTACCGAGCGCTACATCGCAGGTCAAATTGAATACCAATTAAAGGTCCAAAAGGGGGTCATGCACGTCAGCTTCGAAACAATCGTGCAGGCAGGGGCCAACGCCGCTAACCCACACCTGGGACCAACAATGAATAAGGTCAAGCCCAACGAACTAGTCCTGTTCGACCTTGGCACAATGCATAATGGCTACGCATCAGATTCAAGCCGAACCGTTGCGTACGGCGAGCCTACGTCCAAGCAAAAAGAAATCTATGAAATTGACCGTGAAGCACAGCAGGCCGCAATCGAGGCCGTTAAACCCGGCATAACCGCCGCCGAACTTGATGGCGTTGCGCGCGACGTCATCACTAAGGCTGGATACGGTGAATACTTTATTCACCGCCTGGGACATGGGATAGGCAAAGAAGTCCACGAGTACCCGTCAATCGTTCAGGGCAACGACCTGATTATCGAGGAGGGCATGTGTTTTTCAATCGAGCCTGGCATCTACATTCCAGGCGTTGCCGGTGTCCGAATTGAAGACTGCGGTGTTGTTACCAAAGAGGGCTATCAGCCATTCACCCACACGGACAAAGAACTCAAGGTGCTGCCGCTGCGGGATTAGCCCCTTTAATTTTGACGAACCAAAAATGCACTTCACGCGTGAAGTGCATTTTTTGCTGTTTGCTAACTAATTTTTAAAATCTTGAGGTTGGGTCTTCCGGTGCTGCCGGGCGCTAGTGCGCCTCGGGTGCCTTAGGCTCGTGCGGAGCCTGTACGGGGTGCGCCGGCTCGGCGTGGTGCAGGTCATCAACGGACTTCTCTGCGTGTTCCTCTGACAGCGGGTCATCATCCTTAGAATTATCGATGACAATATCATCAAAATCCTTCAGCTCCGAATCATCCTCGACGCTCTTAGGGAACGAGGCAAGCTGGTTCTTGACCACTTCCGTGCCGTTGTCGTACTTCTTTTTCAGGTCCTGAACAGTGTCGTTGTTCTTAACCTTTTTCTTTAGTTCATCAACCTGGCTATCGCTGACCAACAATGAACCGGCAAGAAAGCCAGCCGCACTACCAAAAATTGTACCTAATATAAAACCTGTAATCTTTTTCATGAGAATATCTCCTTTACTTAATCCTCACCCTTACGACGCTTACGCCTTGCAAACATCGCTGCTAAAGCAGAAGACATAACGCTGCCACGCTTCAAGTGGAAACTGCTGACGCGCTTCGCCATCTTGCGTGAAGAGGCGTTAACGTCCGAAACGCTTTCTCCTAAATCAGCCGCTGCTTGCACAACCGGTTCGAGGGTGCTCATCTTGACGTTCACGTCAGCCATCAGAACGTTGGTCTTGTCCAGCAAGTCACTGCTCTGGTGAAGCAATTCATCAACGTCTTTTGCAATCTGCTGGATCGATTCATTAGCACTCTCAATGGTTTTGTCTGCTTCTTTAGTTGCCTGTGCAACACGCACAAGCACTGGGATTGTGAATAGTACTAAAATCAATAATGCAACGGCAGCAATTAGCCCTGCCAGTGCACCATAAGAAATTTCCATTTTATCCCTCCAATTCTACACCTAAAAAAAGTCTAGCATGAAAACACTTTAATCTCAATCTATAAGTGATAATTTGCTATAGTTAATATATATGTGCAGAAAGGTATGTTCAGAAAGGCAGAATCATGGATAAATTATTTCAAATCAATACCAAACTCATAAAGTTCAACTGGGACCGCCTCAGTGAGCAGGCCCTCGCCATCGTGTGGCAGCTTGCGGTATCAACGCTGGTCTTTTACCTGATCGACCACTTCGGCAAAAAACTCATCGGCCGCTACCGCAGACACAGCAAGCACCCCGAAAACAAGCGCACGCAAACCGTCACTTCCCTCATCAACAGTATTTTCGAATACACGGTAATCTTCTTTTACCTCTTCGCCGTTTTGTCGATTCTTGGCATCCCGGTGGGAACGCTTCTGGCCAGTGCGGGCATCTTTTCCCTGGCCCTGGGCATGGGCGCGCAGGGCTTTGTCAGCGACCTGGTCAACGGCTTCTTTATTTTGAGCGAAGACCAGTTTGACGTGGGCGACATCGTCCTGATCAACGGTCAAACCGGCACCGTAATTCAGCTGGGGCTGCGGACAACCAGGCTCAAAGCCGCAGACGGTTCAACCATCTACATTCCCAACCGCAACATTTCCATTGTGCAAAACCTGGCCCACGGCGGCATTGGGGTCGACGTCGAGGTGCAGCTCAAGGCAGACAGCGACTTTGCCAAAGTGCACCAGCTGGTTGATCGGGTCAACCAGGAATTAGCGGCCCGGCAAAAGTGGCTCGTGCAGGCGCCCCAAGTTGCGGGGGTAACAAAGCAGACCGCGCAGAACGTCGCCTACGCCGTTCACTTTCAGGTGGAACCCGGCCACGAAAAGGAGGTACAGGACCAATATCTGACCCACTACCTCAAGGTGCTGCGGGAAAACAGCGTTGCGCTTGCCCAGTAGCAAAAAACGTACTTATTTCGCCTTTGGGGGACACGGACAGGCGTGTCCTTTTTTATTAAAACTGTTCGAGCCAGGCGGGAAAAGCGGCAAGCAGCCGGGCAATTGCGCGTCCCCGGTGGGACAGGCTGTTCTTCTCGGCAAGCGTCATCTCGGCAAATGTCTTGTGCTTTTGGGGCACGTAAAACAGCGGGTCGTAGCCAAAGCCGTCCTCTCCCTGCGGGGCGGCCAGAATGCGTCCGCTGCACTGCCCGGTGACTACGAGGTCACGCTCAAAATGGTCAGGCATCGCCGCGACAATCGTCGTGTTGAACTTCGCCGTGCGCTTTTCCGGCGGGACTCCGCCGAGCGCCGCCAGCAGCTTGGCGTTGTTCTTGCGGTCGTTGTGCTCCTCACCAGCGTAGCGTGCAGAATGCACGCCGGGTGCGCCATCGAGTGCGTCAACTATGAGACCGGAATCGTCCGCAATCGTAAGCATCCGGCTGAAGTCGGCCAGGGCGTGCGCCTTCAGCTTGGCGTTTTGCTCAAAGGTGCGCCCGTATTCCTCAACCACCGGTGGATTAACGAGGTCCGCATTGGTTTTAATCCGGACAGCAATGTTTGCTTTTGCAAAGGCTTGGGTTAATTCCCTCACCTTGCCCTTATTTGTTGTTGCAAATAAAATTTCTTTAACCATTGTGTACTTCCCTTATAAAGGGCGCGCTGCAAAACTCGGATCATCGAGTATAACACGGCCTAATTCATCAACCACCTTAACATCGCCTGTCGTATAGTATTCGTGTTGACCCGCTCCCTTGTTATCGCTGAACAGGCAATCCCGCCTCATTACGTTATACGTGTACTGCGCCACCTGGTCGGCTGGATCGACAATTTGCACGCCTGGCTTGACGCACTCGGTAAATTCCCGCCAGATGATCGGATAATGCGTACAACCAAGGACTAATGTATCGAAGTCCTTGCCTTGAAGCGGTGCCAGCGTCTTTTTGAGGACCCGCAAATAGGCGTCATGCCCTGCATTGGCCTCAATGAGGGGCACCAGTTCGGGCGCAGCCAATTCCGTCACGCTTATTTGGGGAGCGCGCAAATTAATCTCCTTTTGGTAAGCGTGCAAGCGCGTCGTCATTTGGGTTGCGGCGACCGCAACCTTTTTATTTCCGGTCGCACGCGCAGCGGCAAGCGCACCCGATTGAATGACACCAATGATTTGGGGCTCAACCTGCCTTTGGATGACGTCCATTGCAACCGCCGTCGCCGTGTTGCACGCAAAGATAATCAGCTTAACGTTTTGGCTTAATAAAAAATCTACGCTCCGTTGGGTCAAAGCGATAATTTCAGCTTTCGACTTATCGCCATATGGGATATGGGCATTATCTCCGATAAAGATAGTTGCTTCGTGGGGCATCTTTGCAATAACTTTTTTTACCACCGTCAATCCACCGACACCAGAATCTAAAAGCCCAATCGGTCGCTTATCCATAATACTAATCTCCCTAAATCCATTCTCTTTCTATCAATTTTACGGTAAAATAAGGGAAAATAAAAGGGATGAATTCTTTATGCAAGACAATAGCCAGCAAAATGAACACGTATATTTTATCAACCAACTGTACCGCGACTTTATCCTCCCGACCATCCTGGGCAATGACACCGGGGAAATCCTCTACTGGAGCGGCAAGCACATCGCCCAAAAGTACGACTTGGCATCATATGAAGATATTACCAGCTTCTTTATGACGGCGCAATTCGGCGTGTTGACGCTAATCAAGAAACGCCGCAGCGAAGTAGTCCTAGAGTTAAGCGGCCAAAACGTTGCTGACCGCCTCGACAGCGGCATCCGCGAATTCACACTCGAGGCGGGGATCGTGGCCGCGGCGCTCGAAAAAGAGTACCAGCGCACAACCGAATGTGAATTAAAGATTGACGCAAAAAATAAGAGGGTGCAGCTAACGGCCAGATTTGACTAAATTTTTGAGTACATTAATTGAATTTTTTGCTGTTATTGCAATATGATTAAGAAGTAAATAGGAGGAATTTAAATGCTTAAGGAATTCGAAAAATTTATTGAACGCGGCAACGTAATGGACTTAGCCGTTGGTGTTATCATTGGCGGGGCCTTTACCAACATTGTCAACTCACTGGTCACTAACCTAATCAACCCGCTGCTGGGCCTGTTTATCGGACGCATTGACTTGTCCAACCTTGTCCTTAAGATTGGCGGGACCACATTCAAATACGGCGAGTTCATCAATACCGTCATCAACTTCTTGATCATTGCCTTTATCGTCTTCTTGATGGTCAAGGCCGTCAACAAGGTAACGAAGAGCGGCGCTAAAAAGGAGCAGCCGGCGGGACCAACGAGCGAGGACTACCTCAAAGAAATTCGCGACCTGCTAAAGGCAAAGGAATAAGCGGTAAAAGGACAAACAAAAAAAGACTTCCACGCGTGGAAGTCTTTTTTATTTACGCCGTGTATTGGTTTAAAATCTGATCGAGCTTGGCCTTCGGCGTGTAGCCGGTAATGCGGTCAACAATCTCGCCGTCTTTTTTAATGACCAGCGTTGGAATGGCCATAACGCCCAGTGAACTAGGAATTTCCTTGTTCTGGTCAACGTCCATCTTCGTGAACTTGACGTCCTGGCGTTCCTCTGCAAGCTCATCAACAACGGGTGACTGCATCTTGCACGGTCCGCACCACGTAGCCCAAAAGTCGGTCAGGACAACGCCGTCCTTAGTTTCTTCCGCAAAGTTCTGATCCGTAAGTTCCTCAACCATGGATATACCTCCCAATTTAAATAGAATATTTCTTATTGATGGCTTAATTATAGCAAGCTTGCTTACTTTTTACAAGCAAGTGATTCTTACTTCAGGTGCACGATCGTTGCGCCGTTGCCACCTTCATTTGCGGGTGCATAGCTGTAGCTCTTGACGTGGCTGCTGGAACGCAGGTACTGCCACACGCCCTTCCTGATTGCGCCGGTCCCGATGCCATGGATAATCGTCACCACATCAAGCCCGGCAAGCAGAACGGAGTCAATGTAGCGGTCAAGGTTGGTCATTGCCTCGTCGTAGCGCTGTCCACGCAGGTCGAGCTCGCTTTTGGCATTGCTGCGGCGACTTGAACTGACCGCCCGCACGGTTGCGTGCGCCTTGGAATCCTTCGTCGCACTGATTTTTTCAACGTCCCGGTCGCTGACCTTGACCTTAATGATGCCCAGCCTGACCTCATACTGGTGGTCAGACAGCTTCTTCGTAATCGTACCCACCTGGCCGTAGGACAAAACCTTGACGCTGTCGCCAACCTGGACGTGGTGCCGCTTTTTCTCGCGCTGCAGGACCCGATTGTGCGCTAAGTTGGCGTTCTGCCGCTCCAGCTGGTTCAATTCGCCCCTGGCCGCAATGACCTCGTTTTGCTTGACGCTGCCCTTTTGCTGCTCCAGCTGGTCAATGATCTTTTCCGCCTTTTTCCGGCTCTTGGCAACGACCTCGCTTGCCCGCTCCTGGGCAAACTCCAGTTGCTTTTGGACGCGCTGGTTGTACCAGTCGAGCGCCTGCTGCAGCTTTTCTTCCAGCCTGCGGCTGCGGTCCAGACTCGTCTGCAGGTGCGCGCGGGCATCCGTGGCTGCATGCACCTGCTTGGTCAATTTCGTAATCATCTCGTTGATGTCGACGTTTTCATCCGACATCAGGCTTTCGGCTTCCTTGACAACGTCCTCCCGCATCCCCAGGCGGCGGGCAATTGCAAACGCGTTGCTGTGACCGGGAATCCCCATCTGCAGCCTGTAGGTTGGCGACAGCGTCTTCACGTCGAATTCCATCGACGCGTTGGTCGTGCGCTCCCGGTTGTAGCCGTACAGTTTCAGCTCGGGGTAGTGGGTAGTCACGATGATTTTCGCCTGTTTGCGGCGCAGGAAGTCAAGGATGCTGATGGCCAGACTGGCACCCTCTTCTGGATCCGTGCCCGCACCGATTTCATCAATTAGAACCAGGGTCTTACTGCCAACGTGCCCCATCATTTTGATGATGCTATTGACGTGCGAAGAAAATGTACTGAGCGACTGCTCAATCGACTGTTCATCGCCGATATCGGCGCTAATGTCCTCAAACACAGCGGCCTTGCTACCCTCAGCCGCCGGAATGAAGAGTCCGGCCTGCGCCATCAATTGGAGCAGCCCCACCGTCTTCAGCGTGATGGTCTTACCGCCGGTATTGGGGCCGGTAATCAAAATCGTGTCGAAGTCTTTACCCAGGCGAATGTCATTGGCCACCACCTTCTGCGCGTCGATCAGGGGGTGCCGGGCCTTGATGAAAAACAGGGAGCAGTCCCTGGTCAATTGTGGTTCCGTGGCCTGCATTACGTGCGCCAACTTGGCCTTGGCCTGCACAAAGTCAAGAATGCATAAAGCAGATGCCACCGCGTCCAGGGCATCGACTTCGCTTCGTGCGGCATCGGACAGTTTGCGCAAGATACGCCGAATCTCTTGGCGTTCCTCAGCAAGTAGGTTCTGCTGGCGGTTGTTGAGGCTAAGGACCGCGCTCGGCTCGATGAACAGGGTCTGCCCGCTGGCACTCTGGTCGTGGACCACGCCGCCAAACTTGCTCCGGTATTCATGCTTGACCGGAATAACGTAGCGTTCGTCCCGCACGGTGATGATCTGCTCGGAGAGGTACTTGCTGCTGTTGCCCTTAAGGTAATCATCCATGCGGCGCTTGATTTCCTCGTCATTGGTCTTCAATTCGCGCCGCAGGCGCATCAGGCCGCTTGAGGCGGTATCAAGCACTTCGCCGTCAAAGTCCAGTGCATTTTTGAGTGCCCCAAAAAGTGCTTCCGGCACTACCAAATCGCCCAGCGTGTCTTCAAGGGCAGACAGGTCAAGCTCATTTTCGTCAACGTCGGCCAAAAAGCGGTTGACGTCGCTGGCCAGCGTCAAAATAAGCAGGATGTTGCCCAGTTCCTGCGCGTTGAGGTTGGCCTTGATGCGCAGCCGCTTCGTGCTCGGGGCGACGTCTATAAAATCGCTCAGGGGCAGCTGCCCCTTGATGCGCAAGAGGTCGCTGCCCGCCAGCGTCTGTTTGAGTGCCCGTTCAACCTGGGCAAAGTCGCCGCTCGGCGCGAGGTTGGCCGCCCTTTTTTTAGCCGGCACGGTTACCGCCATTTGCTGCAGCTTTGCTGTTATTTTGGCAAATTCTAACGTTGTTAATATCTTATCGTTCATTCTTAAAGCAATTTTTCTCTCTCAATAAAAAAGGCTGGCTGAGCCAGTCTTTCTTCTTATTCACCACTTAGCCGGTCATCATCCAAGAAGGTGTTCAAAACCCCCTGGACCATGTCCCATTCGTCGTCAGCCTCGATCTCGTGCAGGTCGCTGCTGGTCACATCGCCTGCCTCGTCGGTGTCATAGCTGAACGCAAGAACTTCAACCTCTTCATCCTCGCCTACTGCGGCCGGATAAAGCAGGATGTAGGACTTGTCGTAGTCATCCGAATGAAATGTGAACAAAACTTCGTATAATTCTTCGTTGCCCTTTTCATCAATCAGGGTAATCTGGCGGTCTTCGCCGTGTACTTCTTGTGTCATATTAATCCTTTCGGTTTAGGTCCAGATAGTTCTGCAGAATCAAAACGGCAGCCATCTGGTCGATAACTTCCTTGCGTGCGCGTCGGTCATGCAGCCCGGCCTCTTCGACGAGCACGCGGCGCGCCTCAATCGTGGTCAGCCGCTCGTCCGAATAATAGACGGGCAGACCAAATTTTGCGTGCAGCCGCGCCCCGTATGACCTGCTGCGGTCAACCGCCGCACCCGCGGAACCATCCATGTTTTTGGGCAGGCCCAAAACAAAACCGTCTGCGTCATACTTGCGGACAATCTTCTTGAGCGGGCGCATGCCAAAATTATAGCGGGCTTCATCAATCGGGATCGTCTCTACTTTTTGGGCGGTTATTCCCAGTTCATCGCTGACTGCGACGCCCACCGTCTTTGATCCAACATCTAAACCTATCAGCCGCATTATTTGCCCTTGCCGAGGTAGCTCTTCACGAGCTCCTCGATGATTTCATCGCGTTCGTGCTTCAAAATCAAGTTGCGTGCATCGTTGTGCCGCGGAATATATGCCGGATCGCCAGACAGTAAGTAGCCAACAATCTGATTAACTGGATTATAGCCCTTTTCCTCAAGGGCGTTATAAACATCTTGAAGCGTATCGTAAACATTCTTGTTCTTGTTCTCGTTAAATTCAAAATGCATCGTCTTATCTAGCGAACTCATATTTATTCCTCCTAGCACAATTTTACTTTAAAAACAGCACAAACTCAATTATTTAATTTTGGGCAACAGCCGCAACGACTGCCTGAATGGCCTTGTCAAGGCCGGCAGGATTTTTTCCACCGGCTTGGGCCATGTTCGGACGGCCGCCGCCGCCACCGCCAAAGAGCGGTGCAACCTGCTTAATCAGGTCGCCCGCCTTAAGTCCCGCAGCAAGCGCCTTATCGCCTAGGCTAATGATCATGTTGGCCTTGCCGTCGCTTGAAGCAGCCAGTGCGAGAACGTCAGACTTGGCTGCACCCTTCCAGGCGTCGGCCAGTTCGCGCAGGTCGTTCATGCCGTGAACGTCCACCTTTTGGGCGATGACAGACAGGTCGCCCGCCTGCTGCACGTTGTCGAAGATGGCACCGGCCTTAATTTCATTGATCTGCCGGTTTAGTTCTTCAACCTGCTTTTGGCTAGCGTGCAGGTCGCTTTCAAGGCTAGCCACCTTGTCGATGACATCAGCCGGCTTAGTGGACTTCACCTCGGCCTGGACCTCATCCAAGAGGTCAGAGCGTCCGGCCAGGTATTCGTAGGCCTTTTTTGAAACAACCGCCTCGATCCGGCGCAGGCCGGCACCGATGGCCGACTCGGAAGTAATCTTGAAGATGCCAATCTGATTGGTGTTGTCACAGTGCGTACCGCCACAGAATTCTGAGGAGAAGTCGCTGATCTGCACCACGCGCACCTTGTCGCCGTACTTGCCGTCAAAGAGGGCCAGCCCGCCCATCTTCTTGCCGCTTTCGGGGTCGGTAATGGTCGTCTTGACGTCGATTGCAGCCCAGATCTTTTGGTTAACCAGCTGCTCAACCGACTGAATCTCCTTAGGAGTCAGCGGCTCGAGCGCGGTAAAGTCAAAGCGCAGGTAGTCCGGTTCAACCAGGCTGCCCGCCTGGTGCGTGTGCTCACCCAAAACGCTGCGCAAAGCGGCGTGCAGCAGGTGCGTGGCGGTGTGGGCGTGACGGTTGCCCTCACGGCGCACCCGGTCAATCTTGAGCGTGTACTCCGTGCCCTTTTTGAGTGGCAGGACGACGTCCACAAAGTGCATGTTCTGATCGTTGGGAGCGTGCTGGACGTCCGTTACCTGGGCCACGAGGTCGCCGTCTTGGTTATAAATAGTGCCGTGATCGGCCACCTGACCGCCGCGTTCAGCGTAGAACGGCGTCTTATCGAAGATCAGGGTGGCGTGTTCGCCGTCTGCCTTGTCAACCAGCTGGTCGTTGACAATAATATCAACCAGGCGAGCGTGCTTTTCCTCGTAAACGCCATACTCAAACTCGGACTTGTCCTTTAAATTCATCAGGGTTTCATCCTGGGCACCCATCGACTGCAGGTTGCCCCGGGCCTCACGGGCACGCTTTTTTTGGGCCTTCATTTCGGCTTCAAAGCCCTTTTGGTCAACCGCGAGGCCGGCATCCTGGGCGGTCTCAAGGGTCAGTTCATACGGAAAGCCGTAGGTATCAAAGAGCTTGAACGCGTCCTTGCCGGCGATGGTCTTGTCAGCCGTCTTCTGTGCCGCGCCAATCAGCTCGTCAAGCAGACTGAGGCCGGATTCCAGCGTCTGTTGGAACCGCTCTTCCTCGTTCTTAATTACCTTGGCGACAAAGTCTTTTTGCTTGGTAACTTCCGGGTAGTGACTGGCCATAATCTCGCCCACAACTGCTACCAGCTTGTACAAGAAGGAGCCCTTGATGCCCAGGCGCTGGCCGTTCAAGTCGGCGCGGCGGATCAGGCGGCGCAAAACGTAGCCACGGCCCGTATTGGACGGCAGGGCACCATCGGCAATGGCGAAGCTGACGGTGCGCACGTGGTCGGCAATAATCTTGAATGCGGTCGTATCCGCCGGCACAGCGCCGTATTTTTTGCCGGGCGTCATCTTCTCCGTGGCGTGGATAATGGGCATGAAGAGGTCGGTCTCGAAGTTGGTCGGGGCATCCTGCAGGATCGAGAGGACACGCTCCAGGCCCATCCCCGTATCGATGTTCTTATGCGGCTGGTCAACGTACTTGCCGTTTGCCAGGTGGTTATACTGCGAGAACACAATGTTCCAGATCTCCAGGTAGCGGGCATTCTCGCCACCCGGGAAGTTCTCCGGGTCATCCTCAGCCACGTCGTTGTTCTCCTGACCGCGATCGTAGAAAATCTCGGAGTCGGGGCCACACGGACCCTCGCCGATGTCCCAGAAGTTTTCCTCCAGCTTGACGATGTGGTCTTCAGGCATGCCGACCTCCAGCCAGATTTTCTGGGCTTCCGTGTCCTTCGGGTAGACCGTGCAGTAGAGCTTTTCCTTATCAAGGTCAAGCCACTTGGGACTGGTCAAGAACTCCCAGGCCCAGGCAATGGCCTCCTTTTTGAAGTAATCGCCGACCGAAAAGTTGCCCAGCATCTCAAAGAAGGTCTGGTGGCGCGCCGTCTTGCCCACGTTTTCGATGTCATTAGTCCTGATCGACTTCTGCGACGAGGCAATCCGGTGGTTTTTCGGCACAACGGAACCGTCAAAGTACTTCTTCATCGTCGCCACGCCCGAGTTGATCCAGAGCAGCGTCGGGTCATCCTGCGGAATCAGGGACTGGCTCGGCAGGACCATGTGGTCGTGTTCTTTGAAGAAGTCCAAAAACATTTGTCTAAATTCTGAACTCGTCAGTTTCTTCATCACTATTTCTCCTTTTGATCAAAATAAAAAACACCATTGCTTTACTTAAGGACGCTTCGAAACGCGGTACCACCTCAATTGCAACAGTGTTTGTTACCTCTTAATTATCATCATTTTAGCCTCAAGGAGCATTTTTCAAGCATTAGTGGGCCCTTCCCAGCGTGCGACCCTCTCTGTGAACTAGCAACTTGAAAAACATGTCTTAAGTCAAGAGTAATTTTACTACTTGCGCGCGCTTTGTCAATAATTAAGTTGCTATAACGGGTGCCGCGGGACCTTAGTCCCAAATTTTGATTGCTAAATCAATTCCTTGCCAAACCTTTTTTGCTTCTTGCTGCTGACATAGCCCAAGTGCTCGTAAAACCGGTGTGCTCCAGTACGCCTTTCGCCCGAATTGAGCCTGATTGCGCTAATCCCCGCCGCCCGGGCCAAGCGCTCCACTTCAAGCATCAATTTAGAACCGATGCCACGCTTTTGATAGGCACTGTCGACTGCCAGGGCCATAATGTTAATCATCGGGGCAAAATACGTCTCCTCGTACAGCGCAGCGTGCACGTACCCGGCCACCTTGCCTGCAGCATCATCCACATAAACCAGGATTGTGTGGTGTGCTTCATCCTTCAGCAATCTGGCTAAATTCTCAGCGGTCTTGGCCGGAGAATAATCGTAGCCCAGCTCTTTTTGGTTGAGGCGCTGAATGACGCCAGCGTCAGTCGTCTTGCATTTTCTAATCATTATGTTCGTTCTCCTTTGCGTTAACCACTTTCAATGATGTCCATTGCCAACGCGGGGCCTTAGCCCCAAATTACATGGTTGAAGCACGGGCTCGCCTAAAAGTTTGCCCATGCCTTAAATACAAATCACAAGTTTGTTAACTGCTTTGAGGTGAAAAGCCATCATTTTCACGAGTCAATGATTTCACGGTCAGGCGCAAATTTCCACTGTTATTTTTGAACAAATGGAGTTCGCAATCAAAGAGTCGTTTCATTTCTTGACTTAAATTATGTGCAATGAAGACGACACTGGCATCAGTTTTCATGATTTTGCGTAAGACTTTTATAGTTGCCTGTGCGTCAATCGCACTGGTCCCCTCGTCGATCAGAATGACCCTGCTTTGATAAATTAGTGCGCGTGCCAAAACTATTTTTTGTCTTTGACCGCCAGAAATGTTCAGCTTAGTCATATCAAGTTTTGTTTGCAGGCTCAGCTTCTGCTCGTCGACGTCTTGCTGCAGCTGCATGTCTTCAACCAAGCCCGGCACCAGTGGGGCCAAGCGCTCGTCAAACATGGTTATGTTGTCGACTATGCTGGCGGGGAACAGAACCGCGTCTTGGGGCAGGTATCCGATTGTACTTAAATCAGGACGAGCCAGATTGCCTTGTCCTCCCCGGTAAAGCACGCGACCAGAACTGGGCATGAGTTCACCGGCCAGGATTTTAAGCAGGGTTGATTTGCCTACGCCCGACTCGCCCGTTAACAATATTTTTTGGCCAGGTTCAACTTTAATATCGGGCAGCTGCAAGCTCTCACCATTCGGGAAGGCCATTTGCAAACCAGCCGTGGCAATTTCATCTACTTCCCCTAAATCTGCACCGGATTCTTTGTGCCTACCAATTGGCAAGCACAAATCTTCAATCTGCCTATTAAGACTGGTGGCTCCAACCATGGTCCCACGGGCCGCGGTAATCGCCTCAATACCGCTGCTTAAATAATATTTGAGGTCGCGGACGATTGAAATCACGCCAAAAGCTATTTGCTTAGATACAATCAGATACCCAGTCACAGCATATAGCAATAGCAGCATAAATTGTGCAATAACTTCATTAACAAAGCTGAGACATTGATTGACCTGAACTTCCTTAACATTAGCCTGTTCTAATTTTTGCGAAGATTTGCTTAACACCGCAAAAAGGTGACCGCCAGAAAAGTATCGTTGTAGCTCATCTATTCCCGTCAGCCATTTTCTTATTGTATCAAGATACTTTTTGTTGCTGTCAGAAATGCCCATCATCGCTCTTTGCAGCGGTTTTTCTATTAGCTTGGGCAAAAGCAATGATATGATTACCATCACGGAAATAACAACTAGCATGGTCCAATGGATGGTAAACAGCAAAACTAAAGCAGAAACAACGTAGCCCAAGCCCCCAACCAAATCGAAAAAAGCATCGAGGTAGTTCTCTTCACCCTGGACCAGGTCGTTTGTCAAAAAGTTCTGTACTTGGGCAATCGAATATTCCTGCTTGGTGTAACAGAGGTGGTCAACTATTTTGGCCCTCAAAACCATTTTATAGCGCTCTTTTTGCTTCGCTAAGATATAGTCAAATAGATATTCTATTAAGTAACTGACCACTAGCAAAACAAAAGATAGCGCCGTTAGCTTTAAAAACTTGGGCAAATTAACTTGTTGAATGGCATTGACCTGGTATATTCCAACCTGCGCGTCTAACAAGGCCAAAGCAGGCACCAGCAGCCTAACTATTATGGTACTGATAAAACTTAGCGGATTTACACGCCCCAAATCTTTGATTTTCATAAATTCCCCTCCCGCTTACCTGCTCAAGTTAATCCGGTAGTCAAATAATTCCTGCACGTCCGGGCGCAAATTATGGCCGATCATGACCACGGTCTGATCGCTTTTTAGCAGTGACTTGATAATCTTGGTACTAGCCTTGCTGTCGATCGCACTAGTTGGTTCGTCTAGCAGCAATATATCTTGTCTTTTTAACTCGGCTCTTGCCAAAATAATTTTTTGTCTTTGACCGCCAGAAACGTTGGGGGTGTCGAGGTTGATTGTCGTGTTTACGCCTTGGGGAAACTTGGCCAGATCGTCAGTTAGTTCAACCGAATCAATCACCTTGTTTAGCTGACTTTTGGGATAGTGCCGAAACATTGTCACGTTATTTGCAATCGTGTCAGGGAAAAGAATGCCGTCCTGAGCCACATAGCCAATCCGTCTATAGTTGGGCGCAGTCACTTCACCCTTTTCATTGTAATATTCAATGGCGCCCGCCGCAGGCCGCAACTTGCCCAAGATGGCCTTAAAAAGGGTTGACTTGCCGGTGCCCGAGTCTCCACTAAGCAGGACTTTGTCGCGGGCCTTGATTGTGAAGTCCGGATATTTTATCTGGTGGCCCCCGTAATTTATCACCAATCCCTTTACGCTGATGGCAGCGGGAGAAGCGTCCTCCTCATTATCCGTCTCAGCATCCTGGGTCAACGCGTGCAGTTCGGTGCGCAGGTCTTTGGTGGCCTTTATCTGCGTGATGGAATCAATTACGTCCCACAACTCATCAAAAATTGAAGAGGCAAAACTACCCGCGACAAGCCAACCACCGAGGTCTAGCTGGTGGTTAAAGAAGAGCAGGCCGCCCCAAAGGATAATGCCGACCTGACCAATTGAATTGCCTAATCCGTTTAGTCCGTCTGCAATGCTCAGGGCCTTTTGCTTGTCTTTGCTGGCAGCGGCAAGAGCGGCACTGTCCTGCTTAAGCGCACGCTGCAGCCGGTTGACTGCATGATAGCGGCGCAGCACGCCCAGTCCGCTGAACCAGTCAGCAACCGTCTTTAAAAAGACGGCGTTTTTCTGGGAGGCTGCCCTAGTTGCGCGTGCGGTGATTTTGAGCTCAACTGCGGCAGAGCGAGCACTATGACACAAGTGACAACTGTCGCTATGACCAGCGTCCAGTGCATGGAAAACAACACGCCGATAGACATCAGGAGCATCAAGCTGCTGCTCAGGATAAGAATCCACGGCTTGGCGTATTCATCCGTCAATATCTTCATATTATTATTTAAAATGTTCTGCATTGCGGCAACTTCGCCACCGCCATCGTGGTAATAACGATGAATAATCTTGTCCCTGAGGACATGGATATACTGCTGTATCTGCTGGTTAAACAGGTACGTGCTGATAGCTAAGAGCAAGCTGCTCACGATGGCAACCACGATTTCAACGGTGCACCAGTATAAAAAAGCTGCCAGGTCGTTACGTGTTAAGGCGTTTAGGGCGTACCTAGAGAGGTAAGCCGCTGCGGTCCCTGTATAAGAGTAGACAACATAAATAATTAGCAGCAGGCTTCCCCGCAACAGGTTGACTTTAAACAGGTTCTTAAGTGTCATTGCGCTTCTCTTTCGGTAAAATTAAAAAACTACCGCCATATTTTAACATAAAGCGGTAGTTTTTTAAAAATAAATTATTTTGCTTTTAACTTAGCAGGCTATTGTCAACCCCACAAGTGGGAAAACGCAACAAAAAGCATAAGCGTGCATGCTAGTCTCACCTACTGCTTCAAGCAAATATTTTCCCGAGTTTTTCAGTGTTATTTACGGTAAAAATCATCAAAGACCGTCACTGGCAGGTGGCGCTTGTGCTCACTCTTGCGCCACAAGTCCTCAATCCTGGCGGCCGCATCGTCTGCCACCCTGCGGCCCTCAAGGTAGTCGTCGATGTCCTCGTAGCTAACGCCGAGTGCGGCCTCGTCGGGCAAGCTCGGCTTCTCCTCTTCAAGGTCGGCCGTCGGCTTCTTCATGTATAAATGCGCGGGACAGCCTAAAATTTTGAGCATCTGCTTGCCCTGCCGCTTGTCCAGACGGAACAGCGGCGTCAGGTCAGCCGCCCCATCGCCGTACTTGGTATAAAAACCGGAAAAGTTTTCGGCCGCGTGGTCGGTGCCGACCACCGCGCCGCGGTGCGCGCCCGCAATCGCATACTGCACCACCATGCGCTGACGGGCCTTGATGTTGCCCTTGTTAAAGTCGCTAACCGTCTGGCCGGCCGCATTCAGGCTGGCCACCAGCGCATCAACGCCTGGCTTGATGTTAACAAGGAGGTCCTGATCGGGCTCCTGGAAAGCCACGGCGTCCGCCGCGTCGTCGGCATCGGCCTGCACACCATAGGGCAGGCGCACGGCGATGAACTGGTAGGCATCATCGCCCGTTTCCCGTCGCATCTCCGTGACCGCCATCTGAGCGAGCTTGCCCGCCAAGGTTGAATCCTGTCCGCCGGAAATCCCCAGCACATACGTCTTCAAAAACGGGTTGGCCTTCAGGTAGTCCTTCAAAAAGTCAACCGACCGCCGAATTTCCCTTTGCGGGTCAATTTCAGGCAGCACGTGCTCGTAGGCAGCTATTTCTTTTTGTAAAGGTCTCATGCGTTAAACCCCCTTTTCCTAATCGTGCGCCGGATGTCTTGAATCAAGTTCATCTTGCTGTCATACAGATCTTGCGAGAGATCAACCGGATACTCTTGGGGATTGAGCATCCGCTTGTACTCATCCCACAGGCCGTCCAGGTTTGCGGCACAGAAATTCTTGATGTCAATAAGCGCGGGCTGGTCATAGGTCAGCTTGCCGTCGCGGAAGATCTCCTTCAGCAGCGGTTCGGCAGCATAATCCGTCACCACCTTGTTGATGTAGGTGTACTGCGGGTGGAACATGTACAGCGAGTCAAACTTGCGCGGATCGATCCCACTGCGCGCGACCCAATCGCCCTCGTTCTTCTTCTGCGTGTTGGCCCTGATCCGCCAAACCTGCTTTTTGCCCGGCGTGGACACCTTGATTGCATTGGCCGAAATCTTCAGCGTATCGCGCATTTGTCCGTTTTCATCTTCGACCGCGACCAGCTTGTACACTGCACCGAGGGCGGGCTGGTCGTAAGCGGTGATGTACTTGGTGCCGATGCCCCAGACGTCAATCTTGGCCCCCTGCATCTTCAGGCTGGTGATGGTCGTTTCATCCAGGTCGTTCGAAGCATAGATTTTAGCAGCGGGGAAACCGGCGTTGTCGAGCTCGCGCCGGACCTGCTTGGAGGTGTAAGCCATGTCGCCGGAATCAATCCGCACGCCCTGAAAATTGATTCTGGAGCCCATTTCCTGGGCCACCCTGATTGCGTTGGGCACGCCGCTCCTGATTGTGTCGTACGTGTCAACCAAAAACACGCAGTCGCGGTGCGTTTCGGCGTACGCCTTAAAGGCCTCATACTCGCTGCCAAAGGCCTCAACCAAGGAGTGGGCATGCGTACCGGAAACCGGAATGCCAAACAGCTTGCCCGCCCGCACGTTGCTAGTGGAATCAAAGCCGCCGATATAGGCTGCCCGTGCGCCCCACACGGCAGCATCGGCTTCCTGGGCCCGCCTAGTGCCGAACTCCATCACCTGGTCACCCTGGACGGCTAGTTTAACCCGCGCGGCCTTGGTTGCCAGCAGCGTTTGGAAATTGACGATGTTCAAAATTGCCGTCTCGACTAGCTGGCACTGGGCCAGCGGACCCTCGACCTGGACCAGGGGTTCGTTGGCAAATACGAGTTCGCCCTCGCGCATTGAGCGCACCGTCAATTTCATTTCAAAGTGGCGCAGGTAGTCAATAAAATCATCGTCGTAGCCGACCTCTTCCTTCAAGTAGCGCAGGTCGCTTTCCTTAAACTTCAGGTGCTGCAGGTACATAATCACATGCTCCAAGCCCGCAAAAACGCAGTAGCCGTTGCCGAAGGGTTCACTCCGGTAGTACGCCTCAAAGACGGCGTGCCGGTCGGCAATCCCCTTCTTAAAGTACGTGTACATCATATTGAGTTCGTACAGGTCCGTATGCAGGATAAGCGAATCTTCCTGGTCTAGTTCTTGATAAAACATGATATCCTCTTAACTTAGTTCTAACCAATTCTGTTATATTATAACCGCTCAGGACCGGTTAGACAATCAATCAACGTGCACAAAGCCCCGCGTAGACCCGTACAATGGTGGCTAGCTGCCGCTGCAGCGAAAAGTTTTGGGCCACGTAATCTTTTTCACGAAGGGCCATCTTCTCTCGTTCACCTGATGGCGTGGCCACGGCTCGGCGAAGTGCACGTGCAATGTCATCTGCATCACCAACACGCGCAGTAAAGCCGTGCCGAGCGTCCGGGATCAGCACCTCAATGTCGCCCACAGCAGTGGATAAAAGCGGCAGCAGGTTGTCGCTGGCCTCCAGCAAGACGAGGGGAAAGCTCTCGGAATAGGACGTTAGAACCGCCAGGTCCATTTCCCGGTACAGTTCAGTCAGCTGCGGCTGCGTCATGTGCCCCATAAAATTGACCTGCGGCCCCAGGCCGAGCGCCTGAGCCACCTCCTGCAGGTGCGCCAATTGCGTTCCCGCACCCGCAACGTACAGGTGGACGCTGGGGTTGTTGAGCTTGTTCAGCGCCTGCAGCAGCAATTCCTGGCCCTTGACCTTCTCGGCCCGGGCAACGTTGACCAGGTTAAAGTACGGGTGGGCAATTTTAGGCGCAAGCGCGCCGTTTCCGTGGAAAAAGGTGCCGTTATAGATCACGTGCACCCGGTCCGGCTCAACGCGGACCTTGTCCGTCACCAGCCGTGCAAAGCGCTTCGTCACGGCAAAAACGCCGTCGGCCTTCCTGAGTGCAGCCAGGTTTGCTGCTGTGAAAATACGCCCTAAAAGCCCGCGCCCCGCGAAGTCCAGGTAGGGGTCGGAGTGCACGGTAACGCACCACTTAGCGTTAACCCGGCGTCTGATCAGTGCCAAAAACAAATTGGCGCGGGGGCCGTGGGTGTGCACAACGGCGTAATTGCCCTGGTTGACAAACCGGACCAGTTGTTTGAGCGCACCCAAATTGTAGCGGCTGGTAGCCCCCAGCACGCGGACGCGCAAGCCGGCCTTCCTGGCAGCAGCAGCCACCGGACCCTCCGCAAGGCAGAGCAACGTAAAGTCCTGGCCCGTAATTTGGGCCTCTTTTAGCAGGTTGATGATGTGCGTCAACCCTCCGCCCGTTTCCAGGCCAGCATTGACATGCAAAATTTTCATGGTTGTCCCTTCTTTCCCCTTACGCGGTACACTTCGAGCATAAACCGGGGCAGGATCATCACCCGCTTAATGCGCCGCGGGTTCCTCAGCAAGCGGTAGAGCCACTCCAGGTGGGCCGTCTGCCAGAACTGGGGTGCCCGCTTAACCACCCCCGCAAAAACATCGAAGCTGCCCCCGACGCCCATCATCAGGGCGCGCAGATTGTCCCGGCGCAGCAGTGCCAGCAGCTGCTCCTGGCGTGGCGCGCCCAGGGCCGCAAAAACCAGATCAGGCGTCGCCCGTTCAATCTGGTAGGCAACGATATCCAGGTCCTCTTTAAAGTAGCCGTCCTGCGCCCCGACGAGCTGGATGTTGGCGTACTCGTGCTCAACCTTGTCCTTGACGGCGGCAAGCACGTTGGGCCGGGCCCCAATCAGGTAGACACGCAGCCTGCGCTTATTAGCCAGCTCCATCAGCCAGGAAAAGAGGTCATAGCCGGGCACGCGCTCCTTAAGCGGCGTTTTCAGTATCTTGGCGGCCTTGACGATGCCAATGCCGTCGGGCGTAATGTAGTCTGCACGGTGGTTGAGAATCTTCATGAACTCGGGATTTTCATTGGCCTCCATCACTATTTCCGGATTTGCCGTAACGATTAAAGTTGAGCGGTGCTTGTCAATCCGCCTGCTAAATGCCGTTTGAAATTGCTGAAAACTTTTGTTATCAAAATCAACGCCCAAAACATTCACTTTGTCCATGATGATCTCTCCTTGTGCTTCATACTTTTATTTTAGCAAACTATCAGGCAGCACGGGAATTGTTTAACCATTTCTATAAATATGATATTATTAACTAAATATTAGGGAGGACCGTCTTATGAAAAAAGTAATCACTTACGGGACGTTCGATCTGTTGCATTACGGGCACGTGCGCCTGCTCAAGCGTGCCAAAGAACTGGGCGACTACCTCATCGTCGGGCTGTCAACCGACGAGTTCAACGAACTGCAGAAGCACAAGGAGTCATACAACACATACGCTGAGCGCAAGTACATCCTGGAGGCCATCCGCTACGTCGACGAGGTCATCCCCGAAGAGAACTGGGCCCAAAAGGCGACGGACATTCAAAAATATCACGTCGACACCTTTGTAATGGGCAGCGACTGGGAGGGCAAGTTTGACTTCCTGAAGTCATGCTGCAATGTCGTCTACCTTGAGCGCACGCCCGGAATCTCCACCACCAAGATCAAAAACGACCTCAAATAAAAACTCTGAACCAACCGGCAAACAAGTGGTTCAGAGTTTTTGTTTTACTTAGAAAAGGTGAATTCAAAGCGGTCCGCCACGTAGCTCGCCCGCGTGTATTCAAACGGCTCGCCGGTTGAAAGTTCGGTCACCTGCAGACGCGTGATCAGGGCCTCGCCCTTTTTGGCATCGAGCAGGCGCGCCGCATTTTCATTAGCGACGGCCGCCGAAATATACTCCGTCACGCGCCCAATCTGGTAGCCGCTTTTTTCCAGCGTCTGGTACAGGTGCGCCGAAATATCGGCCTTGGGCACGTTCACGATTAGTTGGTGGGGAATACTGACCACCTCGTAGCAAATCGGCACTTCATCAGCGTAGCGGATCCGCTCCATGCGCAAAACTTCCTGGTCTTCGGCCAGCTGCAAGCGCTCGCTTTCAGACAGAGACGGCTTGCCGACGCGGTAGGAGATCAGCTTGCTTGACGGGACCTGGCCGTTGGCGTGGGTGATTTCCGTGAAGGACATGATGCCCGACATTTTTTCCTGAACCTTCTGGTTAGCGACGTAAGTTCCGCTGCCCAAGCGCTGTTCCAGGATCCCCTCATCCTCCAGGGTCTTGATGGCCTGGCGCAGGGTCATGCGCGATACCCCAAACTTTTGCGCCAATTGCCGTTCGGCCGGAATCCTGCTGCCAACCTTGTAAACGTGGCGTTCAATGTCCCGCTTAATCTGATTATGGATTTTGATATACATTGGCTCTTTCATTAGCACACCTCACATGTCACTAATTATAGTCAAATTGGTCTAGCTTGTACAATTAAAAACGATTAACTTTTTTGCGTCACTTTTTCTTAGTGGTCCACTTCATGCCCAAGAGGTTGATCCGCGCGTCGCGGCTGCACTCAACCGTAATCGACTTGTCACTGGTGGCAATCACGCTGGCCTGCATCCGTGCCTGGTTCTTCACGGCCAGGTCCGCGCCGTTCGAATTAAAAATCAGGTCGTGGCCCGTCAGGTGCGCCTGGTCGCTGAGCGCCAGGAAGTAACGGTATTCGCTGCCGCCGTTGAAGGTCACCCGGTGGGCGCTGCACGTGGCGCTATCCTGAAAGTCGGCATGATTAACGATAATTGAATTCATCATCGTGATTTTCGCCTCACCGACGGCAACCAAGCGGTCGAGCTGACTGTTCTGAATGATCGCCCGGGGACCCTTGTCCAGGTACACGCCCCCGCTAACGACGCTGCCAACGATGTTGATCCAGGTCTCGTCCGTGACGTACAGACAGGTATCATCAGCGGACAAAACCGTGCTGTTGAGCATATTCAGCCACACCTGCCCCTGCAGCAGCAGCGAATCAACGACCGAATTATTGAGATCCAGCTCGGCGTTGGACTTGTTGAAGGTGTCGATGCTGCCGTGGACGCGTGAGTTGTTAATGATCGCCGTGCCGTGCCCCTCGAGTGCCAGTGCCCCGAACTCATCGGAAACATTTTCAATCGACGAGTCGTTCATCTCCAGGCGAAAGTCCGCACCCTCAAACAGTGAAACGGACCCGTTGATTACCATCGTTGAAAAGAGCTCAAGCGTGACCTTGCCGTTAGCGGCAATCGCTGCGGTATCACCACCAAAGCCCTTGACCACGCAGTTGCGCAGCGTCAGGTACGTGTTGGCCGCGGACGGCACAAACAGGCTGTTGGCATCGTCGTTGGTATTGATGCACAGGTTCTCCAAATTGACGAACTGACTGCCCTGATCAACATTGATGTAACCCAAGATTGTGGTATCTTCCGGCAGGCTGCCCGTCCCCTTGACCGTAACGTCCGCCAAGGTAGTCCCCTGCGGCAATTCGTAGAATCCGGGCTCAAGCAGCAGAACGTCATCGGCTTTGAGGTCTTTGAGTGCCGCGTGCCAGCTAATCTCGCCACCGCCTGCACCTACTGTAATTAGTCTCGCCATAATCTTCCCTTCCTATGAAAAGCAAACTAGCTTTTATTGTACTACCTTTCCACGCTTAATAGTTAAACCAGCACCGATCTTAGAACTAGCGCTAGGACTGCACCACGGTTTTTGTCCTAAAATTTGTGCAAGCCGGTTGCGCTGCCCGGACCGATTACGTGTCCATGTCCATATTGCCCAAGCAAAAAGGCAGCTCAAGCTGCCTTTTATTATTATTCAATTGGGTTAGCTGGATTCGAACCAGCGCATACTAGTACCAAAAACTAGTGCCTTACCACTTGGCTATAACCCAGTGACAATGGAGGAGGGTGGATTCGAACCGCCGAACTCAGGGAGAGCGGTTTTACAGACCGCCGCGTTTAGCCACTTCGCTACTCCTCCGTCATGCACGTTAATTATCTTACCCAAAAACGTGCACAATTGCAAGCCAAAATTTATGCAAAATTACTTCTTATTTTCACGTACGTATTTTTCTAGCCGCCGCAGGCCCTCTTCGATCTGCGCCATCGAAACAGCGTAAGAAAACCTGATGTAGCCTTCCCCGCCCTTGGCAAAACTGGAGCCGGCCGTAACGGCAACGTGGGCCTTTTCAACCAGGTCATAGATAAACTTGGTGTCGTCTTGTTCAAGTCCTGCCGGGATCTTGGCAAAAATATAGAACGCGCCCTGGGGGCTGGCACAGTCAAAGCCCAGCTCGATCAGGCCCTTATACAGGGCATCGCGCCGCCGTTTAAACTCTGCCTTCATCGGCAGGCTGTCGTCCATCCCGTGCTTGAAGGCCTCCTCTGCAGCATCCTGCATCGGTGTCGGCTCGGTTGTGACGGCGGCCTGGTGCACCTTGGCAATCTGCGTCAGGATGTTCTGCGGTGCGCATACAATCCCGATCCGGTAACCGGTCATCGCCCAGGCCTTGGATATGCCGTTCATCAGAATGACCTGATCGTGCAGGGACTTTTCCATCGAGGCGTGCGGCTGGTCGTAGTTCAACTCGCTGTATATTTCATCGCACAAGGCAAAAATCGGCTTATCGCGGATAACGGCAGCCAGAGCATCGAGTTCATCCTGGCTGTACATCACACCGGTTGGGTTAGTCGGGTAGTTCATCACCAGCATCCGCACCCGGTCGCCATACTGGTCGAGCACCCCTTGCAGCTTTTCCGGCGTCAGCTTAAACTGGTCGCTTGACGTGTCGACCTCAACCACGTTGATCGCCGCATTAATCAGCTGGGCGTCACCCATGTACAGCGGGAAGGTTGGCGTCGGCACCACCATCACGTCGCCCGGGTTCATTACCGCCATGACCGTGTCAAAAATTGCTTCGGTCACGCCGTTAGTCACCAGGACCTCGGTTGCCGGGTCATACTTTTGACCATATTTTTGGGCTAAAAAGCTGCTGGCGGCCGCCCGCAATCCCATCGTGCCGTTAGACGGGGCATAGTGGGAGTGATTGGCATCCACTGCTTCTTTAGCGGCCTCCTTGATGTGGCTTGGGGTATTAAAGTCGGGTTCGCCCAGGGTAAATCCGACAACGTCGGGTATCTTGCTGGCATAGTCAGCAAACTTTAAAATTGGATTAGAGGGGGCATCTGCCAGGCCCTTTTTCATGTACTTACTTAAATCAACCATATTTACACCTAACTTTCCACTAATTAACCAAATTATACCTTTACAGCGCTTGTTTTTCTACCATCTTTTTTTAATTTCAGGTTAATTATTGTTGATCTGCCCCTTAGCCCTGCACCTGGTTGCGCAGCTTTATCATTGCCGGAAAATTATTGGTAAAGATGCCCGCAACGTGCTGCTCGAAGTACTTGCGCGCAACCTGCGGATCGTCCACCGTCCAGATGCGCTGGGTAATCGGCTCACACGATGACAGGAGCTTGCCGGGGTGAATACCGGCAAAGTGGTTTTCCTTAATCAATTTTGCCGAGTTGGCCACGTCTTCGTCCGTCAAGTAGCAATAGATTTGCTCGGGCGCAATCTCCTGACAGTTCTTAAGGGTAACGTAGTCAAACGAGGAGTAGATGATCGGGTGCAGAAAGTGGTAGTCCTTGACCATGGCAAGGACCGTTTTTTCAATCCCCGGGTAGTGAATGATGCCCGTCTTAAACTCCAGGTTGATCACAATGTCGCGCCCGTCCAACAAGTCAAATAATTCCCGCAATTCGGGTACCGGCTCACCGTTTGCCAGGTGCAGCCGCCGCAGCTCCTTCAGGGTAAAGTCCTTAATGTAGCCCGTACCGTCGGTCGTGCGGTCAACGCGCTCATCGTGCATTACCACGGGGATTCCGTCACGGGTCAGGTGCACGTCAAATTCGACTCCCTCGGCACCGTTTTGCACGACGCTGCGGAAGCCCTCTAGCGAGTTCTCGACAAACTTTGCCGGGTAGCCCCGGTGTCCAAACACGATGGTTTTATTTTTGCTGCTATTCATAATTTTATTGTTAATGCCTCGACTTAGTTACAAATACGTCAAACATAAATTATAGGGGATATCTTATACCTATTTATTCGATTTGGAAATAGCAACGCACTAATAATTTGCGGCGATCTTGCACACCTGCTGCAGCGACCGCAAAAACGCGCAAAAAAACAAGGCAGTTCAATAAAGAACTGCCTTATTTCGGGTTGGGTGTTCGCGAGAACAATTGGGTTAGCTGGATTCGAACCAGCGCATACTAGTACCAAAAACTAGTGCCTTACCACTTGGCTATAACCCAGTGCCATTGAGCTTTTACTTGCCTGCTCAACAACAAATAGTATAAAAAATTATGTCGCTCAAGTCAAGCTTAAACGCGCTTTTCTACAAGTTGAGTTCGTAGGCCAGCCGTTCGCCGTCCTTCGTCTGGTCAACTTGAACAACGCCCCGGTAGCGAAAGGCTGCACCACTAATCAATCCTTGCATGCGCTGATTGGCCACATGGGTGTCGATGCGAAAATTGGAAATTCCCTGCAGCATCCCGCACGCCAGCAGCTTGAACATGAAATTCTGGCCCAAGTGCTGGCCGCGCAAGTCGCCTCTAACCGCAAAGCGGTGGATAGACGCATACTGGTCGCGGGTGTTGTGCCACCGGCCGGCAATCTGTGCGTAATTGGGATCGGGCGTAGTCTGCAAGACGGCAACGCCGGCAATTTTCTCGTCAACCACCAGGCAGTAAGCCTGGTGGCGGACAATATCTTCTGCTAATAGCGCCTGGCTGGGCTGGCCATTCTGCCACTGTGGACTGCCATCAGCCTTTAACAATTTTTTAGCCTCATCAATGATTGCCATGATTGTCGGCAGGTCATCACTCTGGGCCAACCGCATGTAAATCGACATTTTCACACCTTCGTTTATAAAACCAAAGCAGCCCTTGGCATCAAGTCGCGCTTTTGTAACCATATATTCTATGGTCGAAAACCCTTGTTGTACTTCTTATTATTAACGATGTAAGACGGCACGCTGATAAAGTGCATGGAGCAAATGTTATTTGTGTGCGACATGCTGAAGCCAAAGTAATCATAGTCGCCGTCGTGCTGCGTGCCCTGCGTGTTGAACAGGTCGCCGGCATGCTCCCACTCCATGTATAAGCCCCGGTCACGGCGGCCCTCTTCACCGCTGCCCGTATAGCCAAAAATCATTTGCTTCAGACCAAAGTAGACGCTCTTCTTCAGTTCCGTCATCGACATTGTCTGACTCTGGTTGTAAAAGCCGGCCATGTCCTCGATGTAATTGTCATCAAGGGCCAGCCCATTGTGCTTGCATGCACGCACAATGCCGGGCACGTAGTGGCCATCCTTAATCGTCTTGTTGTCCTTAGCGTACTCCGTCGCAATGTCGGCGGCCAGCTTACGCGTTCCCGAACTATCAACCCACGGAACCAGGTTCAAGTCACTCCTAGCCCCATTGATCAGCCGCAGGGCAAAGGTCGCCAATATGTCAACCTGCTGCGGCGTGACGCGGCGCAGGTCAACCTGCATTTCGTCATCGGCCCTGCTTTCACTAGCCTTGGTGCGGCTAAAGTCGTTGGCCTGCATCCCCTTCATCGCAGCACCAACAAAGGCATTGCTCGGCGTGCCCTGGTAAGCATTGAGCAGCTCGGCCCTCGTATAGCCTGCTGGCAGCCTCAGCTGCGCCTTGACATATGATTTTTTCTTGGCAAGTCTGATTTTTTTAACGTCCTTGGCCAAAATCCAGTGGGCATTATTGCCAATTTTATACGCGGTGCGTTTGTTTTCCCCAATCTTCTTTTTGCTACTATAAGGGTAACGGCGCTTGGGCACGGCATAAAATTTTGAGTGCTTCCCCGATAATTTGTACAGCCGCACCTTTTTGCTAGTCTTTACTTTGACGTAGCCCCTAACCGTTGCGGCAGTGACTTGGTTAGGCTCGTTTAGTGTAAATACTGGAACAGCAGCCAGCCCGATAATAGTAATTATAGTAATTAAGGCAAGCTTAAATTTGCTTTTTTTCATCGATCTTCCCCACGCATAACTCTTATTTAGTGGTTATTGACAACTTCATACCCAATTCTAAAACTTATTAGCACTGAATGCCAATTTTATTAGTCTTCAAGCAAAAAGGGCACTGGCCTGTGTACCATTACCCTTTCTCACTGTTAAATTGTTATTTACCTCAATATGTAGAAAGTAAAATTATTAGTACCAGCCGTTTGCTTCCCAAAATTGCTTAGCAGCTGCCCATGAACCATAGCGTCCGGCAACGTAGTTATCTGCAACCCGTTCCTGGTTGGCAGCCGAATAGTCGCCGCCAAGGTATGAAGACGAAAGCTGATATTTACCGATGTACTGGCCATTCTGTGCACTGTATGAGCCGCCGGATTCATGACTAGCAATCCACGCCTTGGCACCCGACTCCGAATCTGTTACAGGTGCCGCATACGTTTGGTAATCAGTGTTATTACTAGTGACTGCCGCGCTGTTATCGGTAGCAACAGCACCGGCAGATTCAGCCGTAGTGGTCTCGTTCAAGGCGTGGTAGCCCTTGTTGACATACTTGGCCTTGACCCACTGGTTCTTGCCCAGGTCATACCACTTGTGGCCCTTCTTATCGTAGGCGGTTTTAATGACTTTCCAAGAAGAATTGCTTGGTAAAACTTGCCCGGTAGCTTTAGGGTGCTTGTAACTGTTCCAAACCCGGATGCCGTTGCCATCAACGTAGTTTACGGTCACAACTGCCGCATCATTCTCAATCGTTGCCGCATGAACGGTGCTTGTTTTTGCGTCGTTAGCAATCGCAACACCCGAAGCAGATAATGCTGCTACCGTCGCTACTTTAACTAAGATATATTTTACCTTCAAAAAGATTCTCTCCTTAATAAAAATCTGAAATCTTTTATTTTTAGAACTAATTGCGCACTAAAAATCAAAGGCTCCTAACTTGTTTTATTGTCTATATACTACAGTGCCAAAGTTTCAGAATCATAACAGTAATATCACCTGTCCTTTAAGAAAAGATTACTACCATTAAAATAACTGTCACACTTGTAATATCTTGCGTGCGGCCGCAAGCAAAAGGCAAAATCCCGCTTTGACAATGCTTTGCACGGTGTTTGCCTACTACAAGAACGAGTGTTTGCAATGTGCAAACGGCATGGCAAACAGTTTATTTTGTAACATAAATGAAACATTAATTTGTCACTTTTTTATTTTATTACACCAAAAAGTGCTATAGTAAAACTAAGTTTTTTACAGAAAGGATGTTGAAAATGACGAAGTACGAAGTTAAATTAGATGAACAAGACCTGCAAATGATCAAGGATTGCCATTCCAAGAACCCTTCAATCGTGGCCGCGATGAACGCAGCGCAAAAAGTCGAAGAATAATCCTTATCCACGGCTTCCCTTTCGGGAAGCTTTATTAATTATTTAGAGGAAAAAATGACACGACCGGATTTTTCGTCCCAACTAAGCGTGCACGAGTTCAAGCAGTACTATTGGTACAAAACCGAGCTGCAGGCAATATGCCGTGAGTATCACCTACCCGTCTACGGGACCAAGTACGAATTGATGGAATACATCTGCGCGTTTCTCGGCGGCAGACCCGCAAGCGCGGTGCACCCCAAACGCCCAAGAAATAAGAAGAGCACGCTGAAGGCCAGTGAAATCACGCCGGACACCAAGGTATTGACGTCCGGCTTCCGCTTTAATCAGGAAGCGCGGCGGTTCTTTGCCGCCTATTTTGGCGTCGCCAAGTTCTCCTTCCGCAAGACGATGGCCAGCAAGCTGCGTGAAATCGAAGAAAAGCACGACACCGCGGCCACCGTGGCCGACCTCATTGCTGCTTATAAGCAAACTGAGCCCGCTGCCAAGACTGGCGAGGAAGCCACCTACCAGTGGAACAATTTTGTCCGCGACTTTCACCAGGACCCCATCAGCAGGCAATTCAACTCGCCCATGAAGGTTGCGGCCCTGCTCTGGCGGCAGGTGCGTGATTCAGACCAGGAAAAGAGGTACCGGCGCAGCCTCGTAGCCGATAACGAGCAGCTGCTGCGTCGCTTCAGAAAATAGACTTGCACCCTGCCTTGAGGCATCAGCGCGAGTTTATGCACCCAACCACTAAAAAGACGTGGGGGCTGCTTAGCCTCCACGTCTTCTTAGCTTCCCTTTCGGGAAGCTTTTTTTATTTGAAAGAATTGACTTTTCAGATAACAGTGTTATCATAATTCTCACAGCAAGATAACACTGTTACCAAAGGAAAATAAAAATGAAGCAAACAGAAGAACAGCTGGTTAAAAGGGCAATTGCCGTCATTGACCAGCAAAATTATCACAACCTGTCGCTGCGCAAGTTGACCAGGGAAATTGGGCTAACCACCGGCGCCTTTTACAAGCACTTTGCGAGTAAAGAAGACCTTTTGCAAAAAGTCACCGCAAGATTATCGCAAGCGTTTGCCGATAAAATGCCCGCGGCTGGCAGCTCCCCGGAAGAGCAGCTTTTGCAAATCGCGGACTACTTTGTCAAGGAGGCACAGCACCACCCGAATCTGATGGACTTTCTTTTTTTCAATGACCAGGCTACGGCCGTGTTAAAGGAAGCGGACTCCACCACGCCATTTTTGGCAAGAATACAATTAATTATCAAGCAGATCGATTACGCGTCTGATTTAAGCAGCCAAGACTTTTTCACCCAAATCTGGTCCTTTATCCAGGGGTATTCGCTCTTAATCAAGAATAAAGCTGTCACTTACGACCCCGCCCTAGTCCAAACAACCCTAACCCAATTAATGGAAGGACCAAAATAATGCATGCACTGATAATCTACTGCCACCCCTATGAAAAAAGCTTCAACCACGCCGTTTTAACCAAAGTGGAGGCCAACTTGCAAAAGCACAACCAAAAATATCACCTCATTGCCTTGTATGAAGATGGTTTCAATCCGGTTTACGATAAAGAAGAGCTGCGTCTTTTCCACAGTGGCGGCACCCACGACCCACTGGTCAAAAAGTACTTGCAGCTTTTGCAGAATGCGACCACAGTGATTTTTATTACGCCCTTATGGTGGAACAGCATTCCCGGCATGCTTAAGGGCTTTGTTGACAAGGTGATGAAGGAGGGCGCAGGCTTGTCGCACACGACGTCCGTCACGGGCGTTCACGGCGAATTAACCAATATTAGGCACACCTATGTATTGACCACCTCAACGTCGCCTAAATTTTACATTAGGTTTCTCAATGGCAGTGCGATCAAGCGCATCTTTATGGGCCAAACGCTCAAGCAGTTGGGGATGAAGGACCGCCACTGGCTGCACTTCGGCGGAATCACCGTGTCCAAGCTGGCAAGACGGCAAAAATACTTACGGCACGTCGAAAATTGCCGTTTCAAATAAAACACCAAACAAAACTTCAAAGGTTAGTGCAGAAAGACACGCACTCTGCCAAGCCGCTCACGGCGGCGGCCCTGCTACGGCAGCAGGTGCATTAAAAAAGCTTCCTACCATTAGGATAGGAAGCTTTTTACGTTTAGCTATTATTTTTGCTTACTGCGCTTTGAACAGTGCCATAATTGCCTGCGGCGTCTTCGCCGCCCTTAACTCAGCAATAAAGTCCTGATGGGTCAGCAGTTTGGCGGTGTTGGACAGGTACTTCAAATGCTCATCGCTGTCCACCTGCGGAATCAGAAACGAGATTACCGTGTCAATTTTTTGTCCGTCCAGCGAATTCCAGTCAACCGGGTGCTTGAGTTTCAATACCAGCATCGCCGAGTTGGCAATTGCGGGCGACTGGGCGTGCGGAATCGCAAAGCCATCGGTCATTCCCGTCGTGCTCTCCTCCTCGCGCTTCAGGTAAGCCGTCAGAACCTGCTCACGGTCGCTTGCCAAGCTGTTTTTGACGGCCAAGTCGGCCAGGTACTTGAGGGCATCGTCCCGACTGGCAACATCAACGTCAACGACAATGTTCCTGAGTGCCAGAATATTGCCCGGATTATAGGAAGCGGAAGCACTATTGTCTGCATTGCCCGCACCTGCACCGTTAATGCTGTCCGCGCCAGCAGCCAGTGCGGCTGCCGGTGCCTCCTTTTTGGCAAAGCGACCGGCAATCAGGGCCAGCAGGGCGCCTGAAACCAGGGCACCAACGACAATCCACAAAACCCATAAGAAGGGCTTGTTGACCAGCGGCAGGACGATAAAGCCACCGTGGGGCGCCGGAACGCTAATGCGACTAATGTAGGTAAGAACCGAAGCCACGGCCGAACCAATCATAAACGCCGGGATATTCCAGAGCGGGTGCTTGGCTGCGAACGGAATGGCCCCCTCGGTAATGTGGGTTGAGCCGAGCAAGAAGTTAACGTAGCCCGCCGTCTTCTCACTCTTCGAGTAGGCCTTGGGATTGAACAGAACGGCAAAGCCGGTTGCAAGTGGCGGTGCGATACATGCGGCCGAAACGCCGGCCATGAAGTAGTAATTGCCCTGTGCAAGCAGGACCGTGCCGGTAACGTATGCGGCCTTGTTGATCGGACCACCAAAGTCCGCGGCACACATTGCACCAACGATAATGCCGAGAAGAATCGGGCTGGTGTTCTCAAAGCCCTTTAGCCACGCCATCAATCCAACGTTGATGGCCTTGATTGGCGTGTTCAGCCAGTACATGACTGCACCGGCAATTAAAACGCCCAAGACCGGAAACAGGAAGATCGACTTGAGTCCCCTAAACTTGTCGTCGGGCAGGGCCTTGAACAGTTTTTGGAGCATCCAAACGACGACTGCGGCTAGGTAGCCGCCGACAATTGCGCCCAGAAAGCCCCCACCGCCATTAAAGGTAATGAAGCCGGCCGCTAAACCCACGACAAAGCCCGTTCTTTGGGCCAGTGCCTCGGCAATGTATGCACCCAGAACGGGGGCCATCAGGTTCATCGTAGTGCTGCCGACGGTGTTGAGCATCGCCGCAAATTGGTTGTATTCGCCGCTCTTGGGATCGGCCGAGTTAATTCCCCAGAAAAAAGAAATAGCAATCAAGACGCCCCCGGCAACCACAAACGGCAACATGTGGGAGACCCCGTTCATCAATGAGGTGTAGATGGTGTTGCCCAAGCTGGTGCTGCCAGCAGCACCTGAATCCGAATGCGCAGCTGCCTGCCCGTCCTTGTAAACCGGCGCGGCTAGTGCCTGCTTAATCAGGTTTTCTGGCTCCTTCAAGCCCCGTGCAACGGGAACAACCACCAGGCGCTTGCCCGCAAAGCGGTCAGTGCCAACGTCAATATCGGAAGCGACGATTACCGCCTTAGCGTTTCTGATTTCATCATCCGACAAGTTGTTTTCAATCCCCGTTTGGCCGTGCGTTTCGATTTTTATCGAATAGCCGAGCTTCGCGGCCGCCTTTTCCAGGGCCTCCTGGGCCATAAAGGTGTGTGCAACACCCGTTGCACAACCCGTTGCCCCCACTAAATCAAAATCAGCCATTTTCATTCATCCCTTCTTCAACCGTAATCTGCGGTAATAATTTTTCTAGTGCAAAATCAGTCAGTCCCACCCGGCTGGCGGTGTCGCTGCCTGCAGCCACCGCCACTCTGAGTGCTTCTTCAACTGGTTTGTTTTTTTCTAAAAAGGCAATAAAGGTTCCCAGCATCGTGTCGCCCGCGCACGCGGAATTGACCACCCTGATCTGGGGTGCGGTGGCAAACAGGGCACGCTCTGCGGTAACCAGGGCTGCCCCCTTGGCACCACGCGAGACCAGGACATTGGCGCAACCCCCTTGGATTAGCTTGCGCGCCAATTCCACCGTCTTCGCGTGGGTCATTTCTCCCTTAAAGTCAAAGAAAGAAGCCAGTTCCGCGTCATTAGGCTTTAACAGGTAAGGGTGATACGCCAGCGTGTCCAATACCGCCATGTAGCTGCTGTCAACCACCAGTTTAGCGGCCTTTTCCTGCGCAATGCGCGCAATTTTCACCAGGTAGGCGGGCGTGATGCCTTGGGAAAAGCTGCCTGACACCACAACCATATCCCCTTTTTGGAGCGTTGCGGTCAGATAATCCAGGAACTTTCCTTGGACCTCCGGGCCGATTGTCGGACCGGGGTTGACCTCCTTGTATTCGGTGTTTTGGTCAATCACATTGGTAAAAACATTCACCCGTGTCGGTTCCGCGACCCGCAGAAAATTGGTGCTAATGCCCTTCTGCTCAAGACCAGCCGCAACGTAATCAAGGGTAAAGCCCCCGCCGATTCCGCTGGCCACATTGGCTATCCCCAATTTTTGGAGGATAAACGAAACGTTGACGCCCTTGCCGTTGGGCTGTAGTTCGAAGCTTTCGGTCCTATTGACAACCTTGGGTTCCAGCTTTTTTGTTACAATTACTAAATCAATTGCAGGATTCAGGGTTATTGTGTAAATCAAAATTTCTCTTCCTTTCTTGCCTTTTGATCTATTATAAAGATATTATGTGGTAACGTTTTTCCAAAATGATAGCGTTTACCGCGATAAATGGAAAAGCTTTTACAAAAAGAGGTATTTGAATGGCAAATAAAGAACTTAGCACGGCCGAATTGCACCTGTGGAGCATCGTTGAAAACAATCCTGATAAAATTGCCCAGATGTCGATTGTGAAATTGAGCCAGTACGCCCACGTTTCGACCGCCACGATTGTGCGCACCATGCAGAAGATGGGCTACAGCGGCTACACGTCCTACCGTGAGGCGTTGAAGCTCAAAAATTCCTCTGCTTCGACTTTTAGCGTTCTAAACGACGCCGACGACAAGATCCGCAGCGTGATCACCAAGAACGAAATTGAAATGAACAACACCCTGCACAACTTGAATTACAGCACGATCGAGGACAGCATCTCCCTCACGCGGCAGGCCGGCATCGTCTATATTTTTGCCCGCGGACTCTCGGAATCAATCGCACACGAGATGATGGTCAAGCTGCAGCTGACCGGCAAATACTGCGAGTTTCATTCCGATCCCAACATCATCCGAACGATTGCCGGCAAGATCAAGCGCGACGCCGTGGTCATCTTTATTACCCTCAACGGTGAAACGGAGGAACTGGTCGCGGCGGCAAGGACATTGAGCAAAAACGACGTTCCGCTGCTTACGTTTACGACCAATTCTGCCGGGAGCATCCTGCCTTTTTCCACCCTGTCGTTTGTCGGCTACCAATCCAAGACCAACTACTTTCCCGAATATGAAGTTCGTTCGCGCCTGCCCCTGCAGATCATGACGCGGATCTTCAGCGATGCTTATTCTGTTCGCTCCGGCTTTTATAAGAACGAATAAAAAAGCCTTCTATCTGATATAAGATCATAGATAGAAGACTTTTTACTTGGACTGATTTATTCAACGTCTAACTTATCGCGCCATGATTTTGCACCCTTGAGTGCAGCGTTCAAGTTCTCGATGTTTTCCTTGCCTTTGGTTGCAAGCCACTTGCGTCCGGCCGCTTCGCTCTCAGCAGCAAACGGCTTGATTGCTGGTTTCCAGGTAGCACGACCGCAGAGGACACCATTGAAGTCGGCACCAACTGCTTCCGCCATCTTGATTTCGGCAATAAATTCTTCGCTGGTTACGCCGGCCGATAAGAAGATGTACGGCAGGTCAGTGGCTTCAGACTGTCTCTTCAAGAGCTTCTTGGCCTCGTCCTGCGTGTAAACAACGTTATTATCGCCATTGAAGCCTTCGACATAGCTCAGATTGAAGGGAATTTCAACCTTTAAGACGGTCACGCCGTATTGCGGTTTTGAAAATTCCTTCATCGTTTGCAGAACCTTGTCGGCCTTAACCTTGGCAAATTCCTCGCTCTTGGCGTCGGCAATGTTGGCATCGTAGGTCAAAACTTCCAAAAACAGCGGCAAATCATTGGCCTTAGCTTCAGCACCAACTCGTTCAACGAAAGCCTGCTTCTTGTCGTTAATCTCCTGCCCCTCATCTGGGTCATAGTAGACTAAGAACTTGATCGCATCGCCGTCTTCATTCTTAATCCTGAGACCAGACTGGTCAGCAATCAGATCTGGCATTCTGCCCGGTTCAGTCGTGTCATAGCCGGTCTTTTCATAAGAAAGAAGCAAGCCGCAATTCTTGTCCCTAACTTTGGTAGCCGGCAAGCCATACTCCGGATCAGTCAGGATCGATGAAGCATACGGCGTTAGTTCACTTGAAACAGCCTTTTTAAAGTCTACGATGGTTGTTTCGTCAGCCGGTTTGTTGGCAGCCGCAGCGAGCATCTTCTTGAGTGAGCCCCGTTGATCAATCGCCAAAGCACTGATGATGCCGTCTTTAGTCGACAAGTTTTCCATATGTTTTGCAACTGTGGAAGAAATTGTTCTCATTATAAATCTCCTTTAATATTCACTTTAATCGCACAATCCTTATTATATACTCCTGGAGGGTGCTTTTAAAGGAAAAACAGGGCTTTTGTACAGCTTTTCACAACTATACTGATTATCAAAAATGTTTACAAATGTTCAACTAATAATGCGGGTAAAAAGCAAGCCTACCCCGTCGAGGATAGCCCCCTAATCCTCTAGCTCCATCAGATTTCAGCGTCTGGGGACTTGACGGCAATCTCAATGGCATTTGCCTCCCGTGGTTCATATTCCTTGGACTGCTGGTTAACCAGCATTTGGTCCTTAAGCGCAAGCGTGATCGTTTTTTTGCCCGTTGGCCGCAGCGCCCTAAAGGTAATAGTGGCAATCGTGCCGCTGCCATTCAGGCGGGGAGCATCGCCCTTGTTGCCATAAAAGACCAGAACATCATTGCTGTTGTCTGAGTGCTGCTTGCTTTTAGCAAAGCTTGCCATGTTCGCGGTCATGTCGCCCTTTTGAATGCCAATAAAGGACAGCTCAGCGGCATTATAAGGAATCCGGGCCGACAGTGCGTTCACGTTACGCAAATTGCTGCCGCTAACCGTGATCGTGATTATGTCTCCTGCTTGGTACAGCGCCTCATCCGCTACAATAGCCAACCTGCCTTGCGGCATGATTCTGCCGTTTGCGCTGTTTGCTAAAGAATCGCCCAGACGGGTCAACACGTAGTTAATGTCGAATGCGTCAATCATTCCGTTCTGATTGACGTCGCCCTTTTCAACGTAACCGCTAAAATCGTTGTCCTGGAGTCGCGTTTCACCGGCATAGTTGCGCAATGCAAGTACGTCATTCTCATCAATTATCCCATCTTCATTAATGTCCCCAGGAAGAAGGGTGCTCGTGCCCTCTTTTTGGTATAGCAAAAATTCTTGGCCCGACACAAAATTATTAACCGCACCATTTGCGGGAATTGTAAACTTCACCCAATATGCTGTCGTATCCGGAGCAAACGTGATCTCCTTGGGCGTGCCATCTTTCGGCCACTTTGATGCACTGCCTGCATCCCGCCAATGGATACCGTCAATGCTGGTGGTGATATTCAGGGCGGTAATCGTCCCGTTCCCACCGTCAGGACGCGGAATATAAACGAAGCGCTCCAAGGCAGTGATGCCATCAAGGTGCGTCGTAATTGTCATCGGGGTGGCAATTTGCTTTGTCTGCAAGAGGAACCAGTTAGAATGCGCAACACTGCCCAAATCGCGGTCAAAGAGATTCTTGACCGGTTGATCCGACTGCCAGTCGGCTGCACCCTTAATGTTTGAATCCGTGTCAACATATGTAATCTTAACCGCATTTTTGAGCACATCTGCGCTCGACTTATAGGCTTTGACTTTGCTCCAAGGCGAGGCTGCCGTCGCCATTACCGTCTGGACCTGGAAAGTGTGCACGGTGGCCGGCTTGATGTTCTCCAACACAAAGTTAGTCCCTTTGATGTTTGTGTAAAGAATTCCATCTACCAGCAGGTTATAACTCTGACTGCCACTGACTGGCTGCCAAAAAAGCACGATTGAGGTGGGCGTCGTTCGGGCCTGGTCCTGCTTTAAACCCGTGGGCGGCAGAACCGTTTGATTCACGAGCGGAAGCTCATTCACCGGCCGCGCCGCTTGGTCCACCCCTGTCAGGGTTAGAGCAACCGCATTCTGGCTAACATCAATCGGGGCAAGCTTGATGCGCAAAAACGTCTGCTTGAGTTCATCTCCCCCGTCCTGCAAATAGGGATTGGTATGATAATTTTGGTCTAAAAAGTAGGCATTGCTTGCTTGCTGGAACGCATTACGATCGCTTGCCTGCTGCAGGACAACCGCCCTTGATCCAATCATGCACTTAATCGTGGTCGGGACCTTCTTCATGCGAATGTCGAATTCGGTTGTTTTCTGCGTGTTCATTCCATCATACGTGCCCGTAGTCGGGGCAACGTTAATACTTAATTCTGCCCCCTGCAAAGCACTCGTAATTTGGGTCTGCGCATACCGGCCAGCCTGGTATTGTGCAGAAATGCCATCATCTTCATAGAGGGTAAAGGCGCTCGTTTTGCCCGGGTAAATCTCAAAGCGGCGCTGCTGATTAAGCCGCTGATATTCCGCCGGCGTGTTGGTCGCTGGCGCTACCGGTATGATTGCGCCCACCTTGACGAACACGGGCAGTTTCCACAGCGGCGCTGCAAAGTTGTTAATAACCTGCCCCCCGCAATACTCTTTACCAGTATAGTAGTCAATCCAGATCTGCTTTTCATCGGGCAGATAGATACCATTGCGAATATCATTGCCTGCACTGTCCGCAGCCGTGTCCTGGTATATGGGGGCAATCAAGAAATAATCGCCCCATAGGTACTGGTATTTAACCAAATCGGTATAGGCTTCAGAATAAGCGGGGTAATCTAAGAACATGGCCCGAATCATTGGCTTGCCCGCAAAGGATGCAGCGGCCGCAATGCTGTAGATATACGGCATGAGCATGGTCTTTTGCTTTAGGTATGCACGATTAAGGCTGGTTGTGCGTTCGTCAAAGGCAAACGGGTTCTTAGGATTGTAGCCCCAGCCGTCCATGTTGAGTTGGATCGGCGTAAACGCCTTCCACTGGTAGTCGCGGGTATTTACCACCCGATTTTTGCCGCCAAAAATGCCATCCATGTCAGAAGCAACGTTAGGCTGACCTGAAAGTCCTTCGCCAATATAAGTGGGAATCTGAAAACGGATGTATTCCCACTGACCGCCCGTTTCGTCCCCGGTCCACACTGCGGCTGTATTCTGGGTGCCAGCCCAGCCGTCAAGCGTGATGATGAACGGGCGCAGACGATCGCCCTTAATCTTTTTAATCATGGCCGCCGCGCTCTGCGTAGCATTAAGACCAAAAGAATAACCGTTGCCTACCCATGCTACATCAGTTTTGAGTGCGGTAACGCCCGCCTCGATTTCTTGTTCAAAGTCGCGATCACTAGGCTGGGGGTGGACTGGATCGACCGGCATGAGATTTTGCTGAGTCCATAAGCCCACTTGAACTCCCTTTGAATTTGCATAGTCAATAAACCGGGCTAAATTTTGCAGGTTGCCAGCCAACGTGGCGGTTTGGCCGTAACCAGCGCCATAGCCGTCATTGGGCAAGAACCAGCCGAGCGGCATATCATGATCCAAATACTGATCAATCATCGCCCGCGCGCTGAGCAAGTATGCCGTTTTCCCCGCTTCACCGTTTAAAGTCTCCCTGATTGCTTTGTCCTTTAGGTCGGCGGGCAATGAAGCCGGTTGGTATTCTTTATAATATTTTCCGTCCGGATATTCAATTGCGCCGGGACTATCTGCCGACATTTCTACCCAATAATCACGATTATATGCGTTTAAATGCGCCTCGTAAAAACCAAAGAGCGGGATCAGCGGCGGCAAGCCGGTTAATTTTTGATAAGCGCGAATTATTCCGTAAGTGGAATCCGCAAAGAAATAAAGCGCATCGAAGCGCGTCTCATTATGCGTTGTCGAAACCGTGCCCGCTGAAGCGCTATCAAAATCATAGCTGCCCGGGCTAAAGGTATGGCGGAGAACACCATAGCCTGCAGAAGACCAGTAAAAGGGGTTGGGCGAAGCCACCCCACGGTCCACCCAGTCATTGGTGTTGACAATTCTGATTTTCTGACCGGTTAAATTGAACCGCCCATTCTGGGTGCCACCGCCAAAGTAATTGCTGTTGGCGCTGTCTTTAAGCGTCTGGGTAGCATCCTTAGCTGTAATCCGGATTGGCTCTGCCTCTTGCAGCAGCACCTGCTTGCCCCTGTTGACGCTCATCGTGCCCGCATCTTGATAAAAGCTGATGTCAATTGCGCCTGTCGCTAATTTCCAGCCCGTTTCCGTTTTGGCAACAGTGGTGGCGGCCAGTCCAGCAGTTCCGTAGCCATCGACCGCCAAAATGTGCGCATTTAAGTCCGCCTCTGACTGTTCTGGCTCTGCATAATTCATAGCAGGATCAATGTAGTAGCGAAACACCGTGGGACTTAGGACGTAGAGCCTAGCCACGCAGCCATTGGAATAGCCAACTTCAACGTACTTTTTTCGTTTGAAGACACCGGTAATTGTTAATTTAGCAGCACTGCCAGCACTTTCCCCGCCAGCATTTTGACGACGGTCAGCCTGATTTTTAAAATTATTCGTATTAATAACGCTTACTCCTCACTTTTTACTATGTTATTTTTCATATTATAAGCAATTATATTTCAAATTACCAGCCTAATAATGCGACTAATCCATAATAATATTGCACAGAAAAAGTTGTCCACCCACTTAAATAATAATTTAATTTTTAACCGCTTACTTTTAATATTAGACCATTAGCCAACCTATCTATGTTAGAATACAATTGTTAATTATTATGTACTTTTAAATTAGGATGACAATCATGGATTTCATTTATACGCTTAGATATATGCTGGACCCCAGAACCAATACACCAGCAAAAGACCAGAAGCTTCTTGACTTCGTCAAGGAGGGGCAAATTGATGACGTTGCCTTTTTTATTAACGGCGAGGAGTTAAACCACAGCCACTTAACCCGAGAGGAAACGCAGGTATGGCTTGATGCAATAGCGCCCCTGCAGAAGAAATTAAGCCAGATTGGCGTTACGACCAGTCTCAACCCGTGGACAACTATTATGCATTCAGACCGCGGCTACCACGTTAACCCGGCAATTGGCTTCAACACCTTCGTGGACCTTAACGGCGATCGGGCCAGCGACATGGCCTGTCCTGCCGACCCCCAGTGGCGCAAGTACATCGCCGCAACGTATGCCCAGTATGCCGGTATCCACCCCCGGCGCCTGTGGCTCGAAGATGACTTTCGCCATTATAACCACACGCCGCTTAAACTGATGTGCTTTTGCGATTACCACATGCACTTATACGAGCAAAAACTGGGTAAAAAAGAGACCCGGGCGGAATTTGTCAAAAAAATGCTGCAGCCCGGTGAACCCACGGTTGAACGCCAAGTATACCTTGAGCAGGCGCGCACGGAAATGATCGAAAACGAGCACCTCATTGAGCAGGCTGTCCACGCGGTCAGCCCCGACACCGACCTGGCCCAGATGACCTCTTACCCAGACTGGCACGCACTAGAGGGGCGCGACTGGGATGGTTTATTCAAGGCTCAAGCTGGCCCCGGTCATCCTAAGGTTGCTCGCCCCCACCTGCCCGCATACAACGAAGTCGCCCCCCTGAAGTACGGGCGGGACTTTGAAGAATACACATGCATCACCGCCGCCTGCCTAGGCGAAGATGCTGAACTCTACCCCGAACTGGAGAGCTACATGTACTCGCCCTTTGCCAAGTCGCTGGCCTTTACCAAGTTTCAGGTCATCACAACAGCGCTTGTTGGTGCGCACGGGATCCTGCTCAACCTGTTTGACATGATGGGCAACGGCATCAACAACGCCTGGCACTACGCCGAAATGCTGGACGAAATCAAGCCCTTGGTCAACCAACTGGGTAAAAACCGGATGCAAATAGGGCACTTGCGCGGAATCAAGGTCCTGGTTGACCAGGATTCCAGCTACAGTATCCACACAACAACCGGGGAAGCCGTCGAGGAGCTTCTGCCCCACGAAAAGAACTGGGCCAGTCTCTTGGGAAGTTTTGGCTTTGCCACAAGTATTTTGCCCGTCAGTTCTGACACCAAGCTGGAAAATCAAGTAATCGCGGTTGCAGGGCAATTGCTGCGCAACTTCAGCAACGACCAGATTACTGATCTACTCAAGACTAATGTGGTCTTGCTTGACGGTGAAAGCATTAATGTTCTTCTGGACCGCGGTTTAGGCGGCTTACTGCATATTAAAAAGGCCGTCTGGCACAAGTACCGCACGGCTTACCAGTCATTCGAACAGGCCGATGGGCACACGGTCGACGGCGTTGAGAATCCCCGCATTACAATGCTGCAGCACACAGGCAGCTACCTTCAACTTGATTACGAAGAAAATAGTGCTGTTACCGTGTGGTCCAAAGCCTACAATGCCGTTGACGAGGAGTTAGGCAACGCCATGGCCGTGATTGACCAGCACATTATTGTCTTGCCGATGGATCAAGACCCCAAGCACGGTTGGGAATCTCAGTTCACCAGTTACAAGCAGAACCTGCTCCAGCAAATGCTCGACAGCATCCAACCGGTTGACTACCTGGTCCAGATGCCTAACGTCAAGCTCAATGTCCAGTCAGACGGCAAGGTTGCTTGGCTAGCCAACTTCACTTTAGATGGTTACGAGCAGATTAACTGGCACCTGGCCCGGCCTTTGCCAAGCAATCAGGTCACAATTATCAGAAAGAAGGGCAGCACGGTTACTAAGACGAGGGTGCCAATCACGGTTGAAGATGGCGTTGCCACAATAAATGAAAAAATTGCCCCCCTGGAAACAATTCAGCTGCTCTTTTAATAAAAAGCAAACTAAGCAAAAGAACCTAATCGAAAGATTAGATTCTTTTATTTAGTAAACACTATAGATTATTTTTTCATCTGAGCCAGCATTGCACTCACATCAACCATGCCGGCCTTGCCAGCTGTAATGTAATCGGACTCTATGCCATTCATCTGACTGTTGAGCCACTCAATTACCAACGGCAAGTTCATCCCGGCGATTAAGTGAATGGGCTGCCCATCCATAATCATGCGACTCACCACATTGGCTGGCGTGCCGCCCATTAAATCAGCAAAAACGGTAATGTCTTCGGCTTTTACACCAGCTACTTGTTCTTCAAATTTCTTTTTGAAGTCTTCAGGACCCTCAGACGGAAGCAGGCATACCGTGTGGACGTGTTCCTGCTCGCCCATGATCAACTCGGCACTGGTTTTTACACCCTCTGCCATTGTCCCGTGACTAATTAAAATTAATTCTTTTTCTGCCATTATGAATACTTTCTCTGTTACTCTAGCCAAGTGCTTTAGTCTAAATCTTGGCAATAACGCCCGTGCCACCAAGGATGACGCAAAGCACCAGCACAATTAAAATTGCCTTAGTCGAGGTCATGCCCTTCTTGCCTAGCAGCCAGTAAACAAAGGCTACAACTGCAGCAGGTAATAATTTTGGAAGGATCATGTCCAAATTGTTCTGGATATTCATTGAAACCTTGCCAATTTGTGGCACCCAGGCAAACTTAATGTTGACCATTGTGGCAACCAGGGCACCAACCATGAATACGCCCATAACCGTAGCTGAATCGGTCAAAGCATTAAGCTGGTCCCGCATGTCTGTAACGAGCGAAACACCCTGTTTGTAAGCGAAGCGCAATTGCTTCCACCGGAACACGCAGATCAAGAGGCAGGCAACAACCCAAATGATTACGCCAATCGGGTTGCCCTGGGCTGCCATTGACGCAGCCAGAGCGCCAAAGATCGTTGGAATTAACGAAGCAAAGATGGAGTCGCCGATAGCGGCAAAGGAGCCCATTAACCCGACTTTGACACTAGTAACGGTATCCTTGCCCTGAATGCCTTCATTCTCCTCCACAGCGAGGTCAATACCCGTAATAATCGTGTTGAAGAAGTTGGAAGTGTTGAAGAACTGCATATGCGTCTTCATCATTTCCCTTAATTCAGGACTGTCGTCGCCATAGATTTTCCGCAATTGCGGCAAAATCGTGTACAGGTAGCCACTGTTCTGCATTCTCTCGTAGTTCCAGCCCAGCTGGAAGCCGAACAGAGATCTCCGGTTAATCTGGTTAAAATCTTTATCAGTCAACTGATATTTTGGTTTAGAGTTCGTCATCAGTAATCTCTCCTTCGTCATCATCAACGTTTGAACTTACATTCTGACTTCCTGCATTCTGTGCAGAACCAGTCCCCTTAGCAACCGGGATGCTCTTATAGTGCAGAATTGCAAAGGCCAATCCGATCATCGCAATTGCCAGCATTGGCAAGCCGGTGAAGTTGGCCATAAAGCCCTTGTTAACGGCAGAGAGGCCGGTGCCCACTGCTTGCAGTCCTGAGAACAGAACTGAGAACAGGGTCGTCAGCGTAAAGCCGAGGATCAGGTAGGCTGCATGCTTCTTGACTGGCAAGTAACGCAGCAAAATCGCAAACCCAACGGCTGGCAATGTCGCGCCGGCAACTGTTAAACCGTTGCCTAGCCACATCAAGTCGCCGTTCAGGGCATTGGCAATCGTCTGTACCAGACCCTGACCAAAGGCCAGGGCGATGAAGACCGGGATTGCCCGGGACAGTGACCACGGCAGGGCACCGTAAAGGACATTGCGTTCAACGGCCTTGTAGTTAATGTGATCCTGGTCAATCAAGTGGTCAATCCGGTGTGAGAAGTACGTGTTGGCGAATCTTGCCAAAACGTCCAATTCAACCATGATGGCCGCAACCGGGACCGCGATTGAAGAAATCGCCGTCTGCGGGCTCATGCCCTTAACGCTAACGGAGAAGGCCGTTGCGAGAACAGTACCCGTCGTTGCGTCAATCTTTGACGCACCGCCGAATGTACCAACGCCTAGAACCATCAGCTGCATCGAGGCACCGATAACTAATCCGGTACCCATGTCGCCCATGATCAGTCCGGCAATCAAGCCGGCACCAACTGGGGTGTTCAACGATGAATAAATTTGCAATTCATCGAGAATTTCTAAACCTGCGTATAAAGTAAGCAGTAATATTTGCCACCAAGCCATTATTCTTCCTCCTACTTCATCTTTTCATCAATAAGCTTCATCAGGTCGCGCGCATCAACGCTCGGATTAACCTGAGCAATCAAGTGCACGCCCTTATCGGCTACTTGTCTTAAAATGTTGGCATCGTCAGCGTTAACGTTGACCTGCTTCGTCAATTGGGTTGTATCGTCCCCCGCTGACATGTTGCCGACGTTAATCGTATCAAGCTTGACGCCGTCGTTAACCAGCTTCAAGAAATTGCCTGGCCGCTTGCTAACCAAGAATATCCGCTGGTTGCCATACCGGTTCTTGAGCAAGTGGTCAGCAGCAACATCTGTTGACAAGACACTCAACCTGGTTGTCATCGGCGTGGCCATTCTGAGCCCGCTCTTCTGGATATCATCCTTGGCAGCAGCTTCATCGAGCACGATAATTCGTTCCACCTGCAGCTTGGGCGTCCACAGATTGGCTACCTGCCCATGAACCAAGCGTTCATCAACTCTTGCACCCACAATATTCATATATCTTCCCCCATCTCTTTTACGGAAATCCAAATATTATTAAAAACGCTTTCACAATTATAGAATAAGGTACCAACCAGCTTTTGTCAATCAACTCTCAATAACAAATAAAATTATTATTGACAATGGTTTGTTTTACTATGCCTTATCTATATACCTTGATACTTATAAATAACTTATCTAAAATTCGTGAATCGTTACGCCTTTAACCACCCGGTTAACTGTTCCGGTTGGCGACGGCGTATCCGGCTTATTGCCCACCTTAATGGAAGTCAATAATGCAACCGTCTGTCCAAACATCACGTCTGGCAGTGCCAGGTATGCGTCTGGCAGCAGGTTTTGCTCAGCAAACGTGAACGACTTGCCGCTGAAGTTCTGACCGGCCTTCTCCTGGCCCACCGCCATTACCAGCGGCACAATCTGGTCGTCATTGATTTCATTTAAAATATCCAGATCGTATTGTCTTGTATACGCATTGTTAGAAACGAAGTCAAAGACAATCGTCTTTTTGTTCAAGAATGACTTCGGACCGTGGCGCAGACCCATCGATGTATCGAACAAAGCAGCCACTGCGCCCGCGGTCAATTCCAAGATCTTCAGCCGTGTTTCTTCAGCCAGGCCACCTAAGCAGCCACTGCCGATGTATGTAATGCGGTCAAAATCGGTAGCAACCAGTGCCTGAATCTCAGCCTCACGTTCTACCACGCTTGCACCCATCTTGGCAATCTGGCCAATAATTGCTTCTTTTTGGTCATCTGCGAGTTGATCAAACACAAGCAGCGAAGCCAAGCTCATGCATGAGAACGAACCGGTCATCGCAAAGCCCTGATCCAGCGACTTTTCCGGCATAAGCAGGACCAGGCCGTTTGAATCACCCTTTAAATCCTGCGCCAATTGTCCTTCTGGTGCACAAGTGATGGCAATCTGGTACAGGTTTTTGACTAACTTTTTGGCTAATTCAACAGTGGCAACAGACTCAGGCGAGTTGCCGCTGCGGGCAAACGACACCAGAATAGTTGGCGTATCCGCTTCAAGGTAATCTTCCGGCGTCGATACGATCTTGGTGGTATCGATGGCTTCAAAGTCATATTTGCTGCGGTCACCATGCTTTTGCAGGTACGGCATTACCATGTTGCCCACGTAAGCACTGGTTCCTGCACCAGTAAAAATCACCCTTACCTTGCCCCATGTCTGGTTGATCTTGGTTAAGAAGGCATCAATCTCAGCCTTCTTGTTTTGGTAAATAGTCCATGTCTCTTGCCATAATTGGGGTTGCTGCTCAATTTCACGAGTCGTGATCCTGGCACCCATTTTTTCTAATTCTGCATCTGTTTTTGAAAACATCGCTATTATTCTCCTTCTTACTTAAAATCAAAATAACTTATTATACTGCCTTGAGCGGTAAATAAACTTGTCGCCCCGTGCCAAGGAAATCGTAAATTCAATCGGCACATTCTTCTCATTAATCGTCTTGCGGAATATCTTTAAGCTGGGCGAACCGGCCTCTTCATGCAGCAAGCGCCCCTCCTCGGCACCCAGACTGACGGCTTCGACGTCCTCAAAGGCCATCACGCTTGTCTGGTCGTACTTGCGCTTGAGGACGCTGTAAAGCGGTGCGCTCTCTACGTCGGACATCGTTAAGCCCGGAAAAAGTTTTTCGGGCAGGTAGGTTTTGCTGAAGATGCGCGGCTCATTATTAGCCAGGCGCAACCGCACCAGCTTATAGGCTTGCTCGTTTGCACTCAGATTCAGTTGCTCAACAATGTGCTGACTGGGCGTGACTAACTCCAGACTCCGGTTTTGCGTCGTTGCCTTCTGGCCAGCCCGTGTCATTTCTTCTGAAAAAGAATACATCCCGCCAATATTGGGCTGGTTGAGGAAAATGCTCGCAACGAAGGTCCCCTTGCCGTGGAGCCGGTAAATCAGCCCGCGTTCTTCCAAGTCTTGCAGCGCTAGCCTCACGGTATTTCGACTAACCCCGTATTTAACGAGCAGCTGCCGTTCACTAGGCAAGCGTGCATTGGGTTTCATTTTTTTAATTTGTTTTTCTAAGTCAATGATGACCTGTTGGTAAAGTGGCTGTGGCATTTGTCCACCTCCTTTTAACTGGTAGATACCACTCAAAGTGTAGCAAAGAAAGCGGTTAAAAGCAATTGCAATTCACTAAAAACGCCACCAAAAAAGCCGTTAAAACCAACTGCTTTAACGGCTTTGTAATTAATACGCTATTTATTCAGCTTATTGCCATGCCAATCATAATACTTTTGACTAAGGCGATTCTTGGGATTATCATACACGACCATCCGGTACAGGGCATAAACTGTGCCCACCATTGCAACCAAACCGGTTAACCAATTCTTGAACAGCATCTGCAAGAGGTTGACCGCAATCACAAATACGGTCCACATCAAGAGATTGTTGCGTCTGGCTTTTTCCTTCAGGGTAATCTTTTCTTTCTTCATATGAATCGCCTCCAGCAAAAGCAATTATTACAAGCTAGTTCTTCTTAGCGGCCGCGTACGCTGCGTTTCTCTTCTTCATTTCGCGAGCATACCACCAGAACAGTAATAGGTACACCGCCAGGGCAGCAATTGCATAAACGATGAACATGCCGTGCTGCTTCCAGGCGTTACCGACCAGGTAAGCTAAGAACTTTTCAACCGGTCCTTCCATCGTGGTATCCGAAACCAGGGTGTGCGCAGGAATTGCGGCACCGACTGAATGGGCCATGTTGGTCACAAACGGACCAACCATTGTGCCCGCCCAGAGGAAGATCGGCAGTTCAATCGCACCGATAACAATCATCCGGATAATCTTGCCCCGGGTAACAACCAGCAAAGCTGGCGTAACCCCCATGGCAATGATACCACCCAGCGGCATCAACCTATTTCCCGGCAATACCATTGCTTCAAGCATCATGATTGGTGCCAAAACGTTGGCTGCTGCCCAAATCTCGGAACGACCAGCCAAGAACGGCCAGTCCAGACCAATATTGAAAGTCCGGCCCGAAAACTTCTTAGTGGCAAAGTCGGCAATCCCCTGTGACAGCGGTTCAACGGAAGCGATGAACCATGAACCGATGACGGAGAATAGTTCGATACATGAACCACCGACAAACGACAGGGTAAACATGTCTTTCCATCCCTCTTCGGTGGCAAAATTATTGCCGGCAAGCAGGGAAACGAAGACCCCGAGGTAAACGCCAATCGCAAATCTGCTGCCCCAGAAGCCGATCTTTTCGTTCAATTTAGTTGAATCAAAGTCAAACTTGTCCAGCCAGGGCAGACACTTGTCAAAGAACTTGTTGAAGACCATGATGATTGGATTCATCATGTAGTTCATGTGCGTCGTGGTCATCGGGTTGCCCTCAGGTGCATCAAGCAGGTCGTTGAAGGTCGGCTTCATCAGGTCTGAGTTGATAATCTTCATTGTTCCGATAAAAATGACGAGCAGTGTTGACAGCCACAGCGGTGCACCGACATAAACACAGAACAATCCGACAAAGGCCAGGTGCCAAACGTCGAAGATATCAACGTCCAGCGTATTGGTCTTATCCAGAACCAACAATACAACGTTTAAAATAATCAAGACCAGGAGATAAAACAGGGTATACGGTGACCCCCACGTAATCGTGGCCAGGGGCGCCCAGCCCATATCCTGCATGTCCATGTGAATACCGGTGTGCTTAACGAACTGCATCATCGGCTTTTGAAATGCTGAGGTCAGCATGTTCATGATATTCCCAATTGCAGTAATCGCAATTGCCAGCTTCATGCCGCCCTCTAATGCCTTAGAGAACTTAACCCTAAAAAGCACTGCAATTAGCGTTAAGACAATCAACATGATTGTGGCTGCACCCATGTCAATCAGCGGCTTGAAGAGCGAATTGGCAAAATTAATTATTCCACTCATTTTATTTTCCTTTCAAATAAGATTTACTGTGCGCTTACTTCCTTTACTACCTTTTCCACATTGTCGTAAACAGGCTTTGCCATCGCAGGAATACGATACAAAATTGCACCCGCGTCGATTAACGGCACCTTGGGCGTAAATGCTAAGTCGGTCTTAGCAATCGTCAGGTAGCCATCATAGTGGGACAGCAGGTCTTCATTAACATCCTTAACCATGTAGGCATCTACCTTAACGTTGTATCCGCGCTTTTTCATTTCCTCTTCCACTGCATCTTTAATCTGATGGGATGAATTAACACCCGCTCCACATGCAGCAATAAATTTAACTTGTCTACCCATAATGAAACCTCCTAATATTATTTAAAATACTTACCCATGAACTGATAAATTTTACCAGGATCAGTAAGACTAAATAGCTCTTGTAATTTTGAAACAGGCGTAAGCCGCAGAAAGTCCATAATTTGCGCCAAGATATTGGCCTGACCCGCTGGATCATTATTTAAAATCATGAATAAGAACTTTACTTGCAGCTCCTGGTCGGGAGCAATCATGTTTTTAAAGACAATTGGCGTTTCCAGGCTAACCGGCACGACCAGGCGGGCGTTGACAAATTCGCCCTCGGTGTGCGGCACCGCAATATTGGGCAGTGCCTTGTCGATCGGTGTCGGGTCAATCCCGGTGGGGTAACTTTGTTCGCGCTTGACAATCTCAGAGAAAAAATCATCCTTAACGTAGTTTTGCGTGCGCAATTTGCCTGCAACTTCCTTGAACACCGCAGTTGAATTTGCGGCATTGCTAATAAATACAGTGTCGGGTGAAAACAAATTATTTACCTTCACGGCTCAGACTCCTTTTCCATACTCGGCAAGCTTTCATTTTTGTTTGAATATGTTAGTTTTTGTTCGCTTGTCTATTGATATTATATGTAATCGTATTCAAAAATGCAACAAGTTTTTGCTAACTTTTCCGTTGCCCGCATTGCCCGCGTAATAAAGGAGCCATGATGGTTAAAATCATGGCTCCTTTGTGTGCTATGCGATTAAATATTTAGTTGTTTACCTGTAATTAGTCGTGGTACACGCCCTCGGCCCACTTCTTGTTTTCTTCATCAAAGAAGTGGACGTTGTCCTTTTGGTCCGGGTTCGACTCGGCGATACCGTCAATCTTCGTGATCAGTGCACGGTTGGCTTCAGTGGGCTCATACTTTGCATTTAAGAATGAATCCACAATGTCAAAGATAAAGTCGCGCCCCAGAACGATCCCGCCGAAGCCCAAGACGTTGGCATTTAACTCGCGCCGGGCATACTCAGCCTGCGTAGCATCGCCGACCATGGCAGCGCGGATGCCTTCGTTCTTGTCGGCAGCGGTTGAGATGCCAATGCCGGTTCCGCACAGAACGATGCCCAAATCGGCCCGGCCATCGGCCACATCCTCAGCCACGCGCTTGCCGTACATCGGGTAGTGCGTTCTGGTACTGTCATGGGTACCCTCATCGATGACGCGGTAGCCCTCGTCCTTTAGGTGGTCAGAAATGGCCATTTTGACGGGCGTGACAATATGGTCATTGCCCAGCGCAATAACTAGGTGCTTGTCAATTTTCGGATCAACAAATTCTGGTTGTGGTCTATCGTTATCTAACATTTCTAAAACCCCCTTAGATCATTTCTTCAAGCATGTTTAAGCGAATCTGGTGGCGACCGCCAGCGTATTCTGTGTCCAGGTAATGCTGCACGATCGAATAAGCCAATTTTTCGCCGACAATGCCGCTGCCCAGCGCAATCGCCTTGGCACCATTGTGCATCGCCGTCATGTGGGCTGTTCGCTCCTCGTTAACGTTGGCCGTAACCATCCCCTTGACCTTATTCGAGGCCATAGCCGAACCCACGCCGTATTCATCAAACATAATGGCCTTCTTGATACCGTTGTCCAGCACCTCGCGCGTCACTTTCAAGCTTGACTCAACAAAATCTGCGGCCGGCTCTTCGGTCACGTCCAAAACATCATAATGGTGGTCCTTTAGGTATTGCTTGACCTTTTCTTTTAAGGCAAAGCCCGCCTTGTCGCTACCAATGACAACCTTCATGGTTAAAACTCCCCTCAGCAAAACTACTTATAAACAGTTGTGTATTGACTGTAATGTTTTTCCAGTTCAGGCTCGACGCCGCGGTTGGTAATCAGGCCGTCAACATCACGCAAGTCGTAAAATTGGTGGAAGTCGCTGTGATTCAGTTTGGAATAATCAGCAACCACAAACTTGATTTGCGAATGATCCAGTCCAATCCCCTCGGTTTGGCCCTCTTCCAAGTTAGCTGTTGTCATCGCAGCACCATTGATGCCGTTAACGCCGACAAAACCGACGGAAAACGACATTGTTGCCAACTGGCTGTTCGCCAAAGCCCCTAGAAAAGCCCCGCTAATCCGGCGGTAAGAACCGCCGATCATAATCAGATCATAATTATTGGGACTGTTTTTAGCCGCTTCAAAAACGGGCAGTGAATTGGTCACAATCCGCAGGTGCTTAACTTTAAGGTTGGCAACCATCAACTCTAAAGTAGTGCCCGGACCGACGTAAATAGAATCATTTTCATGGATCAGGTTGCAGGCGCGCTTGGCAACCTCAACCTTTTCCTTGCTGTGAATTTCCCTTTTCTGCTTGTAGCTCTTTTCGATGCGGCTCTGGTCCGACAGCAGCTGCGCGCCACCATGAATACGCAAGATTTTTTCCGCCTTGTGCAGTTCATTGAGGTCCCTTCTGATGGTCATATCGGAAACCCTCAGGGCCTTAGCCAATTCATCCACCGTTACAAACTTTTGGGTATGTACTATTTGTAAAATTGTCTTTAGTCGTTCACTCTTTAGCATTGGTTACCTACTTTTAAACTAGATTAAGCAACTAACTTAGTTCATCTTTAGTATAAATGTTCTATTTTGTTTGTCAATGTTTGTTTATGTTTGATAAAGAAATAAGCATCGTGTTAATTGCCGTTTTTTGCTTGTTCATTTGCTTTACAGTTAGCAATATAAAGCATTTCTAACTATTTTAACAGGTAAAAACCGATATTTGGGAGATTCTTATGCTTCTGACCCGCCTCATAAAGCACACTTTCAAGCACTAAAAAACACTAGCCGGCTCATCATTTTGCCTGACTAGTGTTTAATGGCTGCCGTGCTCAACGCAAGGACAGCTGGTGACTGCGTTTTAATTGCCTATTTCTTAACTTCTTCGGCAATCTTCTGGTACTTGCGCACAATGTTGTAGTCACTGTCTTTGGCCCTAATATAACCTTCTTGGTCGTAGACGCTCTCAATGACCTTCTTGCCTTCTTTGGACTTGCCAATGGCAATGAAGGCCCGGGCTAATTTTTCCCTAAAGGCCTTAGGCATCGACGGCACAACCGAGATGGTGTCGTTTGGAACCGGGCGCGTGTAGTAAATCGGCACGACCTGCGACTTGATCTTGGGATTATCCTTCAAGACGTTGTTACGGGCATCCTCGAAGACAAAGGCGGCGTCGGTATCCTTGTTCAAAACGTTGAGCACGCCCTGGTCATGACCCGTAACGGTGACCAGCTTGCAGCTGCGCTTAACGTCGAAGCCCTTTTGCTTCAATTCGGCGATTGGGAAGATGTAGCCGGTGGTTGACGTGGGGCTCTGAATCGAAATTGACTTGCCCTTCAAGTCCTTCCAACTCTTGATCGGCGAACCCTTCCTGACCAAAATTTCCGAACGCAACGTGTGCACCAGTTCCTTGGTCCAGGTGCCGCTTGGCGCCTTTAAGCCGTAGCGTTCTGATTGCAATAAGACATCGGCCGCATTTTGCTTGTGGGCCTGAACGTAGGCATCAGCGGGCAAGAAGCCGACGTCAACCTTCTTTGACTTCATCGCTTCAATCACCGCGTTATTATCCGTTGATACTGTGACGTGAACCGGAATGCCGAGGCGCTTGGACAGCATCTTTTCGATTGGCTTTGCCCGGCCTTCCATCTTATCGGCCGCTACACTCGGCACGAATTGAACATTAAGTGACTTAGGCGTTGCGCTTGCACTCTTTTTATTTGAATTTGAATTTGCGCACCCCGCCAAAATGACCGTGCCCAAAACAGCAGCCGCTGCAACCAGAACTTTTCTGAATCTTTTCATTTTTCCTCCTGAATCAACCAAAAACCTGCACACAATAAAAAAGACTTAGCGGCCAACGCGAACGCGTTAACCATTAAGTCTTTTATTGATTGCAATAACTATAAATTGAAGCGACTTTTTGAGGTGAGAAAAAGAAGTCACTGCCGCCAGCAGTAAAGCGTCTAAACCAGATACTGCATTACGCATTGCGACCGACTTCCTTTCTCTTTCAAAACAATCTATTAGATGATAGCATAAATGCAATCGCAATAAAAGCACTTTTTGTAAAAACGGCAAGGCAAAATGCGCGGTGGAAAAGTGCTGTAATTATTGCACAACTCAGCCCTTCACACTGTCGTTGTCAGCAGGCCAGAGGTCATTGATGCTTGAAACCGCCCCAATGTCATACTGTTCACGCGTGATGCCGGTGATGGCGCTAAATTTTGAGGCCAGCTCCGGTTGGCTCATGTGCGACCAGATGCGCAAATTAGTCTGGTCGGCCGGCTGAATCCAGTAGCCTAGTTCCTTTAACTGCGGGTAGTCCTTCACGTTGAGCGTCTTGCCGTTTTTCAGGGCGATCAAGTAGGATGCGCTCAGCGGGTAGATCTTTTGGCCAAAAATCTTTACCTGTTCTTCTTGGTACTTCGCGAATAGTTCTTTGGCCTTCTGGTCGTGCAAACTCATAATAAACCTCCTTAGCTAATTGGTTTTTCAATATTATTACAGTTGCTTTTTAATTGCCCTAATTGTACCACCTTTTACTCACACCGAGTTATGAAAATAGTAAAAGTTGGCACTTTAAGTACGACGGACGCGTAAACCAAAAAACGAGTTCATCAGAACTCGCCCTTCAAAAACAAAGATTAATTATCATATTTCTTGTCACTAATAATTTTGCCACTACCAATTGCTTTGATTCTTTGTGACCCGCTGTCATCATCGCCGGTTTGGTGGAATAAACCGCCGGTATACAGCAATACCTGTTTATGTTCATAATCTTCATGCTCAAAAGTATAGGTTATCTTATACGTGACGCTACTGCAGCTATTAGGAGCTGGCACTATAGAGACCACGCTGCAGTCCATTGAGTAACCAATTATGTCATCATCATCGTCAAATTTGGAAACCTGGCTATGCAGCTCTTGGTAGCCCTTGTTCTCCGCACCGCCGACAAAACTATCTTCGTCAGGTGAATTAAAGCTGTCTTGTAGTATGCTTTCAGCATCGTCTTGGCTGATTAAGCCTGGCCATTCAGGTTTAACAACATTACTACTGCTGTCATCGTCATCAGTGAACCCTAGTTCATCATAATCAACCGTTTTTGACTTGATTAATTTACCATTTACCTTAGTTTCAACGTGAATCTTCATATCAGCAGTAGCTGGATAATCTTTAAAAGTTGCCGTTCCTTTTTTATTCAGTGTTCCGACTTTTTTATCATTAATATAGACGAATGAACCGGGCATGCTTTTAACCATAAAATTAACCGTCTTGATATCCATGTTGATAGCCCGATTAGAAAAAATATTGACGTTCTTGTCGGCAGATAAATCATGCCCCGAAGCTATCGACTTAACTGCAACATGATACTTTCCCGGGAACAAGGGCGTAATTTTTTTGTAATAACTTTCACCGTTGCCATCAACGCCACCGAACTTTTTGCCATTAAGCAAAATCGTTGAGTCAGCATGATTAGTCTTAATCTGAGGGCTATAAGTTCTGAGTCGCAGACTATACTTCGGGAAGAACAGCAAGTAATGTCCCTCCTGAACCAGACTGATATTACCGTAACTGTCACCATACTTAAATGCACCTGCCATCTTATCTGCTTCTTCATAATGTTCAGCATAATATTCTTGCGTTGGCTTCAGGGCCGTATCAGTTACACGAACGTTAGGGTTGGCAGACGTAACGTATTGTGCCAGCCCCTGGCGTGGGTCCTTTAGCATCGCCGTAATTTGGCTAACCTGATTGCTGCGCTGATAATGATTAGAACCCCAAGCATAGAAAGCCGCAAAAGCTACAATCACGATGCCCACACAGGTCAGGATAATCTTATTTCGCTTTTTCATTGGCGGCCGCTTATTGAGATTGGCCGTACGCTGCCTTGTTGGGACCTGTGCTTCTTGGGGAGCGGCAATATTTTTATCAGTATTGGATCGTTGCCTATTTGCTATAGCCTTAGGCAGTCTGGTACCGCAATTCGGACAGAATTCGACCGCTTCTTCAACTTGCTCACCACAATTTGGGCAAAATTTCGTTTCATTCATTTCGTTTACCCCTTATATCGCACCCGGAGACATAATATGTTCAATAACTGAACGAATTACGGAGCCATAAATTATGGAATTTAAAATCGTTAAACAAACAAAAATAATCCCTAATGCAATCAAAAAGCCATAGATTTTATCACGCTTGGCCCCCTCATCACCCAGCAAGACAGCCTGCTGGCCGACGAAAAACAGGGACAAAATCACCATTAATAAGATCAGGGCAAGTTTAATGCTGTTTATTCCCATCAACGTTACTAAGAAGAATAACGCCGCAAAAATCAGGTTTAAATTACTAGCATGAACGCCACGATTAACAAATTCAAGCAGTCTGGGCTGGACATCATAGATAAACTTATAAGCCAGGTAATATCCACCAATAGCAATCGCTTCAAATAGCAAGATAATGATGAACACTTCGAGGACTACGCCAAATGACACGTTAAATTGATCCCAACCACGCGTATTTCCCCCATAGCGATTAGCCAGGTCAACTACGGTGTTAATGACCGAATTCGCACAGTAATAGAGGCCCAGAACAATTAATAAATCAGTTATTAGAATGGTTGCCCAGCCATACCAACTCTCAGCAGGCACAATGTTTTGAGCAGGGTGTTGCCAAGACTCTACGCACCATTGCCAGTAACTGCTAATTTGACCATTGGACTCGTTTGCCTCCGCGGTATTCGATATTTCAGGCTGAGCCTTCACCGTTTGTTGAACTTCTTGCTGAGCAGTTTGCTGGGCAATCACATTGCGTAGATCCATCCCACAGGACGTACAAAAATTAACGTCCCCTTTCATGCTAGCCCCACAATTTGGACATTTTTTCATTCATAACTCCTTTTTACTTATAGTATTTTATTTAAAATACAATGTTCCCACTTTAATCATATCTAGCCCTAATACTCTTCAAATCAAATAACATTGCAAGTATAGGATACCAAATAATTGTAGATTCATTTAAAAGTCCTGTCAAATTGCTCTTATACAGCTATTTTTACCAAAAGCATTACCGGTATTCTCATTTTTCACGCGCGACGCTTTTTTAGAATGTCTTAACTCCGCAATCTATAGTAAAATAAGCATTATAAAGAAAGCGTTTAATTGAAAGGACTAAAAATGAAGATTGTTAATTTGGACAGCTATGCCCTGAATCCTGGTGATCTAGACTGGGCACCGCTCAAGGCCTTAGGCGAGTGTACTTTTTACGACCGGACGCCGGTCGATGACGACGCGGAAATCTTAAAACGGATTGGCGATGCTGAAATTGTCTTAACCAACAAGACGCCGCTGAACCGGAGCGTGATTAGCAAGGCACCCAACCTAAAGTACATCGGCGTCACCGCCACGGGCTACAACGTGATTGACACCGCGGCGGCGCGGAAAGCGGGCATCCCCGTCACCAACATTCCGACTTATGGCACCGGGGCCGTCGCCCAATTCACCTTCGCCCTGCTGCTCGAGATCACGAGTCACGTCGGCCTGCATAACGACTTAGTGCACCAGGGCCGTTGGACAAATAATCCCGACTTCACCTTCTGGGCAAAGCCACTGATGGAACTGTCGGGCAAGACGCTGGGTCTCATCGGTTTTGGCAATATTGCCAGGAAGGTGGCAGAAATCGGTCACGCTTTTTCGATGAACGTGCTTTTTTACAACCACCGGCCCAAGGCAAACGCCCCGGAATACGTGGAGCAAGTGAGCCTCGACGAGCTCTATGAGCGCGCGGACATCATCAGCCTGCACGTTCCCCAGGCGCCGGAAACCACGGAAATGATTGACCAGGAAGCAATCAGCAAAATGAAGGACGGCGTTATTCTGATTAATACGGCGCGCGGCGGCCTCATTAGCGAAACCGACGTCGCTCAGGCGCTCAACACAGGCAAAATCAGGGCCGCCGGCGTTGACGTCGCTCAAAAAGAGCCGATTGCAGCTGACAGTCCCCTTCTTCAGGCCAAGAACTGCTACATCACGCCCCACATTGCCTGGGCCCCCCGCGAAACGCGCAGCCGCCTGCTGGGCATTGTCGTGAACAACCTCGAGGCCTTCCTAAACGGGCACGAGCAAAACGTCGTGAATTAACTTTTATCAGCACGCAAAAAAGCCCGTCATGCCTAATTCGGTATGGCGGGCTTTAGTTTGTCAATTGGCAAGCAGCTATTCTCTTAAGGGGTATTTTTCACGTTATCCTTGAGGTAATCCCCACTATGCGCATCAATCAGCGCGTGAAATTCCTGAAAGTCATTCAGCGTAAAGTCAGCAAGTTTTTCTTCCATCGCTTTCTTGACAGCCATGTACTTCAGCGTGCGCACATCGCACTGCTCCAGCCGGGCAATCATCCGGCGCGCATACGCGTCCGCAATAAACACCGGCCGGTCAAACACGTACAGCAGCATATCATCAGCGGTTTCGTTGCCAATGCCCTTGATCTCAAGCAGGCTGGTGCGCAGCCGGTCACCCGGCAGGGCCGCATTTATCTGCTCAAGGGCAAAATCATACGCAGCCATAAACTGCAGGGTAGCATGAATCGTCTGGGCCTTGGCGTTATAAAAGCCGCTGGGTCGAATCAAATCTTTCAGTTCATCAATTTCAAGGGCTAAAATAGCCTGCGGGTCAAAGCCCACGCACTGGCGCAGGTTGTCCAGCGAATGGTCCACGTTGCGCCAATTCGTGTTCTGCACCAGGATGGCACCCACGATAATTTCATATTCATTTTCAGCCGGCCACCAGTGCTGCGCGCCATAGCGCTTCAGCATCTCGTGGTAGACGTTAACATAATTAACCAAAAGACTTGCTTCCTAACTTAATATTCTTGATTTTATTATCGAATAAGATTGTCCCAAAAGCGATAGAGAAATAGCTTCATCATTTTTCGATTATTGGTTGAGTTTATCTAGTATCTATCATAATGTGATCACAACGAGCATATTTTTTCTAACTTTTCTTTATTATCCGCCTTGTAAGCCACTCTATGTTGAGCGTTTAGGCGCCTAGAACAAAAACCTGCTGCTGGCGGAACCAGTGAAATCAATTTTTCAAACGATTGAATTGGAGCAAAGGGGTCTTCCCCAGTTGCTTTACAATCACCCAAAAATTGAACGCAATTGCCTGCGCAGAACAATTCTCAGGTCGAATTTTGCCCCTTTAACAGTTTTGATGGTCCACCTATTTTGGCTTCATCATCAACCTCACGCATCATTTGTGCCAGCTCGACTGAGTCATCACGTTCACGGTTAAGGGCATCTTCAATTCGACCGCTTAAGCTAACTGCATTGTTTCCTGCATGGCATCATAATCTTTCTTGCCAATTATAACGGCACTCTTGCCATCATCCGTGCCCTGAATAATTGTTGGCCGTGAATCCCGGTTGGTTTCTTTAATTACCTTATAGAAATTTGTCCTAGCAGCCGTTGGGGCAAAATTTTTGTCATTTCACTCACCCTTACCACATTTTACCGTACGTAACAGTGTACGGTAACAAATAGTACTCGCTAACTGCATTTTTTGATGGTTAACAGACGGAAAAAAGCCCCAGCATTCATTACGGTCGGGGCTTTTATATTGGTAATACCTCATTTATTCACGCGGTGCGTGTATGCAGCCAACCGCTTGATTACTACGTACAGGACAGCCATCGCGCCCGCCTGCATGAGGCCGACGGAAATTGACCCACGTCAGAACATCCGGGTTGCCGTAATTACGGCCGCAATTCAGAATTGCTCAAGCGGACCCTTTATTAATGCACAAGGACTTTTAAGCGCGCATATTTATTACAGGATGAAAAGCAATCCCCTACTTGTTTTCTTCTTGGGAATTGGGCAAGAAGAATGATGTAACAAATGCAATCAGCACAAAGACAATTATCAGGATGAAGCCCCAGTGGTAGCCGGTCGTGAGTCCAGCAGCAGCGCCAGCGCCGGACTTCATTGTTGTGGCAAGCGAAATCACCAGCATGGCAAGCGCAGTTCCTAACGAACCGCCAATTTGTCTAACCGTCGAAGATGCAGCGTTGGCATCAGCGGTAAGATCCTTGCTTACCAGGTTGATGCCGGCAGTGAACGTGGTCATCATCGTAAACGAAATGCCGACCATCCGCACAGCATACCAGAAACCGATCATCGCCAGACTGGTATCAGCGTTAAACGTGAGCATCGGCAGCGTCCCCACGAGGAGCATGGCAAAACCAAAAAATGAAAGCTTCTTAATGCCAAATTTATCGTACAGCATCCCCGAAATTGGGTTGCAAACAATCATGACCAAAGCGCCGGGCATCATCACCAGGCCGGCCGTCACCGCCGTTTCCGCGCGCGTTGTTTGTAAGTAAAGGGGCAGGATCAACTCAATTCCGACCATCGCAATATTGCTGATCATGCTCAAGACAGTGCACAAATCAAATTTCAGGTTTTTGAATACCCGCAGGTCAACCAGGGGCTTCTTCATCTTTAACTGCCGCATGCAGAACAACACAATAATTGCCAGGCCGACAACCAAGCAGAGAGTTAATGGCCCCGTAATTTTGCCCGTGTTGCCAACTTCTGACAGGGCGTACAGAATCAGCCCAAAGCCGAAGATTGTCTCAAGGAATGAGGTAAGATCCGGCGTGTTGAAGTTGGGCTTCGTGATGTTTTTGATTGTAAAAGCAGCCGCCAGACCAACAATCAGGCTGGTAGCGCTTAAAATAATAAAAAGCATCTGCCAGCTGGAGTACTTAAGGATCAAGCCCGAGATGGTTGGCCCGACCGCGGGCCCGAAGCCGATTACCAGACCCGTGATGCCCATGGCCACGCCCCGTTTTTCCGGCGGGAAAAGCAGCAGAATCACGTTTTGAATGAACGGCATTAATCCCCCGGCCGCAATTGCTTCAATGATGCGCCCAGTCAGCAGCGTGACAAAATTAGGCGCAACCATGCAGACGAGTGATCCAACAAAAAAGATGGCCATCATTGCCAGGTAATTTGTTTTCAGGCTAAATGAATTAAAAATCCAGGCCGACATCGGAATCATTAGTCCAACAACTAATAAGTACGAGGTTGTGAGCCACTGGGCCGTTGCCTGGCTGACGCCGAATGAGCGCATTATTGTTGGCAGCGCGTTATTCAGGAACGTTTCTGCTAGTAACGCGACAAACGCCCCGAATAATAGTACCGCCATCATCACGTTGCGCTGCCTGCTTGTTATTTTTTGTGTGCCGTCACTGTTCATTATTCTCTCCTTTTATGTAGCAAGCTACATTTTTGCCAACAAAAACGCAGCTTAAAAGTTGCTGATAACCTGTTGCAGTCCGTCATTTATCCGCTCAAGGTCCGCCGGACTAATTCCCCGCACTATTTGCCTGTTCACATCAGCCATAATTGCGTAGATGTCATCAACGTGTTCGGCAATGAAAGCAGTACCAGCAGCAGTCAAAGTCAACTTGATTTGCCTGCGGTCCTCTTCCATGCGCGTTGCATTGAGCAGGTCGGCTTTAACGAGGCGGCGCACAATGCTGCGGATAGTCGGGTGACTCAGGACAAACTTGTCGGCTAACTCCTTTTGCGTGACGGTCTTATTGCCCGCCTCATACAGGTAAACCAGCATCGTAATCTGCGGGCCCGTCAGGCTGTAGTCCGTAATTGCCCCAGCAACACGGTTGTTAAGCTCCTTCTCAATTAGCGTGTTGGCCATCTTGATTCGCGGACCAATGTCATTTAGTGGTGAACTTGTCATTTTATCCTCCTTGAATATGTAGTTTACTACACTATTTGTAAAAAACAAGAATTTTTGCCCCAAAGAGTTCTCATCCCCATTTTTAAGCCAGCTTGGTGGTCTGCTCTGCTGATCATCACTGGTCTCAGAATTTTACTCGCAACCACTAGTATCTCAAGCTGGCACAGCGAAAAATTGGTTACAAATACTGTTATATCAATCTTTGTGTCTATCCAAAAAATCACTCACGGAACATGACTTTTTTCTGTGTTCCGTTTATGTTCTTGGCTTTCCTTTTTAAACAAAAATTATCCTTCGCGCACAGGTCTAAACCTTGATACACGAAGGATAATTAACTTATGAAAACCTAACTTATGCTGATTGCCAGAGTCGAACTGGCGACCTTTTCTTTACGAGGGAAACGCTCTACCAACTGAGCTAAATCAGCGCTTTTCACAACGTTTAAATTATAGCAGAAGTAGAAAAATCATGCAATAAAATCAGAGATTTTATTTTAGAATGTTGAATCAAGTTACATAAACATATTTTTTACATTATATTGCTAATTATATATTGACAAATGTATAATAAAACTATTAGATACATATTTTTAAAAGGAAGAAAACATGAAATTTAAGAAACTAATTATTGCGGTCGTCGCACTGATAACTTTTGGAACAATCGGACAAACGACAATAAACCATCCAAACAACATTCAGGCTAAAACCAACTCAGCCGTCTTTCCCAAAAAGATGCGCGGAACATGGTATCACTATGATAATGATACTAAACAAGTTGAAAAATATGTCTACACCAAGAAAAAGCGAATATCTTATGCCGATTACAAAAAGGTAGTTAACTATTTACACGCTAAGCCTAAAAATGACCCAACCTACCCCAAACATAGAAATAATAAGGATAATTGGATTTATATTTTAGGTTCTTCAGCAAAAATTCGCGGACGGAAATGGATAAGCATAAAAGGTTGGTATCAGGAAACCGGTGGCCCGTATTACAATGTATCTAAGCTTGAAGGCCATCAGGTTCTAACTATCGCTAATGGAGCCGGCTTATGGGGCTCTGAACACTGGTATCGTTCGGCTGATTTGGCAAAAAAATTAAACAAACGCCATTATCCTCACTTTACATACAACATTTAGGAGGAAAAACATGAAAATCAACAAGAAGATTGCAATCGCGTTGTGCGCTGTTGCATTAACAAGCGTGGGTGCAACCGTAGTCATCAATGATAGCACTCAATTAGCTAGCGCTAGTGCAGAGCATCCCGGTTACAACAACTGGATTCAATACGGTACTTTGAAGTACGCTTTGAATGGACCATCAGGCAAGGTATATCCAGCAGGTACTAAAGTTGCTAGATATTCTGGTAATATCATGACGCCAACAAAATCTCAACCAGGAAAGCCATTTCTACTGACACTTATGCTTGCGGCAGCTCCTGAAAATCTCAACATGCAATTTGGCGGTGGACGAATCGCTGAAACTTACGTCAATGTCGGTGAATGGCAACAAGTTGGGGACCCAGACCGAGACAAGGGTATGGATATTGTCCAAAGTGCTACTGATATGACTGATTTAGCTTCAAGTGATTTTCACCCGGTAGATTCTAGTAATACTGACGTTCCCGCAGCCAATTAAACAAAATACCTGAACTTTTCAGTCCTAATCTAATGGGCAGCTGGTTTAAAGAGAGCTTGTTAGTCAAAGCCTGTTTCAATGCGTCCTCAATGAAGGCTTGCGAGTAATGGTGGTAGGGTTCATCCAGAATCTGCAGGCCGTGACAGTCAAGCAACTGCAAGAGATAAGACAGACTATGGCTATTAAGCTGGTGAGCCTTAGCCAAATAAGCAATTGAATAGCCTTGTTGCCATTGATTGTAAAGCTTGATTTTCTGTTCTTTAGATAATTTAGTCATAAAAATAGCCCCGAAAGTTGTCTAACTTTCGGGACTCATTTCAATCTGAACTCTTTTTTTGTTTGCAACGATATTTAATTACTTCCAGTCCAGGCACAGGCCCTGCTTGTACAGCAATTCGGGTAGCTGGTCACGGTCAATCGCCTTGCTATTCAGCTTGGCACCCGTAATCTGCTTAGTGAAGGAATCAATCCTCCGGTTGGCGTCACGCAGGTCGTAATACGTGGTCACCACCTGGTCGTAATCCCTGAGATTGCTGACCTTGAAGTCGCGCGGGTAGTCGTTCTCAAAGGTTGTGAATTCCAGCGGCAGGCGCGGCTTTAACTGCGGCTCCTGGTCGGGCACGCCCACCTGCATCCCGAGCGCCGGAAAGGTTAACGGCGGCAGGTTCAGTGCGTCGAGCATCGCCAAGGGGTGGTCGTTGATCGTGCCCAGCGGAACGTAGCCCAGCCCCATGCTTTCCACGGCGTTAGCAACGTTCTGCCAAGCCAGGAGCGTGTCGTCCATCCCCTGGAAAAAAATATCCGTCGTGTGCACGCGGCCGTCGTCCGTGCCCAGCTGCTTTCTAATCTGCTGGTTGCGGTAGAGGTCAACCACGAAAATAAACAAATCGCCTTCAGCGCCCACGTACTTCTGCCCGCACAATTCCCTGATCCGCGCCCGCTTGGCCTTGTCGGTAATATGCAGCAGCGTCGCATTCTGCATGAACATGCTGGTCGCCGTGTGCTGAAATACGGTATACAACGTATTCAGCTGGTCAAATCTTAGCTGCTTGTCCTTAAACTTGCGAATTGACCTGTGGTTAACCTGGCCGTCAATCGTCGAATTATGAATCATCCAATTACTTCTTCCTATGCTTTTAACTCAGTTTTCCTCACAGTTCTCTCAATTCATTATAGCAGAAAAAAGGTGCCCACCTTGGGGCGTGCTTGTGCTAAAATTTACTTAATCAATAGATTTTAATGGAGGTAATTATGCGCATATTAGTTGTTGGCGGTGCCGGCTATATCGGCTCCAATGCGGTTCGGGGGCTGCTCGAGCAGGGCAACGAGGTCGTCGTTTTGGACGCTCTTTACACTGGCCACCAAAAGGCGGTCGCTACCGAAGCCAAGTTCTACCAGGGCGATATTGAAGACACGTTCCTAGTGAGCCAAATTTTGCGAAAAGAAAACATTGATGCCGTCATGCACTTTGCGGCATACTCACTCGTTTCTGAGTCCGTGAAGAATCCGCTCAAATACTACGACAACAATGTAACGGGCATGATTTCTTTGCTGAAAGCCATGAAGGACGCCGGCGTCAAGTACCTGGTCTTTTCTTCCAGTGCGGCAACCTACGGCATACCAAAACAGCTGCCAATCACGGAAGATTCGCCCACTGAACCGATCAACCCTTATGGTGAGACCAAGCTGATGATGGAAAAAATCATGCACTGGGCTGACCAAGCGGACGGGATCAAATCCATTGCCCTGCGCTACTTCAACGTGGGTGGGGCCTCAAGCGATGGTGATACGGGCGAAGACCATGCACCTGAAACCCACTTGATTCCCAACATTCTTAAAAGCGCGGCTAGCGGTGACGGCAAGCTAATCATTTTTGGCGATGATTACGACACTAAGGATGGCACCAACGTTCGCGACTACGTGCAGATCACGGACCTGATTGACGCCCACATCCTCGCCCTCAGGCACCTGGTGGCCACGAACAAGTCCGACGTCTTCAACCTGGGCACGGCCCACGGCTACTCCAACCTGGAGATTCTGCAGGCAGCACGCGAGGTTACCGGCATTGACATTCCCTACACAATGGGTCCACGACGTGGCGGCGACCCTGACAGCTTAGTGGCTGACTCAACCAAGGCGCGTACCATCCTCAAATGGCAGCCTAAACATGAGAACGTCCAAGAAGTAATAGCAAGCGCGTGGAAGTGGCACCAGACCCACCCCAACGGCTACGAAGATTAAAAAACGTACAAGCCCTAAGCAGGTTTTGCAATGAGCCCCGAAAGTTAGACAGCTTTCGGGGCTCATTGCGTTGCACGCTTTTTTACTTATTAATTTTGGTATACAAGTCCATATCGCAAAAGTGCTCGTGATACTTCACTTCATCCTTCAGGAGCGCCACGTGGGTAAAATGCAGACGTTCAGCAATTGCGCGGCTAGGCCTGTTATTGTGGTCTGCGAGCAAGTCTAACCGGTGCAAGCCGAGGTCGGCAAATGCCATCTCCAGCAATTTTTGAACCGCGGTCGTCATCACGCCTCGCCCCTGGTAGGTTTGCCCCAGCCAATAGCCGATTTCAGCTCGCTCGTTCTTTAGGCTGATATTGTGTAAATCCGCCATCCCGGCCGGCTGTCCTTCCACCATGACCACCAAGGCCAACTTTTCGTAGCGCGCGGTGTCCAGGCGCATCGCTTTGATAAAGTCAACCTCATCTTGAACGGTCTTGACTTTATCAGCCCAAGGCAAGAAGCGGGCCAAGTCCTTGCGGTCATGGGTAACTATGTCAAACAGGCCCTGTGCATGACTAAGTTCTGGCAAGGCCAGCTCGACCGCTAAATTGCTAACCGTAAAATGGCTGCTAATAAACATTTCAAATTCCTCCCTTGCTGCTGAAAGTATTCTTTATGATACTACAATTTAGTTATCCCTGTTCCTACTTTTTAACCAAGTCGCCCACTTTTTTGTCGTCAGATAGCTCAGGACATTGGGCAAATGTTATAATTAAATAATGTACTTTTTTTAGAAAATGGAGTGATTTAATGAGTGCAGAAGACGAAAAAAACAAATCAGGTTATGAGCGCACGCTGACCAACGCCCACATTCAGCTGATTGCACTGGGGGGAACGATTGGCACTGGCCTGTTCTTAGGCGTCGGCAACAGCATCAGGCGGGCCGGCCCCAGCGTTGTACTGATTTATATCATTGTGGGCGTCTTTTTATTTTTACTGATGCGCGCACTAGGCGAACTCATCGTCTCAGACCTGTCCAAGCACACCTATATCGACTTTATCAAAAAGTATTTAGGCAAGGACATCGGCTTCATCACCGGCTACTTATACTGGATTAGCTGGGTGACCCTGGGCATGGCCGAAATGACCGCTCTGGGAATCTACTTCCAGTATTGGTTTCCTCATTTGCCAACGTGGGTGCCCGGCCTCGTCACAGTTGCAGTATTGCTCTTTATTAACCTGCTGTCAGCGCGCCTCTTTGGCAACCTGGAATTCAGCTTTGCAATTATTAAAATCGTGACCGTCATTGCCTTTGTCTTACTGGTTGGCTACCTGCTGGTAACAGGCGGTCGAACCAGCTTTGGACCCGTTACGCTGGCCAACTTGACCACCAACGGCGGTTTCTTTGCCAAGGGCAGCACCGGCTTCTTCTCCGGCTTTCAAATGGTAATCTTTAGCTTTGTGGGCGTTGAATTAGTCGGCGTAACGGCTGCGGAAGCGCAAAATCCTCAGGTTGTCATCAAAAAGGCGATTAATCAAGTGCCCGTGCGAATTATCCTCTTCTACGTTTTGGCCATTATCGCTATTTTAGTTGTTATTCCTTGGAACAAAATATCCACTTCGTCCAGTCCCTTCGTGCAGACGCTGGCTGCTACTGGCATTCGGAATGCTGGTTCAATCATCAACTTTGTTGTGATTTCCGCCGCCATTTCTTCTACAAATAGTTTCTTATATAGTGCCGGCAGACTGCTGTTTTCAGCCGCTTACAGCGGACAGGGCAAATGGAACAAGATCTTCGGTCGCCTAAGAAGGCAGCTGCCACAGAATGCACTCATCCTGTCGGCTGCACTAATGGCGCTGGCTCCTCTAGTCATTATCATGATTGGAAACAAAGCCTTTGACTTTATCTCCTCAACCTCAACGAGCATGTTTCTCATTATCTGGTGTCTAATGTTGCTTACCCACATTGCATACCGGCGCAAGACCAGCCCCCAAAACCTGACTGACTTCCAAATGCCCGGCTTTCCCTGGCTCGACTACGTCACCCTGCTGTTCTTCGCATTGATGATTGTTATGTTGCTAATCCTGCCTGCTAACCGCATCGCCATGGTTGCGGCCCTGCTAATCTTCATCATCTTGGCAAGCCTAATCAAGGTGCGACACAAAGAGGCCAAGTAAAAAGGCCTTAGATCAACCGATCTAAGACCTTTTTTATTTGCGTCTAAATTTGCCTTTAATCTTTTGCCACAGTCCGAGTGCTTGCCGCATCCGCTCAGCCGGAACATGACTGCGCATAGCGTGCAGCGTCTTTTTGTTGTTCCGCGTTGAAAAGGTAAACGCCCCGTTTTTGCGCGTTCGCACCTCAAAGCGTGGTATGTAGCGCCCGCCAAAGCGCACGTCAGCTACGACGTAGGTCACTTCAGCCCACGGTATCTGGACGTAATCAGCAATGTTGCGCTCATTATAAAATTCAAACGCCTTATTGCCGACCATCGCCTTGCCATAGGTTGCAACCCCACGAAACCAGGTCGCACTAGTAGTTAATTCGACTGTGGTATTGCTTGATTCAACCATCTTGCTTTAAAGAATGTGCAGTACGTGCAGTGCAACACCGACGATGAAGATGCCAATAATAATGATAATTGGCGAAACCTTTTTCTTCAAAAGCCACATACAGAAGAAGGTTAGCAGCAAACCGGCAAGACCTGGAACCAACATGTCCAGGTTGTTCTGCAGGGTCGTTACCTTGAACTTGGTCAGCGACAAGCCGCTTGCCTGGTCCATTAAGGCCTTCTGGATGCCCTTGGCACCAGCCGGAAGCGCGTTCCAGTCAATGTAGCCGCCCTTTTGAATAGGCGTCCGTGATACGATCGGCGTGAATTTAATGTTGACCCAGCGCTCGATTAGGGAGCCCAGGACAAACATCCCCATCATGGAGGCACCACGAGTTACCTTCTGCAGAAGACCACCGGACATGTCGTTGGTGATAGCGGAACCAGCCCGGTAGCCAAATTCCTGCGTATACCACATAAATGCCAATCTGATTGCGTTCCAGATGACAAAGAACAGAATCGGTCCCAGAATATTGCCTTGAATCGCCATCGAAGCGCCTAGGGCACCGACGATTGGCCGCACCGTGTACCAGAAGACCGGGTCGCCAACACCAGCCAGGGGCCCCATCATTCCGACCTTAACACCCTGGATGGCTTCATCTTCAACCTTGGCACCATTAGCCTTATCTTCCTCCAAAGCCAAGGTAACGCCTAAGATTGGCGAAACTAGGTAGGGGTGAACGTTGAAGAACACCAAGTGCCGCTCCAGTGCTGCCGCCATGTCGTCCTTTTTGGGGTACAACTTGCGCAGTGCCGGAATCATCGAATATGCGAAACCACCGTTCTGCATTCTTTCATAGTTCCATGAAGCCTGCAAGAATTGTGAGTGCCACATCACTTTGAAGCGGTCGGTTTTAGTTAATTTGATTTTTTGATCAGCCATAATAAAATCCTCCTCTTAAATATCACTTTAATAGTCGTCAATGATATCGCCGAGTGGGTCGCCGGTACCGTCATTATCTGAACTAGAGCTGCTGCCGCCCTTAGACTCTAAGGCCAGGTACATTACAGCCATTGCCAATCCAATGGCACCTAAAGCAATCAGGGTTAGGTCCTTAACTGCTGCCAGGGCAAAACCAATGGCAAAGAACGGCCATACTTCCCGGCTAGCCATCATGTTGATAACCATCGCGTAACCAACAGCAACGACCATGGCACCACCAATTTGCATACCATCACTGAGCCAAGCAGGCATGAGGCCCAACCAATATTGAACGGTTGAAGCCGGAATAGCCAGCAGCAAGGCAGCCGGAATCGCAATCCGCAGCCCTTGCAGGCAGACGTCAAGCCACTGCCACATGTTAATCTTGCGCCAGTTGCCCTTCTTGGCATCGGCATCCATAATGTGGACAATACCAGTGGAAATGGTCCGCACGATCATGGTCAAAAACAGTCCGGCAACGGCCAGCGGCATCGCAATCCCCGTTGCCATGCCGATGCCCTTAGTGCCTTGGCCACTTTGAACCAGGATGATGGCCGAGGCAACCGATGCCAAGGCGGCATCAGGCGCAACCGCAGCACCAATGTTAGCCCAACCAAGCGCAATCATTTGCAGGTAACCGCCCAAGATAACGCCTAAGTCCAGGTGACCCGTAACTAACCCGATCAAGGTACAGGCAACCAGGGGTTGGTGAAATTCCCATTGGTCCAAGATGCCTTCCATACCAGCTAGAAAGGCAACCAGAACAACTAAAATCATTTGAATAGCATTCATTTTTTACTCCTATCCTCTTATTTCTTTTGCTCGTCTAGTAAACTTTGCGCCTTAGCCAGAATTCCGTCCATGTTGCCCGATTTATCCGTTGGCACCTTGCGCACGTCAAACTTGACGCCCATCTTTGCAAGTTCATGGAACGTATCAACGTCCTCTTGGTTCATTGATAAAACATTATTGGCGTTAACATCACCAACTTGGTAAGACATTGAACCCACGTTGACTGTTTGAATGTCAACGCCGGCCTTAACCACGCGCAACACATCTTCCGGATTTTCAAAGAGCAGCAGTGCGTGCGTGTTGCCAAAACGTGGATCCTTGGCGATTTCAATCATTTTAGCAATCGGCACCGTATGCGCCTTAACGCCGGCAGGTGCAGCTTCCCGAATCATGCTCTTGCGCATTTCATCCTTGGCAACACTGTCTGAAACGACAATTACCCGGTCTGGGTGCATTGTGGGAATCCACCCTGTGGCAACCTGTCCGTGAAGCAGCCGTGAGTCAATCCGGGCCAGGACAAACTTGATGTGGCCGTCACCCACAACCGTTCCTTCCGGAATTCCCTTTTTGCTTGTCGCTGCTGCCTTCGGCGCAGGTTGTGTTTCTGCTTTTGGCATCAAGTCAGCTGGCTTAGTCTTAATTCCCTCTTTCGCTGGCGTGATAATTGCGGTAGCAACTTCGCGCGCAGTTGCCTTGGGGTTGGTCAAACGCTGCGTCAGTGCTTCAACAACCATCGGCAAGTTCATTCCGGATACGACTGCCCAAGCCGGATTGTTTTCAAGCAGACCGTTGGCTTGGTTAAACGGCGTACCTCCCCACAGATCAACGATCAGCAAAACTTCATCTTGATTATCAAACGAAGCAATTGCCCCTTCCATTTTGCCCTTGACATCATCTGGTCCCTCGTCGGGAGCCAGGGTAACGTGAGCAAAATTGGCTTGTTCGCCAAAGAGCATTTGCGCAGATTGCGCAATGCCATCGGCAAAACCACCATGGCTGGCCAATACAATTCCTACCATGAGATTTCCTCCTTTAGATAAAATATACCCGTGCCTATTATACCTTTAAAAAAAGCCTAAGTCACGCACTGCTAGTCTCTTTTATTAGGGTGAGCAGCGATGATCTTAAAGCATAAAAAAGGATACTAAATCCTTTTTCTGCTCAAAATCATACATTCACTAAATTACTTTTGCCTGCGCAGCTGCAGCTGTTCATCCGCCAGCTTTTTAAGTTGGCCGAGCGGCAAATCCGCTCCAAACAAGGGAGATCCCGGCTCCAAAATGACTCCCCGCCTGAGGGCCCCAATATTTAGCGGCACAAATCCCAATGCGTCGACTAATTGTTCAACCTGGCGAACGGCTTGCTCATAATCACCCGCAACAGCAATTGCCTTGCGCCCGTTTGCACCGGGACTTTTGGCTTCGGTCTGCAAATCATGGTAACCCATGTGGTTAAGGGCCTTCACAACAACGCTATCCGCAAAATGCTGCTGCACCAATTCAGAAGATGAATGTTCCGGGGTCGAGTAAATGTTTTTTGTACCATCAACTTCCCACCAATAATTCATCGCGTCGACAATTAAGACATGCTCCGCCTGTTTGGGCGCAATCGTTTGGAATCTGCTCAGGGGAATTGCCAGGATTACCAGATTGCTAAGGGCAAAAAGCTGCTGCTGACTAACAGCCTGAGCACCCGGGACAATGGTTTCAACAATCAGCTTAATCTCACTTGCCGCTTTGTCCGTTGCCATTAATACCCGATACCCCGCTGCCACCGCGAGCTGCCCTAAGGTAGTACCTAATTTCCCTATGCCCAAAATTCCGACAGTAGGATGTTTAGCTAGCCTATTCATGCGTGTCGCCCTGCAAAAGTGCTTTAACCCAGGGAATCACTTGCTCGCCGTAAAGCCTAATCGTGCGAATCCGGTCGGACTGTAGCTGGCCACCAACGCCATAAACAAGGTCAAATCTTTGCGTGCCCACGGCCTGCATCATTTTAGCAATTTTTCGGGCCACTGTTTCAGGCGTGCCAACGTAGTAAGCACCCTGGTCAATCTCGGCGTTAAAATGTTCTTTTGTCATCTCCGGCCAGCCCCGTTCAACGCCAAGCTGGTCCATGAATGGTTTGAGGTAGTCCCACGCCAGCTGCCGCGCGGCTTCATCAGTCTCGGCAATAATGCCGTGTGAATGCATCGTGAGGGGATGAACCGGCTTGTTTAGCTTTTGCGCGGCACGCTCGTATAATTTGACGTACGCCGCAAACCTAGTGGGATCGCCGCCAATAATCGCCAGAACTACCGGAAAGCCGTAATTAACCGCACGCACTATCGAAGCCGGTGTCCCGCCAACGCCTATCCTGACCGGCAGGTGCTGCTCCAGCTGCGGGTAAACCGTAACTGCATCCAAATCCTGCGTCAGTTTCCCCTTCCAGGTCACCGGCTCGCCCTTCAGCAATTCAGAAAACAGTTTGAGCTTCTCCTCAAACAACTCATCATAGTCTTCTAACTTATAGCCATACAGGGGAAAGGACTCCGTAAAGGACCCCCGCCCCAGCATTACTTCCGCCCTGCCGTTGGACAGTGCCTGTAAAGTGGAAAAGCGTTCGAAAACACGGACCGGATCGTCAGTACTCAAAACGGTCACTGCAGTACTAAGATGAATGTTTTCCGTGACGCTCGCCAGGTTGGAGAGCACCAGCTCGGGACTTGAGACGGAAAATTCCCGGCGATGGTGTTCGCCCAGACCAATAACGTCTATGCCTAGATTGTCGGCCAGCTGGCCTTCTTTGACAATGCCACGCAGCGACTGTGCGTCAGATAAACGTTCATGAGTTTGATCATCAAACGGCACATCACCGAACGACTCCAACCCAAACTTCAAATTATTCACATCAATTTTCATAATAACGGACACTTCCTTTTCTTTACCCAATGGCTAAAGCATAACCAAGATACAAGGAATTTGATAGTAATCGTGTTTACCCTAATTGGCCCTCGACGCAATTTTAGACAACACAAAGAGGACCCATCCAGGTCCTCTTTTTCTTGCTCCGGCTGTCAGACTCGAACTGACGACATCTTGATTAACAGTCAAGCGCTCTACCAACTGAGCTAAGCCGGAATATTAAAAAAGCACGGCAGCGTCCTACCCTCGCAGGCAGTCTCCCACCAACTA
>NZ_JBWXGB010000007.1:0-50330 GCF_059900845.1 Lactobacillus sp. CA30L
ATTTGGTGAGGCGAATATTTGTTCGAACTGAAGTCTAACTGAGTATCTTCATGTATCTTACTAGTATCTAAGTTAGTATTATATAAATACGGTCTCATTTCGGTAAGTCCGCTTGGCTCTAGGGTTTTCGGATTTTCTTGTCGGCGTCTCATTTCGGTAAGTCCGCTTGGCTCTAGGGTTTCCGGCGCTGATATTTTTTCTTGTCGGCGTCTCATTTCGGTAAGTCCGCTTGGCTCTAGGGTTTCCGGCATATTTTCTAAAAATTCTTGTTTAACGTATACATCTTTAGCAGTAACTTCAAGATCGGCCAAATAAAGGTGATTTGGTAAATTTTTCTTTTTTCGTGGATCAAATCCCATCTTTTTCTGCAAAAGTAATCCGGCTTGTTCCAGTTCTTTTTTAACTCTATTGATTTTGTTATTACTCCAATGCAGCAATTTATTCAATTCCATATTGGTGAAAATAAAGTAGACATGATTATTTTTATCAACCCAATTATTTTGCAAGCTATAGCTCAAACGGTTAAGTAAAACCATATAAGCAATTTTCGCACTGTCACTCATATGCTCATATGCGCGACCGTAAAGTAACACTTCGGGAAACTGTAAGTATTTTAAGCTATATGCTCTTTGGCTGTTGATGTAATTAAAATCTTGTGTGTTCATGGTTGTCAGTCTTTCTTTTTTTTATTTTGTCATGATTTAATTTGCTTTTTGATAAACAAAAAGTCGCAATAGTCAATTAACTATTGCGACAGTGTCTTTTAGTGGTTTCTTAATAATTTTCCTTGTACTTACTTACTTGTTTTAGTACGAAGTAGATGATATAATCTATTCATAAGAAAATTATTGATTGACTAGTTTGCGTAGTTAATCAACAAGGTTTAGCTGGAGTTGGCGCTCCATCTAAGCCCTTTTTTTTGATCTTTTTTATTCAGTTGTAAAGCTACAACACATAAAGCTTAAAGTAAATATAACAGTAAACGCTTTGATTTGCAATAAGCAATTTTAACTAAGTTGTATCTCATCAATTTGCTGATAATACAATATATTTATACTTATATTTATTATTGCAATTATAATTACAAATGCCATTGCAAATATATTTACGTGTGTTAAAATTAATATGATTATGAATGCAAGTATAATTGCAAATGCATGTACAAATGCAAATATAAGTGTAAATAGGAGGCAAATATGAAAATTGTAACTTTTTCCGCTATTAAAGGTGGTGTTGGCAAAACTACATTGGCATTTAATTATGCTGAATGGCTTGCTGCAAATAATAAAAATGTGTTACTTGTTGACCTAGATCATCAATGTAACTTATCACAAATTTATGATCATTATGATACAGAAGGTACCGTTGGAAATATTTTTCTTGGCACAGGCGAAGTAAATATTCATCAAATTAAACCGCATATTAGTTTAATAGTTGGTGATATGCACCTAGATGATATTGAAACGTCCATAGAAAATAAAACTAATAAGAATATGCTATTGTATATGTGGTTATCTGATAATTATGATCGATTCAATATAGCTGAGTACGATTTCATTATTATTGATACACATCCGGATTTTGCAACAGCTACTAAAAACGCAGTTATTATTAGTAATACGATTCTTAGTCCAATAACTCCAAGTGAGCACGGATACAGTGCAAAATTTAATTTAGAGGAAAGAATAGATGAGCTGCGAAAAGAAGCAATTGATTTTTCGAGTAGAAAATCTTACGTAACGGCAGAATTATATTTTTTAGCCAATATGGTTCGCCATAACACGAAATCATCACATGAGTTACTTAAAGTCATTAAAGATGATAGTAGGGTACTTGCTAAAATTCCTGAAAAGGAACTATTTAATAGATCCACATTAGATAAAACGTCGTTGTCGACAATGGCTAAGGATCATAAAACATATATAAAGCAGCGCCAATTTTTTGATGAAATTAATCAAATCTTTTCCCATGTAACCAAGGAAATATAAATATAATCACACATATAATTATAAATGTATGTATACTTGTTATTGCAAGTGCATTTATAATTGTAATTATAATAAGGAGAACAAAAATGGCTTTTGAACCAGATAATAAGAGTATAAAGCAAGCATTAAAAAGTAGCGAATTGAATAGAAGTAATATCAAGCAAAACATAGTAGTGCCAATGAAAAATAAAGTTGAGCAAGAGACTACTAAGAATTATACCTTTACGTTAAAACCAAGTATTCGGGAACAGTTAAGAAGGTTGTCAAAGCAGCACGGGTATAATTCAGACTCTAAATTCTTAAGCGATTTAATTACAAACATTAAAGACTAGGCCAATAAAAGTATTGGATATAGAACATATGGGCATACGGAAATATACCTATATGTTCTGGTGGTTTATTAAGCCTAATGAGCGATATAAATCCAAGTAGCATACTACTTATACATAAATGTAAGTATACAATCTTACATACGAATAACAAAGATTGTATGACATAAATTTAGCTTTGCAGAGGATATAAAATGATAACAAGAGAGAATTTAAAAGAGGCTGAGAAACTAAATAATTCCCTATTTTTGTGGCCATTTTTTTCCTTAACAGGTATAACCGTTGGAACTGCGTTTCTTATTTTGGCATTAAGCTACAGTACAGATCACTTGGTTACTACGATATTAATTAGTTCAGGTATCATTGTCTTTGTGCTGGTGGCTAGTATGCTATTAATAACATATAGAAGAAAGTTTTTAAAGCTCTTTAATAAAATGAACGACTTAGAAGCTAAGATTAAACTGATTTCTAAATCTAATAATGCTAAAAAAGAAAATGAACTGATTCTTCAAAAGGAATATTTCAGAGCGATTGTTAAATTAAGATCAAGACATTTTTTTATCTTTTGTGTCATAGCAATAGTAATAGTAATACTTTGTGCAATGTTGATAATAAGTGATTTAAAATGGCCGCTTGATCTTGATAAGGAAATTAAATCAGCAATTCTAGCCGTTACTAGCTTCGTTTCATATGTTTCAGTGGTTGCATATTTAGTTAGTACCTATAATGAATTTTATGAAATTTGTGCAGAATATTTCCTATTTTCCTGAGCCTGCAGTAGACATACTGTTTAAGTAAGAAAGTATAAGGGAACCCTTATTACTTCTTTGATAATCGAATATTATATGCTGTTAATATTCTATATAAGCCCTCGCAAAAGCAAGTAAAAGCCGCCTAGTATAAAAACTAAGCGGCTTTAATCGTTCTGAAACGAAAATATCTTTGCTATAATTAAAGAGAATTGATAGCAAATTGTTTTGAGGGCGGTTGGCTGTTTTTCCCAGAAAGGAGAGGGTGCTTATGGCACGAAATTCTTCAGAAAGGTTGACAGTCATTGAGCGTTTATCATGCGCTAGAATTAGCGCTGGCATTCGCCTCGTTTATTCTTGTCTTGTTGACTTATATCGACAAGCACAGATAAACAAACAAAAAGACCGTCCCAACAATAACTTTGACAGGTTATGAGACTGGTCTTTACGATTAAATTATAATCTGCCAACCGCCTTTAAAGCGGAGGCTTGATATTCAGAAGAGAGGTCTTGTTTTGGCAAGGCTTCTTTTTCTTTACAACCATATTGTAGCACGATCTGAAAAAATGGTGCAAGCAAATATCTTATTTATGAGTTATTCCATATTTTTTCCTATAACGCATAAAGGTAACTCGGTTAATACCGGTTAATTTGGCAACCTCAGTATCACTAGCTCCATTCTGATATAAATCAAAGGCATGTTGTAATTGCGGGTTGTCCTGATCAAATTTAGGCTTACGTCCGTGATAGCGCCCTTCTGCCTTAGCAATTTCGATACCTTGCCGCTGCCGCTCCTTGATACGCTTACGTTCACTTTCTGCCTGGTATTTGTATAATTCCAGGATCAGATTATTCATTAGCTGCCTCAGGTTCGGATCTTCAATACCACGAAGCGAAGGGAAATTTAAAATATCTAAAGTAGCGCCCTTGGCTTTGATTGCTCCCATGATTTTGGTCAAATCCTGATTGTTGCGCCCCAGCCGATCAAGTTCAGTTACGATCACAACATCATCTTCACGGATATAATCTAACATGTTTTGCAGCTGGGGCCGTTTAGTATTTGCACCAGACATTTTGTCACAGAATAATTTATCTACTTTTATTTTTTCCAATGATTCAATTTGCCGATCCAAATTCTGATCACGGGTACTAACTCTTGCATATCCAATTTTTGCCATTTTGTTATTCCCTTTTGAACATAGTCTAATGAACACTAGTAAAAGTTAGTATATCATATTTCTTTGAATGTTCAAAAGGGTACACCCAAATGTTTAAAAAATGTTTTTAAGTGAAGAAAATGGTTAGGAGATTGGTCAAGCAATTCGTAGCTATTTCAAAAAATTAAACAAACCAACTGGAGAGAAAAAATCCGATTGACTTCCAAAAAGCTATTTATATTGGGTTTTTAACTAAATTATTGCTTATAAATTAAAAAAAAATTTTAATATGTTGAATTTGTTAAATTAGCGTGTATAATATGGTCATATAATTTTAATTTTAATGCTGAGTAAATAGGGTTAATCAATAAAGGTTAGGTTGCATTTTAATGAAGAAAGAGGTTGATTTTTATGCCGGTAAATAAAGGAACAATGAGTAAAGGACCAGATGCTGGTTCAAATAATGAGTATGGTGTAACTTCAGTACAAAGCGGATATATGGAAACTAAGGGAATGTTCTGTTTTGGCGCTTGCCAAACAGAATGTCATGAGAGTTGTGGTAAAGAATGTGCTAAAGAATGTCATACAGCATGTTGGCACTTTTGTTCAGTAGGAAGTGATGATTTAGGTGCTGATACTGAAGTGCTAGAAATAATAATTTGATGTTAAAATCTGAATTTATATGGTAATACTGCAAATATAAAAAATTAAATTATAGGAGATCCTATGAAAAACTCGGCTTTTAAAAGAATATTTTCAGTCATAAAAACAGATTTATTTGTACAAGTAGTGGTAAGTGTACTTACCACTATTTTGCTAACTGGGGAACCATACTTAGAAGCAAAACTAATAAACACTATTGTGTATACTAAAAAAATAAACCAGTTTTTTTGGTTTGTATGTATTTTAGTTGTTGCAATGGTTCTCCAGTTATTTCTTTCATATTTCTCATCTAAAATTCAGTATTATACAAAAAATGTGAAGGAAGTTGGAATAATTTCCAAATTAATATCTAAAATTTATCACTTACAATCTGATGATGAACAAATTCAAGATAGTACATATTTACATTCCAGGATAAACAATGACGTTAATGAAATAGCAAACTTTATTTTAGGAGTATTTCCTACCTTTATAAGCAGTATTTTAACATTAATGCTAATTTCTTTATTTTTAGTATTTTTAGACTATAGAATATTTGTTGTTGTTGCTGTTTTTTTCCTATTGTATGCTTTAATTTATTTTTTAATAAAGCAAAAACTTTATAGTGCTTCAAAGCTAGTAAAAGAGACATATGATAAACTTTTTTCTGTTCGGAACAATATTTTTATAAATTATCTTCAAATTAAGGCTAAAGAAGCCTTGGACACGGAAATAATGAGAATGAATAGATCTGCAGATAAGATGTTTACTGCAATGAAAAATGATTTTAGATGGAACTATATTTTTTCTCTTGTAAAAATAATGGTTACACTGTTATTTCAAATATTTTTCTTTTTAATTGGCGGATTACTTGTTTTAGAAGGTAAGTGGCTTATTGGGACTTTTATGATAACTTTTCAGTACTTCAGTAATATGCTTAATAGTATTAATTCAATATTTATTATTGCTTCGGAATATCAGAATTATAAAGTGGCCAAATACAGAACTAATAAAATATTGAAAAAAAGTAATGAGCAGATTGGAGAAAAAAGCTTTAAAGAAGTTAAATCCATTGAATTAAGAGGCTTCAATTTAAAACTTGATAATAACGAATTATATAATGAGAATATAAACTTTGTTTTTAAAACTGGTAAGGTATATGGAATTGAAGGACCAAATGGCGTAGGTAAGACATCATTAATACTTGCAATAATCGGACTAAAGCGAGACTTTTGGGGTACGATAAAGATCAATAATGAAAATATTTCAAATATTAATTTACAAGAATTTAGAAAAAATAATATCAGTATTATGCTACAGCACGAAATTCCTGAAAGTATAACTGTAAACGAGTATTTACAAACTTACTTAACAGAGAAACAAATAGATGAATTACTTTTAAGTCTAAAATTGAAAGATAGTTTTTTTTCCTCTCAGTTTTCAATAGAAGAAAAATTAAATAAGAAAATGACAGAACTTTCAGGAGGAGAATTACAATTGATATATTTCTTTACAACTATAGTTAAGCCAAATACATCTGTTTTAATATTGGATGAACCATTCTCAAATGTAGCTAGCAAATTTGTACCTCATTTAATGAACATAATTAATAGAATTTCAGAAGAAGGAAAGATAATTTTTTTAATATCTCATGATAAGTATTGCTTGACAAATATAGAGCAGGTAAAACTCGAAAAGGCCTAGAAAAGGAGTTATAGATGAAATATGAAGTAGATCAATTTATATTATTAGATTTAGGCAAAGAAGGAAAAGGAATTCAGAATAGTAATGGCTTTACTATTCTGAAGGATAAAAGAATTTATGAATTTCTAAAGTCTATTGATTTGGAAAACAGATTAGAACTAACTGATAAAAGATTATCTGATGCTTTTGGCGATGAGAAAAAGGCAATAACCAATTTTCTTTTAGATACAAAGATAATTTCTAAAAAACCAATGATAAGCACTTATAATTCAATAAAAGTTTTAACGAACAATTTGTTATTGAAAGATAGTATTGAATTTAACAAAGAAGGGTCTTCTATTAAGTTTAAGTGCTCTGTTGTTGATAGCTCACAAGCGATCGTTGATAAAATAAAGGCAATGACATTTAGCAATGATGAATTAATTGTAGTTGCATTAATTCCTTTTGATTATATTGATTTTGTAAATATAAATGATAAATTGCAACATTTAAATATACCATATATGTTTTGCTTTTCATATAATTCACAGATTTATATTAGTAACATTCATAAACAGGATTGGTACAATCCATGTCCCAAGTGCTTTTTTAGTCAACTAGAAACTAGTATTAGAGGTTACGGTGACAATACGGCAAATACGACATTTCAAACTATTGTAGATTTGCTGTATGCAAAGAAAATAAAATTTGATCCAGATCTACCTGTGACATATCGCAACATTATATATTTGACCCAAAAGATACTGAGTTTGGATAAACAAAATATAGAAAGAGAGTCAGCGACAATAACAAGTATAAATTTAAATGGAAGTGTTTCGAGCGATGAAGCAGTACATTGGGAATTATGTGATTGCTTTGAATAAGGATGTAAAATATGGAAGATATAAGAGCGCATTTCAAAAAAATCTATCAATCTCAACTGATTCAGTTTGATCCGAAAAAATTTGCACACGAAAAGGAACAAAAAATTCAATACATAAAGACTATTGAATCACTTGAAGAAAAAGATAGGGAAGCTTTTTTAGATCCTAAAAAAGATATTGTAAATTTGAATAAATCAACATTAAAAATTGATAAGTTATTAGTATCATTACTTTCTTTTGCATTCTATAATAAAATAATAAGCTATTTCTTAGTATCGTTGGAAACAAAAAATGAAATCTTACCTGGTGGTTATTATTTTTTTACTGAGAAAAGATACAAGATAGATGGTTTAAATATAATTGAACTTAGTAAAATATTGGATAAAAAGTTTAACTATATTCTATTACCATGTATAAGCATGGATATAGTTGAATATTTTGGAATTCAAAGCTTTCAGTATGCTTTAAAACAAGTTGGGCAAGTGGAGGCCAAGGCTGCCAATTATTTTGGAGAAGAAAATGTATGTATGGTTAACGTAAATCTTAATAAATTATCTCATGCTGTTGGAATTAATGTTAATGGTATGCTTATTTTAGATGCGATAGGGATAACTAATGCTGTTTAAAGACTATAGTAAAAATTTTGTTTATACTGATAAGGAAATGAAAAATAAACTTCATGTAATTTCTGGCTCATTGAGTATGCGTAGGTCTGAAAATGTTGTTTTTCCATATATATCGTCAGCAGCCGGTAAAACCGAACAGTTATGTTTAAAAAAAATGTATAGCGAATTTCTAGAGAGAATGGATATAGGATTTCTTTATAATATTAGTGAAAACATGACATGTGTGAATTTGAAAAATGGTAAAATTAGCAACGATTATTTAAAATCAAGCCTAAGTTATTCTAAAAACTCTGTACTTGGATGTGTAGATTCGACAGGTACAGCAGCTGGAAATAGTGATTCAACTAGCATTATTAAAAAATCTATTTCTGAATTAATTGAAAAAAATGAGCTTTTTCTTTTTTGGTATTTTAGATCAGGGAGAAGGCTGAACAAAAGAGAAACTAATAAGTTTGAATTACTATGTGATATGTATAATATTAAGAATTATATGTTTGTTAGCCAAAACTTATCGAATTGGCCTACAGTAATTTGTATATCGGTAAAAGACAATAATGTTGTATCTACTGGTATATCTTGTCAAGAAAGCTTAAATAAAGCAATTGAAGGCGCGCTGGTAGAGTCCAAAATTGGTAGAACTTTAAATTTGTATCAAAGTGATACTATGTATAAGCATGACTTTAGCGATAAAGAAAGAATAATGGACTTTGTAGCTAATTGTAATTTCAAACAAAAATCTTATAAATTTAATAAATTATACTCCAATTACAATTTGAAAACGGTGGACTGGATTTCGGATATTAACATTAGCTTCGTAGGAACTAGGTTCAGAAGATCTGGAAAAGTTGTTACAGCTTTTTCTAATTCCCTATTAAAATGCTTACCGACAAAAGAGAACTTAAGGTACTCGGGTTCCGTACCAATAGTAAAAAAATATAATTATATGATAGATGATAGCGATATGGACTGTATTGTTAGCTAATTTATAGAAAGGTATCAAAATGGAAAGCAAATCGTTGGGATATACGTATAACTATGTGGTGAGCAAGTTTTTGAATGAATTTAATAATAAAAACTATGTTTCTTTAAATTATCCTTCGATAGGATGTAATGGCTCATCGAGCGATTATAGCTTTATGAATTCAATGTTGGGTAGTATAGGGGAAGTTTTTGAGAGACAAGCACTAACAAATTTTTGGGAGGTACAGATACCTCTAAAAATGCTGACATGTTTGAATATTAGCAAGAGAAGGATTGAAAGAATAAAATTTAGTAAAGAAAAATTATCATATTTATATGATACGTGTGGATTGTCGACATACACATCTACAGAACGCGCTCTCGAGAACTCATTAAGTGAATTTATAGAAAGACAATCATTTATTTTATCTTATTTATCTAAATCACCTGGATTTTTTTTGGAAAAGAACGAATCTTTTAAGAAGCTAGTTCCTAAACGTCTTCAATTCATGAATTTATATGAAATTTCTTTTATAAATTTTTACAAGGTTGTATTCGGTATAGGAGCTAAAAAGGGAAATAGAATATATATTGGCTTAGGTGCAGGCTATACTATAGAAGATGCATTGCATTCTTTTGTGAAGGAAGCAAATCCGTTTGAAACTGGAAAAAGCAAAGATTTTGTTAAAGACCTAAAGTATTTAGATTATGGTGATGTATTCAGTATTCTCGCAAAAGATAAAATATTAGCTGCATATGACTATCTTGCGGAGAGTCCAATAGTTAAAATTGATGACATAAATTCATGTAGACATGATAGATTACAAGTATTGGATGAACTTAAAAGTTATATGAAAAGCGATCTTTATATGACATCTTTTTTTTCAAAGAATAATAAGTACTGTCGTAATAAAAATGCGAAAAGTATAAAACTTTTCTGTTTAAACTGGTTTCCATCATTGGATCCTTCAAGTTTTAATGATGAAATTTATGAATATGTTGAACTTGTTACCGGGAAAAAATTGAATAGAAGAATAAATTTTATACCTTTCCCTTGATTTATAGGAGAAAAAATTGAAAAAGAAAATAATGCTAAACCCAATTACTAGATTTATTTCCATTTCAGAAAAAAGCATAAAACTTCAGCTAGAAGAAAAAATTTATGATTTAAAGGGTGAAAAAGTAGAGAAGTACTTTATATCCTTTTTTAAGTATTATGTTTCTCCTATCTCTATAACAGATTTAATGAATTTTATTAGTGAAAATATTAGTTTGTTTGTAGAAAAAGATTTTTTTCAAGTAATACAAACTCTTTCTCAATATGGGATCATTCTGTGGCATATTGATTCTTCTCAAAATAAGTATTTAACATCTAACGTAGCTTTCTTTGATTATACACATTCAGGTAATCTAAAGAAATTTTGTAAGGTATTGAGTGAGGCTTCAAAAAGCACATCAATATTGTTGAATTGTGATGTTATAGATGCTCCAACAGATCCCAATTCTATTTCATTTAATAAATATGATATTGTACTTGTATTAATTTGGGCGTGGTATCCTGTTTATGAAAATGTAATAACTACAATTTTAGCATCACTAGCAAAATATAATGCTGTTGTTTTGCCTATTGTTTGTAATGATAATTATTTTTCAATTGGTCCGCAAGTTATTGATGAACGAACAAAGCAATTAGCATATTTTGTATTGGATCAAGAGAAAATACGATATAGCAAATTTCACTATGATAACTACTATACGTCAGATGTTTTCTTTTTATCTAACTTGGCCAATGAATTATTTGAATTAACTAAAAAAATAGATGGTTCGGTAGACTCAAAGTCAAAAACTATAAATAGAATAATAACTAATAATTATTTTTCTGGGAAACTAAGTAACAAAAAATTAATAGATCTATAGAAAGAAAAAGAAATGGAAAAGTATAATGATTCATGTGAATTAACGAGAAGTGGTGTTCCCTTATTTAGGTTGTTTCACAATGAAACCAGCTTGTCAAATAATACTTCAGCTTCTTTTGACGCAAGTATTCAAAACGCTTTTGATGATGAGAACTTTATGCATGAGGTTCTGAATCAATGTAAAAAAAGAAAAAAATCACTAGGTGGTATATCATTGGATAAAGTTGAAGTGCCAAATAATAGCTTATTTGAATGCCTAGCTAAGAGAAGAAGCTGTAGAGATTTTTCAAAGGAATCCGTTTCCTTTAAAAAGCTATCTGCAATCTTATTTTTTTCGTATGGATTGGTTTCAGGAAAAGGTTGCACAGTTCCGTCAGCTGGAGGAGCTTATCCTATAAAGTTAATAGTTTGCTGTAATAAAGTAGATGGAATAGCAAAAGGTATGTATCAATATTCTTTTCAAAGGAATGAGCTGACCTTGCTGTCAAATAATATTGACTATAATAAGATTACTGGAAGCAAAGAATATGCGATAAACTGTGCATTTTCGATCCATTTTATCGCATCACCTGTCTTACAGTGCTATAAATATCAAGATCGTGGATATAGGTTTATGACATTAGAATGTGGACATATAGCTCAAAATCTTTCATTGGTTTCGGAGTATTATGGAATTGGCTCGGTTTGCTCTGGGGGTTATTTGGATGGAGAATTTATTAATTTTATAGAATCGATAAAAAATTTGGGTTGCTATAAAGAGGATATGTATTTGTATGAAATGTTTTTTGGTTATCCTTTACATATCAATTAGTAATATTGAATGGTTACTAAGATATATTCAAAAGCATCAGATGAGATACTGTCCTGTAGTAAAGAATTATCAAAGTCTAGTAGTCAACTTGCTAGGCTTTTTCTTGCATACTCAAGAGGGAAGTAAAGATGCCAGTAAGATAATAGTTTCTGGAAAAGCGATTGAACTAGACAACATCAACCACGTTGATATTCCTTCTTAACCCTATTTAATAAATTTGCCTTTAAAACCAAAGTGTCGTTTTCCCTGATAAACATATTTTTTAAGCTTACCGGACACCGTACATAATTTGCCCTTTGCGCTAGTAAAAGAAAATCTTATCTCATTGCCCAATAGCAGCTGAGTAATCTCGTCTGGACTAAAAGTGTGAGTGCTAAATTTCTTTTTGAATGAAACTTCTTTATTTGTTGGAGTAAAAATCCCAGTTACATATTCGTCACTTCTATCGGGAAATTCAGGCTTAAAGCCGATAAACTCATGATTTTTATAAGCTTGTCGTTCTAGTTTTCCAGTGATCTTGCCGTTAGGAGTAATAATCTGAATTCTTTGATCATTAAATAGTTGCTGCAACTCACTGTCACTGAAAGTGTAAGAGTTCCAAACTTTATTGATAGTGACTTGTTGGCCACACCAGATGCCGCTTGCCTTTTCTTTGGTTTTGTTTTTAGCTTCATAATCTGCCTTCATCTTCAATAACTTTGGACTAGCAGTTTTAGCAAGATTTGCAGCATTTCGCTGCTCAATTGGTAAGTCGTATTTAACTATTTGATTAATTAGAAATGGCACGTTGCGATAATCAAATTTACCTTGCTTAACCAAGTCCATTTTTTCTTGCAATCGTTCAGTAACTTTGGGGGAGGCAATCATTGTTCCAGTAGCAATTATTGCTTGCAGCAAACCCGGATAGGTCAGTGAATAAGTTTCCTTTGTATTTGTAATTAACGCATTTCTGCCTTTGGCAATCTCTGCTAATGTTGATTCTTGAGTAGCACCGTGGCCAATTCCATAACGATCTAAAAAGTTAATAATAAAACTATGTGTTGGCTTCTTGGGCTTAGGATTTTGGCCTTGGTAAACAATAGGGAAGGCTTCTGTACTAAATTGACGAACAGGGGTATCAGGCTTTTCATCATTTAATTCTGCGTCATCAAAAATTAATTTATAATTTTGGGCAATGGGCACATTAATTGTGCAGGTAAAAATTGGGTAGGCGGCAAGGTGGGCCTTCTGCTGTTCGTAAATACTGTCTTCTCCCAGAATTGATAAATAGGATTTAACTGCTGCGATATAAATTTCACGACCGCATTTGCCATACTCGCTTTCAATTGCGTCTAGACTGCTTGGCACGTTAATACCTGGTCGGTTGGCCCCGTGGGCAGCAGCTGTAACTAGATACTTTTTTCTAATGGTGCGGTGTGTTAATAGCTTAGGATCAATGCCTACTACACGTGCTATTTGGTCTGCTAATGGTAGCAGTTGATCAAATTGTGCTTGCGTGATTTTTCTATCTTCCGTTCTTGGATAAGAGAGGATATTATTTTCATACATCTTTTGATAAGTGGCCAAGAATGTTTCCGAGGAAAAGCCTTTTTTCCCGACCAAAATAGAAAGATGGCTTAAGTCTAGCAATGCAGGTGGTTGTTGGCGTTTTTGCTCCTTTGAATCAATGATTATCTGGCTGTTTGCATATTTGCTTTTCTCCATGGCAGCGTCATTTTCTAACGTAAATTTGTGATTCTCTGCCTCGTCATCTGTTCGTTTCAAGATATTTTGGTTATTATCTTGAAAGCGTACTTCGTAGAAGGGCTTTTTAACGTATTCTGCACGGGCTTTAAGCTGCTGGAATATCTTATCAATAATAGTCGACTTCTGCCGCCCAAAACGCATGGAGCGCACGTTAAAGCCTGCTTGACGGGCAATGCTCAGGGCAATTCTTGAGAGTTGCATAGAAGCGTAATCAAAGCGCTCACGCCCCAATGCTTCAAGATATTCACCCTGATTCATCTGGTCAGTAACATCTATTTTATTTAGTAAAGCGGTTTTGAAATTTTGTGGTGTCTCATCTGCAAAACGAATACGAAAGACCGTTTTTTGCCAATTAATAGCGTTAACAATTTCCCAGCCTAGCAAATCGCCTTCTCCAGAAGGATCATCATCAGTCGCAATGACAATTGCGTCACAGGGTAAGGCTGCGCTTTTGATATTGTCTAAAGTTTCTTGGTCGCCGGCTTTTACTTTTTTCTTCCAGTTAAAGTCAAATAGATTCCAGGGAAAATTGTTTAAATCGTCCCAATCACTATACCGCTCTTTTTTATCTGGACTTACCATATCTTGCGGTTCTTTTAACTCTAATAAGTGTCCGTGTGCGCCGGCAATAGTGTAATTGTCGCCGTTAAAATTACCATTGTAGCCGCCTAAGGCAGTTGCAAATGCTGCAGCTGCTGAAGGTTTTTCGGCCAGAATTAGATACTTCATATTATTCTCCTTTTATTTAACGCAAATAAAAAAGCCTAACATTTCTGTTAGGCTTTCTGTGTTGCTAATGCTAATTATGATAATTCAAATCCGTCATCATCTAACGTGTCTCTAAGTTGTTTAAATTCTGCAATATTCTTTGCTTGTTCTTCTGGAGAAATTTCCTTACCAATATTCTGTGAACGGGCACGTAAGTTAGGCTCCATGCCTTGAATGCCATGTTTATACGTCCAATCTTTCAATTTCGTCATATCATTAGAGAAGTAGTAATCGGCTAACATTTTCTGCCAAGTGGTCCAATGATCTAGCGGTACATTAATTAGCCCTGCTCCGTTATCAATCATTATCTTATTAGCAGCAATTGTGGCCGTTCTTTTATTACCATCGTAAAACATTTGTTGCCGCATATTGTGATACATCAGGGTCAATGCCTTATCGGTAGTGGTGCGCTTACTTGCTAGAATTGAATTCAAATAATGCTCTTCCTCTTGTTCGTCAATCATCGGTGGTTCAAAATCACCTCGGTAGGTACTTACACCGCCGGTTCCATTACGTAAGTAACCAGGGAAAGCGGCACTATCACGAGCAACAATTGTATTAATCTTTTTTTCTGTTGCTAAAGTTAAAGGCTCTTTATTATTAATTGTAAATTGCCAACCTCTTTTAAGCTGCACAATCGTATTAATATCGTCAATCGGTACACCGTCAACCCCCAAGCCGTCAATAATTGTTTGAGTTTGCGGCATAGTCGTAGTCAAACCCTCAAAACGTGAATTAGTAAAAACGAGTTTGGTTAGATTCGTTTTAGCAAATCGTCTATTTTCTTCCGCTGTTAAGTGAAATTTGTCTTCGTAATCCAATATTTTTTACCTCAATATCAATAATTATAGCTTTACCGTTCCAAGCCGTCTTGATCAAGGTCAGACAGTTCTTGCCGTTGTTTGAGTAGTAACTGTTTAAAGGCTGCTGCTCGATCAGGCGTGTCTTCAACTTTAATCAATTTAGCAATTCGATCAACATCTGCTTCTTGCTGGGCAGCAATCATTTCATTGTTCTTTCGTGGATAATCAAGCACCTGGTGGTGATTAGCAGCATAGGCTAGCATGAACACTTTACAGCTGCGACCGTTGCCTTCTCTAAACGGGTGCATAAAATTAATTTCATCAATCAATTTTGCATAATCCATTGGGGCCAATGCGCTTTTTCGTGGATTGTTTTTGATTAGATTATTAATACTTCTTTCGGCAAAACCAAATCGCGTATGATCAAAAAAATCAAAGCCATTCTTCTGAAAATTACCTGGTCGGTATTCGCCTGCCCAATCATACAACTCGCCGAACATGATTTTATGAATCTTCTGTAAATCGCTTATATCGTCTATGTGCGGCTTCTTCATTAAAAAAAGTGATGCATTCCTTGATGTAATCAAGTATTCTTTTTTCTCGAGTTCTTTTTGATCGTGGATATGCAGCTTATTCTTCATCGTTCCGTTAGAATATAGCGTTTGGCTAATCCAATCACTCATTAATCTTTACCCCAAATTTCATCAATCCTTTTAAGCTCTTTGGGATCAGGATTAATTACAGAATCTAAAATGTACTCAATATCACTTTTTTCAGGGTTCCACCCCTCTAAATGACTTGCTTCTACTACTCCCCTTATTTGTTGATACATAAATTTATCTGGTATAACCACTCCTTGAATAGACTGGTTCTCATCGTTAATGTCTAAAATATATGCCTTTGGTTGTAACATGTTTAATAGATCGCCCGGTCTTTCATCTAATCCCGCAGCAACTGCATTTAATACTCTAATTGACCATGATTCAATGGGTTTGTTAAGGGCGTTACTCAATGTTGTTGTGGGGACATTCGTTTTCTTTGAAATATCTCTAATAGTAAGGTTGGCATTGTTTAATAACTTTGAAATTGCTGCATTCATTTTTGGTAATCTCCCTCATAGTTTAGTTAATTATATTATACCATATTACGAACAAAAAATTCCATAAATGGGATTAAATATGAACTAAATCGGAGAAATGAAAACCATACAGGGGGCGCGAATATAACGATTTTTATGTAATCTAACGCTAATCACGTTCTAGCCCCTCTTCTGCTAATACTGCCTGCATTTCTTTCTGTTGGTAAACAACTTTAGCAAAATCTTGTCGAGCCGTTGGCGAAGATAGGTCAATTTGGTTAAGTTTATTTTCTGTTTTAACAGGCCGTTCTTTAGGGACTAGTTTGTTCTCCCGTTTTTCTTTTTGCTGGCTAATTTTTGCTAAATTTTGCTTTTCAGTCGGCGTAAACAGATCTCTTTGCTGCGCTTTTTCAGTAGATAACTGGGCTTGGTTCTCTTCTCTATCTTTGTTCCTTGCTATCGGCTCTCGCTTTTGATCCTCATCAATGAAGTTGATAATTTTGTCTGCTGCTTTAATGGAACCATCTAGAACTTCCGCTTGCAGCGTAGAAGTCAGTTGACGTAACTTTTGCCCATTATTGGTCCAACCAGCAATGTAACTTACAGTGTCATCATGGTTGTTAATCCCATAATTTTTAGCTACCAAATATGAAGTTAGTTGTGCTTGTAATTCTTTAATTGGCCTAATTGACGCTGCTGATTCCTTACTTTGTGGAATAGTGTGTAACAAGGCGTGCCCTAATTCGTGCATTAAAGTCGCGCTCTGCTCGCTAGGTGTATTATTGGGGTTGAGGTAGATCGCTCGGTCTTTAGGAACAGTTACCCCTTTAGCTACACCAAAATAGTTACTGTAATCAGCTTCAGATATGCTTCGATCCACCTTAAACCCAATTTGCTGTGCAAATTTATCTAGGCGCTTATCGAGGTACTTTTGATTAATTTCTTTGTCTATGTCAAAGTCAACGTGTCGGTTAGGATATAATTCCGGATACTTGTCTTTGGGCATTGTAGTTTGAGTAATATCAAAAACATTACCAGCGGTAAATGCTAATTTTTTTCTAACTGGTAGTAAGCCTGCTTTGATTTTGGCCCGTTCGTCCTTTGTCGCATATTTTAGTGGTACTAATTTATCTTTACGATAGAATTCTTTTATCTCAATAGGCACTAAAATTTTGATACCTTTTTCGCCTTTTTTCACGGAGTAGCCTAGAGTTTTGAATTTTTGAAAACTCCCGACCGCCAATGCTCCCGGTCGTTGCCTTTGGATTAATAACCGATTTCGTACTGAATAATCATGGAAACGATCTAAAAAGTCTAGTAACTCTAATGTTTTTACTGGATCTACTAGATACGAGCTAACATCTTTCATTAAATTGGCCACCGGTGTTTTAACTAGCTCTTTAGGCTCATTGGGTAGGGCTTCATTACTAACTTTTTCTTGTGCCTGATCCATCTGTTGGGCATTTTTATCTAAATTTGACTGTTCCGTCATATTTTTTAATTGATCATTCCAGTCTTTGCCAAATTTTTTGCTAGGCTGGGCTGCCTTTATTGGGATATTCTTACCTAAATTATTAGAGAAACGGTATTCCTGCATTTCCTTCACAAAAGCGTCGCCGGCAGCGTCATTATCCACGCCCAGCGCAATGGACTGTATACCCAGCCCTTCTTGCGCTAATTGAGTATCTGTAATGGTCAAATAGTGATTAGCAATATGGGGTTTTAGCCCGTCTAGAGCTATAAAGCGAGTATTTTTAAAACGATCTGGTGCAATTTGATAAAAAGACATTGCGTCAATGGGTGCTTCAAAAAATCTGACGTTTAATGGCTTACCAATATCAAAATACCAGGCTGAATGAGGTGCGGTATTTTGATCGATAATTTTAAACGTTCCCCGTTTAGGATATTTATCAAAGTTAATGTACGTCCCCTGCTTACTTGCGCCAATTATCTTACCGGTAAATGGATCCAATCTTTTGAAGACAACGTTGTTCTTTTTATCTTGCTCCAAATAGTTGTGCTGGTGCAGCCAATCTACTAATTTTGGTGAGATTTTGCGTTCATTAACCAAATAGTTTTTAGCTTGATCAATACTTTCTGTAATTTGAGTTTGGGGATAAACATAAGGTGTATGTTGCTCTTCGGTCATTGTCTGCTGACTTGGGTCAAATAAACCTACTTTATTGGCTATGTTCCTAATTTTGGTATACATTGCTTTTTTATCTAATTGTTGATCGGCAAAAACATATCCTTTAATGAAGGACCACCCGCCTACACCACCTATATGGCGTGAATTTTGATACCAGGCATTTTTAGAACGTGTGATTACTAAACTATCATGTTCAACCCCACGATACATGCGGCCTTCATTGTGTAATTGAATTCCCAAAGCGTCACATAAATCTACAATGTCTGCATTATAGATTTGGTTGTACCAGGAATTGGCTTCTTTTTGATTAGTCATATTTTTTCCTTTCAAAATAAAAAACGCTTAGTCATACAACTAAGCGTTAAATTAATATTTTTGTGTTTTAAACTAATAGAATTGACTAATAGTTTTGCTGATTTGTTTCATTTTCAAGCTAGATAACTTTGTTTCTAACTTTCCCCCTATCCTTTGTGTCGGGTCCACTGCCCGTGTTTGCTGCAAAAGTGCTGTCCCGTGAATATTATCCTTGTCAATCGGAATAAACATAGGAGATTTAATATATTTTTCTTCAGTTAAATATTTAGCCGATGTACTGATTGGTACAGCAATTACCGTATTAAAGATTCGATTGTAATTGTTATTGCTAACAATTAAACACGGTCTTTTATTTTGCGTTTCAGTACCCTTCGCAGGATCAAGATCAAGCCAGATAATATCTCCCTGTTCTAATTTCATTAGTTAATTTATTCTCCTTTCGTGTCTTCCCAGTCAAATTTCGAAACGTCAACGCTGCCATATTGTTTTGCCTGTTCGTCTACTACGTCCCACAGCCCTTTATGCAGCGTGGAAATCACTACCGTATTATTTTCTAAAATTTTCCAACTAATCATATCAGTTGCTTTAATTCCTAAAAAGTTACGAATTATTTTGGGAATCGTAATTTGATTTTTAGCAGTTAGGGTAGATATGGTTACTTGTTCTTCTTCATCTGAATTTACCCACATAGCATTTTCCTTTCTTAAATAAATAGAAAAAGTAAGGCAAAAGTAAGGCAAAAATTTTTCTATTTTTAGCGGCGTTCTTGTTCCATACTAATTGCCTGTTGCGTTCGCTCGTAAGCACTAAGAGCTTGCTGCTTTTCCAGTGTCGTTAAGTTTTTTTCGCATTGCCGTTTGATTCGATTAAATACTACATTGCTGGCTTTTTTAGTAAGCAGCGGCCTAATTGCTTTATTTAGGCTGTTCTCCAGTTCTTTTTTACGCTTATAATCTTTTTGTTTTTTAAAATTCAATTCCTGCCAATCATTATAGGTGGCGTGTGCTTTAAATTGCTTATTGCGGCGTCTGCGGCGTACATTATTTGGGCTGCTTTGATCAAAATTAGCCTTACTTTGTGCATTATCTTGTTCGATCGCTTTAATTTTTTGCAGCATTGAATTTCCAATTTTAAATGTTTGCCCCTTGGTATTAGGCCCATTTTGGTTAACGTCACGGGTGCCTTGCTGTCTAAAATGATTAACATTCTGATCAATTACCTTGATCTCTTTTAACAGAGCGTTGCCAGCGCGCCGCTTTAAATCTTCCCATTTTTTGGCCGCTTCATTATCATGGTTATTTCTAGCTTGACCGTACATTTTCTGATAATGTTCCCGGTAATCCTGAAAAAGATTATTCCATTTCTGGTAACTAGGATTGTCTTCCATAACCGTATCAACCAGAGTAGTTAACGTTTGCCGTTGTCCGCTATTAAGATTAGCCCAGCGCCATTTATTCCGGTCTTCAGGCAATGCTTGAATAAAATCGTTCAAGTCACGTTGAAAATTTGGTTCTTCAAAAGACTTCGTGAAAGCTTCTGTCATACCCTTAGTAATTTCATTTCGGCGTAAATTCATTTCCTTTAATAGGCCGGTAATGTCAAACATTTCATTCGTAAATGCACTTTTCATTGCCTGGATTGTACTTAATTTGCGCCAACCCTTAGGTTCAACATGGACAACGCCGTCTTCATCTTTCCATCTTTTTAATGGTCGAGAATTGGCTGCCTCTACAATGCCAAAATGGATATGGATATTATCAGTATTACGGTGGATTGCTGCTGTCCAAAATGGATTATTTAAATTCTCTTTTTCGGTTAGCGTATCCATCATTTTTTTACTTGCTTTTCTAATTCCTGCTTCATCAAGGTACCCTGTCGTTGGATCAAAAACTCCCATCTTTCGTAGATATTCATTGTCAAACGAAATTACATCTTGCCAAAGGATTGAATTGTTGGCCTGGGCCGATCTCATTTTGGCTCGGATATGATCAAGATCGCCTAATTTAATCGTATCTTGATCGCAAGAAAAGTATCCTTGCAGGATTTTATCCTTACCAATTTGTGGTGCGTCATAGTTATTTGCAGCCTTTGTAACACGTTCCAGTTCTTTAGCTTCGGTAGCTGATAACCCGTTAGTTTTTTCTTTATTGGCCAGCGCTTGTTTTCTCATCATGTAGCCAATGTATTTGCTATAATCTTGACTGCTAAGTTCTATAAAACTGGTCTTGTTTAATTCTGCAATGCTGGCTTTAGTTAATTTTGAATCATCATTTGTCTGTGAATAATGCTTGCTAATAGTTACTAGGTTAGGGTCATCTTCACTGCTTAATAAAACTTTTCTTTGCAGATACTCGGTTTCTTCCTCCGGGGTTAGATAGGATAACTTTTCTAACGCTTCCTTACGTGCCATATAGTTGGTTCCATAGCTGCCATAATTTTTCCCTTGCCCTAGGCGAGCATAAACAAAATCACTGGTTAAAATAATGTATGGTGTTTGCTTTGTTTGAACCAATATAACCACCTACTTTCTGTAAGCTTTTCTTTCCTGTGCATTTTTGATTTTTTTATCTACCAAGTTCATTGCAGTTTCTTCAAGATTTTTGCTAACACCGTGACGAATATAATTTAAATCTTTGATGTAACACAACTCACCAATCATTTCATTACCCAGCTCAACGTCTTTGTCCGTTGCGCTTAACCGTAACAATACTTGTTCTAATTTTTCCAGAATCAGTTCATCGTGTTTTGTCTTTTGATAATTACTAATTGCGACATGAATTACGTCGCCAATACTTGAAATTTTAGGGTCTTCTCGCTGTATCTTTTCAATTAGTCGCCAATCATCTTCTTTAATACGTATATGCTTTTCAAGCAATTTATTTTTCTCTTGTGACATGTTTTTCCTTTCTTTCTTATGTTGAGAGGAGCATTCTACGGTTAAGTTTAAAAACTAAGTGATTAGTTGGTGACTTAATGACCGTATAAATCATTTTTCTTGTTGTCTGATATACCTGATAAATGTTCGACTAAGTTAATCGCATCAGTCGGGTTTCCAGTCGCTAAACTGATAATTATTTGTTTGAACAGTTCAATTTCTAATTCATGAAGTTCAATTTCATGTTGCAATAAAATTTTATATTTTGATCGCTCGTAATCTTCTAATGCAGAATCAACTTGGTTCGTAATAATCAACTTAATGTAATCATTGCGGCTTAACTTTATCTTTCTATTTGAATTAAGTTGGTCAACCTGTTGGTCAAGTCTGGCAACTATTTTCTCAGGAACATTTCTAACTAAAATATCAGCCATTGCCCCTGCCGTCCTTTCTAAAAAATCCAAACACGTTCCTGTTTAATCTGCTCAATGTGGCAATTTTGCCGTTTCTATCAATTTATTCTGCCTGATTCACAAAGTCTGAGTGAAGAGCATAAGGGAATCCTGCTATCACTTACCAAAGGTAAGTGATTAGCTTGGCGGTGCCAAGCGGATTCTGGACATTTGCCCTTGATATCACTTTCTCTCTAAAAGCTCCCTACTGTGGGATAGTCAAAAAGCCTGATATAACAGTAAAATCCCAAATCTGGGTTGTGAAAATCCCTATTGTGGGATACCCCCTGCCCTGAAATGGGACGATCCTAAAAACGTTGATATATCAGCATTTTTTCCGCTTTTTCGCAAAAGGTTAAGAATTGCTATTTTCCTATTTTTTTATTTAAAAAGGTGATCTTAAAGATCACCCTTTTTGTATTTTTACTTGGCTAATTAGTTCGTAATTGTGACGTGATTAATCCGATCTTGATAGTCAGTAATCTCTTTTTTAAGGCTCTTAATTTCCTTATTTTGTTCTGCAATGTCTCCCTCAGTATCTTGGATTTGATCCTGTAAATCACTCTTATTTTGCTTTAAAGCACTTTCCAATTTGTCGTTTAACTTGGCCAATAATTTGTTATCTTCGGTAATGATATTTTCTTTTTCTTTTATCTTTTTAGCCAATTTAATCAATTTTTGTTGATAGTTTCTAAGTGCAAAGTCTTTGTAATTTTGCTCATAGAATTGACTTTCATGGACTGATAGATTAGTTTTTTCAGGTACTTGGCCTTCTTTAATGTAGAACGCGAGCGTGGAGTTTTCACAATCAGTATTAAGCGCCGACTTGATTTTTTGCGGGGTAATATTATACGTTAAAAGCCCATAACCAGGCTTAACATTTTCAGTGATCACAACTATGTAATGATCATTAACCCGGACAATTTTAGTAGGGTACCTTTGGATTTTATTATTCTGAATAAGATACTTAACGTCATACTTAATGTTAGCCAAGTTGCGATCTTCAGAAGCATTGTCAATATCATTTTGATCACCGATAAAAAACTCGCTGACCATCAAATGCGTATCTGGATTATAATTGCTTTTAACCTTTTTGATCGTTGCATTCTGCGTAATATTATTACTGCCAAATGTTTGTGGTATTGTATATCGATTGTTTTTTGTCATAAATAGGGGGCCAATCATTCCTACTAAAATTAAGCCTACAAAGATTATTGTGTGCTTTATATATGTTTTTCGATTCTGATACGGGTCTTTTGGTTTATATTCTTTTTCTTCAGTCTTAATTCCAAATGTTTCTCGAAATCGATTCATTAATTCTTCAAGATAATCATTCATCTAATCACCTACTTTGGGTATTTTTTGTGTTATAAATTTTTTGATACTTTTAAGATCTGAACCTGTATAGCTGCTAAGAACCTTTCGCTGCTTATTAATTAGAATAAAAGTTGGAACAGCTTTAACATGATAAACTTGGCGAGCTTTACTATGATTCATTCGATTATTTACATTAATAAATTGAATTGGTGATCCTAAATCTTTTAAGACACTGACCAGAGGGAAAACATGTTTACAGTCTGGACAGTTGTCACGATAAAAGAATAAAACTGACGTTTTCTTTTTAATTTGAACTGCTGATCGATCAACTCGCTCATGTGTAATATGACCTTTTTCAATCGACCAAGCACCCCAAAGTATTAAAAAAAGACTAGCTAAAATCGCTAGTCTTCTTATTATTTTATGGAACATTATCGTCCTCTTTCTATCCTAATCTGCATGGGTGAAGTTAAATCCAAGCAGTGTAAATTGGATAAACTTATTAATATTGCTATCGTATTTGAAAAGATACCAATCTGTTTTATTGCGCTTACCAACAAAATTAATCGAAGATTGAACTGAATTTTCAGCAATTACTCCCGAATAAATACCGTGATTGTCGGCAGAACTTGTATTAAGTTCCATATTGATATGCTCAACTACATTCTTAAATTCTTTAGTTTCTTTAATTGATTTTGAATTTAAACCAGTCTGTATAAGTGCTGCATTTGTCGCATAATGTGGCAAATTTTTGTTACGAATATCTAAATCTGTTTGCGTTTCACCGTCTTTCATTGTGTACAGCAACTTGAAAAGTGCTTGACCGTTGTTTTGCATTAATTTTATTTCGTTTTCTTGCTTTTCATTGATCTTGGCCACTGGATCATTCTTGATCTTTTGCTTATGTTCAACAGTAGCAATATTATCTACTTGTTTTTCTTTTTTAGCTAAAGTTACTTTAGCTGCGGCAACTCGTTGATCAATTTGCATTTGCTGCATTTTGAAATATCCAGTTGCTCCCAGTCCAGCTATTGCGATCAAACTTGCAATAGCAATTTGTATTTTGCTTTTCATTAGTACACCTCCTATTCATCTTCAATGAAATAACCTTTAAGTTGCGGATTCTTTAAATTGTCTAAAGTAGCCGTATTAACTTTTTGGGTTTGTAGATTGTAATCAAAATTGATAATTTTAATCACGCCATACTTTAAATAATTAGGGTTGTAACGTACTATTGCAACAGCCTTTGCATGTGTTGGATCAGACCAATCACTGAACCCAACGTCAACCTTTGCCGGGTCTTGCAGTGTAAATTTGAATTTAGCGGTTGCCTTTGCGCTATATGTTTCATCAGGTAAGCCGTTTAATTTATACAATTCCGTATCAAATTTACTGCCAAATAAGTTGTCTAATTTTTGCCGATGTTGATTATACTCTGCACTGTCTTTATAACCGCCAAGTGCTTGAGACAGGCCATCTTTTAGCTTGTCAGTGGCTTTCTGCTTGGCTGCGGTCAAGTCAAAGGTCTTTGCCTTGGGCTCTTCTACTGCGCTGCCAGGGGCCTTATCAGACTGCTTAAGTACTTTATCAGTAGTTCTGATTTGAGATTGAACTTGTGCTAACTCATTGCTGCTTGGTCTGCTTGCAAAGGCAATAATTAATGCTACTCCCGCAATACTCCAGCTGAAATATTGCCAAGCCTTGAGATTGCTTTTTTTCATTTAGCTATTCCCCTCTTTTGTTAAACCATGTTGAATTACTTTGATCGGGTTTAACCAGCAATTAGGGTGGTCAAAACCATTGGCAACCGGTGAACCGGTCTGGTTCATTGCTGGATTTTTCTTATTGGTCGTAATACCCAAGTGGACGTGTGAATCAGTGATCGTACCGATCTTTTGTCCAATTTTCACTGTATCGCCCTTTTTAACATCTATATCGTCTTTATATGTAAAGCCTTCTTGATAGATAATATTGTAGTCTCCGGCTTTTTCCCAGATATAATAGTGAGCGGCGCTGTCATAGCCAACTTTATAGATCTTACCGCTTGTAACGGCCAAAACTGCCGAGCCGTTATGCACGCCGTTTAAACCATTTGAAAAGTCAAAACCATCATGAAAGTTAGTGCTGCCGCGTGAATACGATGTGTGCCCATATTGGCCACCATCCAAACTCTGAGGTGATTCCTTAATCGTACTAAATGGCCAGGCCCAACTACCTGAATATGAGCCTTCATCAGTGTCTGGACAAATATTGCTGCCGTCACTGGCCACATCATCGTCACTAGCGCCGTTAGCACTTGCTGATACTGAAATTTTACCTTTACCGTACTTTTTAGCCAATTTGTTGTAATTATCGTACCAATTTTGCCCTAACCCCACGTAATGATCAACATCGTCACCCATATATCCTTTAGCCTTAAGATTAACAACGAATTCATGCCATGTATCCGGCTTTTTTCCATCTAGCATGTTCTTAATCGTATTACGGTAGATAGTTGCAAAGCCGCTAATGCTTTTAAAGTGGGCGTAAGGATCTCCTTCTGGAGAAATATTTCCTGGCGTTGCTATATCACTAAAGGAAGAACTGTATTTGACACCACCAAAGTTATTATCTTCGCGTACTTCTCTAGAATCTTGCATTCCTGTTTCTGCGGCTAATTGGGCAAAAACAAGAGCCGGCTTGATATTCAAGTCGGCCCCTACAACTTCTGCCACAGCTACAGCTTTACTAAGTACATTTTTACTGTAGCCGCTAACGGTTAAATTACCACTACTTTCATTAGACTGTTGATTGCAAGTTTGACTTTGCCAAGAAAGTAGGAAAGATAGAACAGTGCCACCTATACTCGATACACCAGCGATTAATAACATTGCAAAGCCAACTACGGTGCCCCCTATCATTAGCCATTTCATAATCTTACGTTTAAAGAAGTTGCGCATATTATACGCCCCCAGTGAACAGGGCTAGTTCCCGCTGACTAGGCTCAACCTGTATATGATACCTCTGTGTGGTCCCAATTGTGACTATACTTTGCCCTTGCTTTTGCCGGGGGATCTGTTCGTAGTCCGTTTCACTCAAGGTGGCACCCAACAATCTGTTTAATTTTTCAAGCTGTCCCGCTTCATGCCTAAACGTCACTTTGTATTGACAGAATAAAACAATCGACTTCAAAGATTCGAGATCGGCTGACGAAACGTTATCAGGTAACATAGCACCTAGATCTTGCGTTGCGAAGGTTATTCCTGCGAAGAACTTTCTGAATTCTCTGGCCATGTTGACAATCTGCTGCACCGCAATCATATTATTTGGATTTATAATGTTGTGGCACTCATCAAAGTAAATACTGAAGTATTGCCGGTCAATGTCTTCTTTATCTACCTGTTTGCGTCCATTAATAACTGCCTGATTTTGAATCAAGTTTAAAGTTGAATATAACTGGGCATGATAGATGTTGGAATCCATTTTGGATATTGCCGAAGTATCAAATGAAACGACTTGAACGTCATTAAGATTTCTCAAACTTGAAATACCATCGAAAAGATTACCATAGTTTTCAATCATGTTATCTAACGCCGTATTGATTTGTTCATAAGTATTGCGCCGTTTTGCCGTTGCGTGAATTCTATCTAGAAATTCATTCGTGGCAACTTTTTTAACATATTTACGGAAATCAGACAGAATCGGATATTGATTTGGCTGTAGCCCTGTAATATGAATGTTTTCTGGGTGCTTCTGCCAGTCTGCTGGCAATAATCCACAACTCACATAAAAATGCTGCAATAGTGAACTAAATTCTTGCTTAGTTGATTCATCAATTTGGTTATTCATGATATTGCTAAAAAGAACCAGCACGTTTGCAACATGTTGCCTGAAACTAGCCATTTCATCAACTGTTTTTTGATCATTGTCATCTGTTGCCGTGGCCAATACCTGCAGGGGGTTAATCATACCCTCTTTGCCATCTAACCGAATTACTACCCCGCCTTGCGACTTAACCAGCTTGGTATATTCACCAGCTTTATCAATAATCCGTACAAAATAACCACGGTCATAATCACTCTTTTCATTCATTTTTAGAAAAGTAGACTTTCCTGATCCCATTTGTCCCAATACTAGGGTATTGTATGAAGTCCTTTCCGGCGTGTGTGCGAAACGATCAAAGACAAACGGTCCATTTGTAGACGTACGGCCATACAATGTGCCGTGTGGATCAGTTAAATCTTCACCTTGGAAAGGCACACCGCCCCCGATAACGGCTGCTCCCATTGTTGTGGCAGCTGGTGCGGTTAAGGACATATTTTCTTGCGAAAAATTCTGATACCATGCTTTACTCTGCTCTGGCAGTGTAAATTGATAAATCACTCCTCGATAACCGTCACCTCGCAGCGTTCGGCTTATTTCGCTCACGCGATTCTGCAATTCCGGCAGCGTATCCGCATAGATTTTTACTTGAATTCTAATTGCTTTAGGTATTTCTGTACCAGCATTAAACTGTTTGGCCAACTCACGCAAATCAATCTGTTCTTGATCGGCTGAGTCCATATCTGTTTGATAACGACCTTTTCTTGCCTGATCCTGTTTTTCTGTGATCGACCGATTTAGTTGGTTTTTAACTTTATCAATCTTTTCAGTATGAACATCAAGTTTACTCATCGTAAAATCGTTGCCAAAAATTTGAAACAGCCATAATAACGGTGGATCTTTACGATAACTGATAATAGTTAAGTAGGTAAAGAAACTATTTCCAGTTGCAGCGTATTTGTCATAAAATCTAATTCCTCCTTGCGGTTGAATTGCTGCAATAAATTTTAAATCATAGCCCTTTTTGGCCAACCTTACCTCATCTTCTGTAGAAAGAAGATACTTCTTATTATCTTTGCCACTCAAACGATTCCCACGTTCTGCATAGAGAAATTTACGTAGAAATGTTTTGCTTTTTCCTAATATTTTCAAATTCTGTACTCCTTTCTAATCATTAATCGGATTGTTAATGGAAAATAATACTTCGATTGTTTCTGCCCGGCTAAGTTCCCGGGGTTTTAGCTTTTGAGCACCCATTTTATAAAAAGAGGTCCGTTCCCGAACCTCTTTAACGCTAGAACCAAAAAGTTCTACGTAATATTTTTTAGAACTATAAAGATCAGTTCTACGCTCCACCTGCTCTGCTGCTGCAATCTTCTCTGTTAAATCCCAAGCCCTTCTTTTACCTTGCGGACTAGTAGCGCATTTTTGACGTAAATACCGCCAATATCGTTGATTGGCGGACATATCGATCCTGGCAGCCATTGAAATATATGAGCAATCTTCAATATACGTCCGACTGACACCAGTCAGACTATCTTGCCATTCAATCAGTCCCGAATCTGGTAAATTAAACAGGTCGGTTGATCCTAGTTGCAAATATCGGGCAGCTGAACCATCTGGATAAGTTATAATTCCATCTTCTGTACAATTAATTGGCATACCTAACGACAAAGCTGTTTTTAATTGTGCTTCGGCCGCCCTTTTTTCTTTTCGATTACTTTTGAACAATGAATTTCCTCCCTCCTTTTCTTTTGTTCTTAATTCTTCTTCTGTTTCGTTTGTTACCGTGATAGGAAAATACTTACTTTTATCTTGCAGCCAAACAAAAAATAGCACTCGCCAGTTTCTCATGTTGGGTGCTTTCTGAGTTCTTTTAATCAAACCAATACCAATGATCAGGCCACAAATAAGTGAAATAATTTGAACACCCTGTACTGTGGTATAACTTTGGCTAATTACGATACCGAGGAATCCGCAAATAGCTACGATAAAAATATCGATTAACGGCACAACCCAGAGCATGATAGCTGCTCTAGTCGTTTTCGGTATCATCATTTGTTTTCGATTATAATTATCCATTCCTTACCTTCCTTATTTCCTAGCTCTTGGTGGTTTGGGCGAATTAGATTGATCTGGTTTATTGCTATCACGAAGCCGATTGCGGTCTAAATTATCCTTAGCATAGTCATTAACCGATTGATCCGGTCTGTTACTTCTACTTTCTTGATAATCATTTTGAGAATCATCTGAAGTGCTAAATCTTGAACCATCTAAGTTGTGACTAGGTACGTCATTAGACCTGACGTTATTAAGGTTTTGAGCCCATTCTTCTTGCGTGTAAGGCAATTTTGTTATTGGATTATAGTCAACCGGTGCATATCCATTATCCGTAGTCAGCCGATTATACTTGTCGTATTGTCTAGCTCGAGTTTGCCATGAAGCAAAGTCATTCTTTTGTGGTTGTCTATGTGCTGTATCTCTACTTGCACTTTGCCTACTTTGACTTGCACCTGGTGTTGAAGGGCTATACTGGCCCTTATCGCTACTTGGCTGACTTTCTGTTCCAGAATAGGCATTAACTGGTTGATCATATACTGGATTGTATTCTTCATTTGCTTCACTGTAATCTTCATCGTTAGGTTTAGCAGGATCTGCTTGTGCCCGTTCAACCGAATCATCTTGATTACCATTGCCAAAAATCATTGCAGCTTTACCAGCTATTCCTTCAAAGCCAGTTCTGGCTTCATCTAATGCTTGTGCAGCTTTATTTTGTGCTTCCGTTGACTTCTTTAATGCTTGAGGAGTCTGCGTTAATGGGGCAAGATTGTCCGTAGTAATGCTGCCACCGCCTGAATTATTGATATTAGACGGAATTACATTGCCACTTTGATCAAAGCCGGCCATCTTATTAATTGCATTTTGCCGTGATCCTTGTTTTGCCTGTTTTCTAGCAGCACGTTGAATACTTCCAGTTGTATTAAGCTTATCAGCCATGTTACTCATTCTATTCTTGGCCCTGCCTGGCGCTCCAAGCACAGCACCACCCAAATTAGCCGCCTGCTTGCCTAGATACAAAGCAGATCCGGCAGCACGTAGACCACGCTGTGCGCCTGTATCAACGTTAAAGAATTCAGCCACTTTATTATTGCCGGCCATTAACATAATAGTTGCGGCGAGCATAAAAATAGCAAATCCCCAAACACTTTTGACGCTGGAATTGGCCCAAGTACATGCAGCTTGATAGAAAGCTAATTCAAATGCCTGTAAACTGACCAATAATATCGCAGAAAATAGTGAATTAATCACTTGCTTAGTTTTCTGACCAGTATCAAGATCAGTTGCAACAATCACTGTACTCAATATATCAATTACGACAATATCAATAAACGATTTGACAATCGCATAGCCGGCGAACAGATAAGCAACGGCTAACGCTATTAAAGCAATTAAGACTGGCAAAAAGTTAATTGTATAGCGCTCGTAACCGCCAATTGAAAAACCTAACAAGTTCCAAATATCAGCCGTACTCCATTTCGTCCCTTTTCCATTTTCTTTAGGTGTATTTTCAGCAGTATATTTTAACCAGCCGTACAAGAAATGCGTACCAGGCTTCTTGTCATAATCTCCCTTTTTATATGGGTGATCCTTTTTCTCCAATGGTGAATTATCTTTGATTTTTCCATTATCTAAGAATTCTGTAAAATCAACTTCTCCTTGATCCACCTGTTTACGGCTTAGATCATTAAGCCCCCAATGTAACTTGGCTGGGGCTTTGCTAGTTGGGTTAGCCGAACTAACATTTGTACCAGAAAAATTAGTATCAACTAGATACTCTAAATCGTTGACATGCGTTTTTAAAATGTTAAAGGGTAAAGCACTAGTGCCCTTGTCTATCTTTGAGGTTGTTGTACCCAGTAAGCCATGTGCAAGTCCAACCGATTGTGACGTAAGCCATGTGGTCATGTTACCGATATTCATTATTAAAAACGCACTAATGAAAAGTTGTACTAGTACATTCTTTAATTGCGGTGCATGGTGATCAACAATAATCTTGATTGCCACCCATATCAGGCACAAAATCATTAATACCAGGGCTATCTTCTGGCCCATTCTCATTAGTTTTCCAACTTGCCCATTACCATTAACCTGATTAACAAAGTTAGACAAATTCAGCATTTGATTCATTAGCTCACTAGTAGCATTGGCGATACCATATACAAGATTGATAATCCACCATTTCATGATTGAAAATGCTCGTGTGAAAATATTTGAATAATTCAAATATTTTAGGGCGCTGTGTAAAGCGTTAGTTGGAGCCACACTGGCCAAACTTAATAGTATTTGACCTAACATATTTCACTCTCCTTTTTCGCAACAAAAAAGGCTAACTATTGCTAGTTAGCCTTTCCCTTGATGTTTAAACGTATTATTTTATTTCTTTATTAAATTCAACCTCCAGCTCTTCACGAACCTCATCATTTTCAATGCTGTTAAGTTCAACTTTTATCTGTTCAAAATTATCACTATCAAAATCATTAAGTATTTTTTCGGCTAGTTCTGGATCTATTTCTTTTTCAGTTTTATAGCCTTCAACTAGTCTTGCAAAATCTGAATTGCTCCGTTTCTCCTCTTCTTTTGGTGTCAAATTCTTATCTATCATTAAATCATCTGGAATTTCACCCATAAATTCATTATCCATTTTTTTACCATCTTTCTTTTCAGTATCTTTGTTTTGCTTACTATTAGCCGCCTGTGCAACGTTATCTTTGTATGCTTGAACTGAATATTCAGAAGCAGCTTCACTCAAAAAGTCAGCAAAATCTATTTGTAGATCACGTAATTTTAAATTCTTATGCAAACATTCCACTTCAACTAATTCATTATTTGTATTGAACGAATCTTTTAAAAATGTATGTGCATAAGGCATAAGCGTCTTTCCCGTATTAAAAACAGGATACGGGCGTACCCGATTCCCCCATTTATCTTTACGGTGAATTACCCGCAGTATCAAGTCTTCACCCTCCAGCATTTGTTGTAAACGGCTTGGCGTAATTATTGATTCAGCTTCTGCCCGAACATTATAACTCTGCGATCTACTCCTTTCGCTGCTACTATTACCGGTGCTGCTTGCTTCTACCGTCTTTTGGCCAGCAGCCTTACTAAATTCTACATTCGTTGAAATATTATTACATTTAATTAGAATTTGGTTCTGACCTTGTTCCTTAATGGTTGCGGCAAATTTTCCATAATACGTATTAAGTTGTTCATATGACTGCAAAAATAGGGAGTAATCTATATTACGCCCCGCTGAAACTGTCATAACCTTGTCCATATTTTCAATTGGTTTTAAGTTACCAAATTCATCTAGAATAAAGTGCACCCTTCTAAAAGTTCTATGACCAGGAACAAGCTCACATTGCCTTGCTAATTCTCCATACAGCTGATTAATAAAAATCGTTGCTAATGTACTGTTTGAATCATCATAATCAGGAATCGCCATAAAAACGGCAATCGGCTTTTCAGAATAAGACAAGCGAAAATTAGTTGTCTCCAATTGATTATACAAGGGCTTAATTGCCGCCTCGTGTTCGCCTTGCTTGCCATTATTATCTGCTAGTTCTAGTTCAAAGACACTGTGAAGCGCCCCTTTTGGACTATCATAGCTTAGTTCAACCCAATCACCAGTCACTAACTTATCATCAAAATTGTATTCAACAAAACCCGTTTGGTTAGTTTCAATCTTATGTTCCGCAATAATCTTAGATTGCGGCTTTTCTTTTGTTGCAGCCTTTCTAAAGCGCAGTATCAGTTTCGTTGAAGCATATTTTTTAGGTAGCCTAAAACTTAGGTATTTGGAAAAGCCAATTGATTTTAATTCAAAGGAATTCATCGAAGTCATAGTTGCATTCCCTACTAATGTAAAAGGACTTAATTGTTCTTCTACGACTGAATTAATTGTTCCCAATGCTTTAGAATCTGATGAAGCGACTGCCGCATACTGCTGTTTAGCGTAAGATCCTTGCGGCAAATGGGTAAAATAATCATTTAAAACATTATGAGTAATAACTTTTATGCCTACTTTTTCATACCAGTTAACACCGTTTGTTTCAATAATGAAATCAATTGCATTGTAGAGTGTGATTCTTTCCGGGTGCGCTTTATGATCTGCAAAGTTTTCAGGATTAAGGCAATATTTAATTAAACGATCAATTGCACCATTTAATTCTCCTTGACCATTTTTATACGCCCATTCATTCACTCCTTTATCTTTATTAAGCATAATCGGATAGGTGACACTATTGATCATTTGTGCTGGGTCTTCGCCTTTTTCCACCTGTTTAACTATCACGTTTAACGGATTATAAGACATCGACTTCATCGGATTGCCTAGATCCAATAGATACACTTCATACCCTCTCTTTTTCAAGGTTGCTGCTGACGCAGTATATAATTCTTTCTTTGGATCATAAACAACCATTGAAGATTGATTTTCAGCTCGAGACAAATTGTCAATAAATGGTATTACGATCATCTCGCCTTTACCTGATCTACTAGTCCCAACGATTATATTGTTGACAGAATCATTATCAATAAAATATCGATTTCCATAGTGACTAATTGGAATTCCACCATATCCTGGAAAAGTTTCATCTTTTTCTGGAATACTCTCGTACTGCTCCTTGATTTCTTTGAGCGTAGTAAAACGACTATCTCCTTTTTGGCCATAAGCAATACTACTTGCCGCTTCACCATTAATCGCTATCCCAGCCTTTGATAGCCCCAAAATAGTAATAATAGGACTAATAATTAGTAGAATTAATACTTCAATTAATTTTACTTTGTTCATAAATGGATTCAGGCCCCAAATTAGAGCCTTATCTATTGGTAAGGAGAAGTGACCTATTGGCATTTTGGATTGTTCTTGCAACAGAGTTGCTAACCAATGCAAGCTATTGTCTAGATATAATAACAACAAAAAAACTATGATCATAACAATCATAGTTTTCTTATTTAAGCGGCCACGTCTAAGTTGAATGTTACCCTGATCAGGTAGCATTTCACCAGCTGGCCGCCCTTTTGTAAGTTCATGTACCATTTTCTGCAATTTGTGCATTAATGATACGTCTCCTCGTTTCACAGCAACCCTCCTTTAATATCCATTCCTTGCTAACCAGCCATTCTGCCAATCTTTAATATTGTAGAAAGACAGTGCAATTGCGTGCCGGGCAGCATAGCTCGTTTTTTCTTTTTGCCGAGGCGTTAGTTGTAGATAAATGGCCCGCATACCGGCTTGATCATTAGCTGCTACTGCATAATACAGCCTACTAATCCACGTCGGGTGGGCATCGTTAATTTCCTTCAACGCTCTAATGTCGCCCTGACCTAAAGCACCGTCTAGAACATCTATTTTAGCCGACCACCGTTTGGCTGCGTGATAAAGAATAACGTTACTGTCATGGACTTTGCGCTTATTCTTACTCTGGCTGCCTTGTACAGGCCCGCCTGCCACTTGCTTACTCTTTGCTTGCGAATTTTTCGATTGCCTTGCGTGATCTTTAGCCGACTTTTGCGTCTGGGTTATTGGCATTGTTTTAGGCTGATAGTACCAGTAGCCATATCCTGCTGCACTCACTCCTAGAAGCAGAACAGCTGCCAACCCAAGCATACGAACAGTTTTATGACCTCGAACTTGACTAGCTTGATTATCTATCTTTTCAAAATCGCCTGTTTCTACTAAATCCTTATCTGGGTTAGTAACAACCGGTAATAGACTATTAGCCTTAATATGCTCGCCAATCGCTTTATCTAGATCAATTGTTTTACCTGCTGCAGCAGCCTTTTGTTGTTCTTTTAGGGCCTCTTTAATAGCGTTAGCAACACCAGCAGACAAAGTTTCAGTTAATTTAGTCGGAAATTCCTTATCATGTTGTTCTAAATATTTAAGCTCTTTTTCTTTTAGCTGGTTGGCACGGTTAATTGCCTGAATTTTTGCTTGTTGTTGCGCAAGCATTTCCTTAGTCTTTTCGTCTTTCTTCTTTTGCCGATCAATCCGGCTACTCTGTGTTTGCACGCTCCTTTCAAGGTGGACCAAATTAGTAGCAAATTTATTTTTATGCTGATTAAATAGTTTTTCCAATTCTTGACTGTAACTATTCTCAGTTTGCTGGTGCAAGTCACGCAATTCATTATTACGTTTTTGAATTTCTTGCAATCGAAACTTATCTTTTACAGCCTTTTCTTTCTGCTTTAAATCTTGATCAACCTGATTATTACGCTTTTCAAGCCAAAGTCGCTGCTCATTTTCAACTGCTTCTTGACGGTGACGCATTTCTTCTTCAATTTGCCGTTTAAATTCGGCAATTCTGCGCTCCATTTCGTCTTCCAGCTCTTGCTTTTTAGCAGCAATTTTTTGCTCGGCTTCTTTTTGACTAGTCTGTTTCTCTTCACTAGCTTGGCCACTCTTTTCTAGTATTTCATTGTTCGCTTGACCCTGAACCGTGTCTTCAATCAGAACCTTATTAACTTCGCTATATGCTTCATTTAGCTTATTAATTGTTGCATTTTTCAACTTAGCAGCTTCACGTTCATATTCGGCTGCCGCATTCTTTAAATGACACTTCTCTAAATCACTATCAATTTGCGCATTTAATTTTCGTTGATATTTATCTTGCGGATTGTCGACATAGCCTAGCCGCCGCTTAATTTCAGTTAAATCAAAGATCTGTTCATAATTTTTATCAGGTACGGCTTGAAAAATATTTTTATCTGCAATATAAGCGGACCGAGCTATCACTTCTTTTTCCGTTGCTGCTGGTTCAGCTATCTCACTTTTATACTCATCATCAGTACCTTTGTAAAAATCTTTTGGATCAGGAGCAACCTGTGGCTTTGCTGCTGGAGCAACTTCTTTAGTAGCTTTAGAATCTACTTCTTCTGTATTTTTATCGTTACTCTCTTCAATTTCTGTAGGGGCAACGCCCCTCACGGGGCGTTGATCATTCTGAATACTTTCATCTTCATTTTCTCCTTTACTCTCACTATCACTAAATAGGTAATCCATATCAGTAGCAGTGTCTTCTTGATCATCACGTAATTCACTTTCAAGTAAATTAGCTAATCTTTCTGCGTTTTGATCGCTTTTTTCTTCGTTACTGGAATCAATAACCAAACGATCAGCAATACTTCTTAATCCTAAGTTTTGATCTGCATGTTCAATATGAACGCCATAAACTGAAAAAGCCTGATCATCTCGATCAGGTTCAATTTCTAAATCTAGTTTCACTGTTCGGTCATCGGTTAGCTTTTTGGCCAATTTTTTTACTCTTTGGTCAGCAGTTGCTAGATCCATGAGTTTACTACCGCTAAGAACACGGTTGCCAATAAGACTTCTACGATAACTTCGAGGTACGTTCACAAATCTGATTTTGCTCATACCAAGCTCCCTCTTTTAAAAATTCACATTAGGCGAATAGTCCAGCTATCCACGGAACTAAGATTGCTGCTAATGCAATAATTGCGATTCCAGCAAAAATATTGACCAAATGGCTTTTTGCTATTTGAGCCGCACGTCCGCCAAATAGAAACATGATACCGACAATAACCAGCATAACAACGGCTGTGCCTAAACCAACTTTAGTACCATCTGTTTTTAACCACTCCAAAGCTTTAGTAAGCTTACCTACAGGATCTCCTCCAGTTGAAGCTGCTGCCAGGAATAATTGATTAACTAAGTAGTTCATTTTTTTACCTCTTCTTTTCTTTTACACATCTATTTATTACTTCATTTCTAGCCCCACAAGCAGTCCGCTATGAGGCCTTTTAATCCTTTTTGTATAATTGTCCCAGCACTGCTTAAAGGCGCTTAAATCGTCTTATTTAGCTTTAGTCACTGGGTACAGAGCAGTACATCTTAACCACCCACTTCATCAAACAAAAAAAGCAGCAAACTACTAGCTTTTAGCTACTAATTTGCTGCTTACTTAATCTTCAACTGCCCACCACGCACCCGGCCCGAGGGAGTAGGTCACGCTAAATCTTATTCTTCCCTCAAAATAAATAAGCCGTAACCATTTTAATTTGGTTACGGCTATCAGAAATTTATTTAACTTTTTAGTTCAAATCAGGTAATTCAATCCACTTCTGAACGCTTGCCTTTGGGCCCTTTGGCTCAACGTAAACGATGTTAGTCGGATCGTCCTTGCCATTGATAATCCAAATAGCCTTGTTAGGCACCTTGATTACACCAGTAGCCTTATCCAAATACTGCATTAGATCTGGCGTATTCTTCACGCTGGCAGTAATAACCATTCTCAAGTGCTTACCGTGCCACTTTTGTGGTTCAGTTGCTACCCAGTCGGCCGTGTTATTGTCTTTAGTCAGCTTACCTTGATCGGTTACATCTTTATTATTATCGTCTTGGTCGTAAACCTTAATATCCTTCAGGTCAAGAACATCTTCAAGCTTATCTTTAAGCTCTAAAGTTTTAATATCTTCACCATCAGGGGCTGCAACATCAACGGTATACTTGTAGTTTTCATCATAGTCAACCTGGAGTGAATCGCCCTTGCCGTTACCGTCAGTGGAAATTGCTTTAGTTTGGTCTTTAGGTGTAAATGGAACATTGGTCGTAGTTTTATTACTATCGGCCGTCCCATTCGAAGTAGTTACTTTGGCTTCGTTGTAAACAACGGCTTGATCTTTATGTTTGGGGTCTTGGTGGTCCGCAAGACTTACACCTGGTTTAATCTTTGCATCAAACGTAATCTTGTACTGTTCACGATAAAAATCATCGTGTCCTAAAGAAGAATCTTTAGCAATTACCGAAAGTTTGTTATTACTATCGACATTAACTGTAAACATGTAAGTTACATCTTGGTTAGCCCTGTTATATACATGAACGTTTGAAACATCAAGATCTTTATCTATTTGATCTGTGATCATATAGAGATCATATTTCAAATTAGGACGAACCTTTGGCACGTCATGCATTATTTGATAATGATATTCCTCATAACGATTCTTTAAGAGATCATGATCTATTGACTTATCTGTTCCGATTTCTGATGGGGTATTAGTACCTTCATCAGAATCTGAATCAAACTTCTTTGGCTCCTTAGGTTTATCCTTAAGCATTGGGGTTGTGCCAAATTTCAAATACGCATGATTAAAAAATGTCGCATCGACGTATGACGAAATGTTTTTTATTGGATATTTTGTATCTGCGTCTGGATCATATTTCCCAACTCTATTCCAGTAACTACTATCTTTCTCTAAGTCCTCTTGATCTTCAACAGCGTGTTTCCCAGTATTTTGACCAAAAACCCAGTCTATAATAAAACTAGACGATTCAGAATATGCGGCAGTAAAACTACCTTTTGGTTGTTTAGAGGTCAAAGTACCTGCATTATGCCCATTCTGTATAACAGCATCATTATGTTGATGTGCATTTGAATAGATATAATCTATACCACCCATCTTTTTATAACTTAACCAAGTATTGCCATTATCTGGATCACCATAAAAAATTTGATCAATACTAGACAGAGTCGAAGGCTCTATACCTACCCATTGGTTACCATCAATATCATCAAAAGTCCATGCCGCCGTCAATTTAACGGGTTTATGTGTATCATGATCAAGATAGTCTAAACGATATTTAACCGCACCCATACCAGGTGTAAATATTTCAAAATCGTCTTTTCCAAAAGCCGCATAAGCTGTTTTAACCGGTACTTTCTTGTCAATTTTCCCATTTCCGTTAGTATCTTCCCAACGATAATTCTGTACTTTCCAGTCAAGCATAGTTATTTTAATATCAACAGTATGGCCTTGATATGTACCTACATTTGAATAATAGATACCTACCTTCCCTTTCCATTGATCATTATTATCTGAGTCACCAGACAATCGGAATGCGTACCAATGCTTAGTCATGTCTTCTGTATGACTGGAAGATGTTGACCAATCTGAGTTAGTTGCTCCAAATGGTGTAACTTTAGTTATACCTTGATTTACTTGTCCAGCAAAAGCATATTGGCCTGGTATTTTGTTTTTCTGAGCATTAGTCCCTTTTGGCAAATCAATCATTTGTGCATTGTCAGCGTGCACTGTTCTAGTACCTGCCATAGTTAATCCCATTGACAAGGCTAGCGCAGCCACTAATGTGTACCCTATTTTCTTATTCCGCCCTTTTGACGGATTTTGTACTAAATTCATTACTTTTCCTTTCTAACAAAAAAAGCATTACTTCTAGTAATGCTTTAAATATTAATTAGCTCTCGCTACTTAGTTAGCGTTGTAATAGTCTATCCATTTTTGACTATTACCTGATACTTCAATAAATACTAATCCTACGCTAGAATGATTTCCATTCCAATTATAATTCAGGCCTAAAGATGCAAAAGATAATTTATCATCTTTTCCTAATATTGCTTCATCATAAAATGAATCATTTTTTAAGCTGTTAAAAATTTCAATTGCAACATGTTCTGGGTCACGATCCTTAATATTAAATTCAGTTACCGCTCCCATATAATAATGACCGTAATATTTATAATGATCAAAAGCCCTAATTGCATTTATATTTTGACTTGCTAAATTAGGTACATACTGTTCTATATTAGAACTATTTATATCTTCCGCATAGTTATACATATTGCTTGAACTTTGTGAAACTTTTGCGATGAAATCATCTAACTCAGAATTAGATTTATATGCTGGATATCCGTTTTCAATCCTATATTTTTGAATTTTTTCCCATAAACTATTCTTTATTTGAGCAAGTTGTTTATCTGAAAAATATACAGCATATCCTGACTTGTCATTACTATTTTCTAACAACTGCTTAATTTCATCTACAGTAGGATTCTCAGTTTTACTTGTTAAATCATCTTTGCCAGATTCAATCTCTGTTATTCCAGTATTGGTATTCTGATCATCATTAACAGGTTCAATTTGTGTAGGTTTACTACTTATTATTTTAGCGTTATTAACACGTATATAGTGATTACCGCCAATTAAGTAATATTTTTTACCTTTTATGATCGCCGTACCATACGTTTTTTCAACCAGACCTTTTCTAAGAGTATTACCGGTCAATTGCCCTTTAGCGTTATAAACTTGTGTATGGTTAGTAATGATAGTTACAGAAACCCTTTTATGGCTTGCATTACCGATCTTTTTTATATTGCCCGCTTTAAGGTAGCGTCCTTTACTTAGTTTATAAAACTTCTTGCCCTTAATCTTTACCTTGCGATAGGCTGTAAGGGTTTTTCCCTTTTTCAAGGTCTTTCTACCTTTGCGCTTGCCCCTCTTATTAAAAATGTAAGCATTGTGCTTCAGCTGAATCTTATAACCTTTCTTGGCAGCTTGAACTGTCTGCGGTGAACTTACGCCAATGTTGCCAGTAATTCCAATTACACCGACACTTAATAATGTAGCTGTTGCCAGACCAATTAAAATGCTGTTCTTTTTCATAATTATTTCCGTTCTCTACTTTTTGTAGATATCGTTGCGCTTTGCAACTTTTACGACCAAAACGATAAATTCGCTATCTTGAATTTCTGCTAAAATGCGGTATTTTCCAACTCTATACCGCCAATAAGTTTGCAATTTACCTTCTAAGGCTTTTCCCCAAATTCGTGGATCACTAGCATCTTGGATGTGCGATTCAAGCCACTTAAGCAAGACTTTTTGTACAGGTTTATCCAGTTTTTTGAATTGTTTAAAACAGTTTTTTGAAAACTTCCACGAAAATTTAGTCATTTTCGCTGCCAAAGACTTCTTTCATCACGTCTTCACGTGACACGGTACCGGTCATTTTCTTAACTTCTGCAACACATTCTTTATAGTCTTCTTGATCTTCTATTTTTTCCAAAATAGCCTCTCTCATATAAGTGGTAACTTTAACTCCAGAAAAATCTGCCATCTCTTTTACCTTCTGATATACGTCATCTGGAAATCGTACAGATGTAACTACCATAGCAATCTACCTCCTTTAGTTATCTTTATTATAACATAAAAGGCTACAAATGTAGCCTAAAAGTAGAAATAATTAACAAAAAAGGAGTTACACAAGATAACTCCCTTCATTATTGATCTGACAACCTTCTAAAACTGTAAATAAATATATTACGTCTTGGTTAGCAAGCTGCATATCATTGATCTAACCAACAATATCTAGTGTTACCTCAATTATACTTCTTTACTGTTTACTTTCTAATAATTTTATCTACCTTCTCCTTAAAATCTTCATTCTTCTTGTATAAGTAGAACACAGTTCCAGCTACTCCGGCCATCAGAACACTCACAATCCATCCAATGTGCGACAGGACAAAGTGCCCAGTTCTTGGCAGGAAGCCATTCTTACCTGTTACTGGATTATTAGTACCGTCACCTTTTAGAATTCCCTTATTCGGATCCTTTGGATTTTTCTTTGGATTCTTACCTTTCTTATTTTTCTTATCTTTATCTTTCTTAGGATCTTTTGGATTCTTTGAATTTTTCGGGTTATTTGGATTGTTCGGATTCTTTGGGTTATTCGGGTTAAGCGGACTGTTCGGATTCTTTGGATCTTTCATAGGATCTGGATCGCCATTTAATTTCGTCTTAACTACATTGGTTGGTGTATCCTTACCATTAATCTGTAAGTGGCCCACGTTTGGAATCTGCTTGTCAGTGTAGGAAGTAAGATCGGCATCTAATTTAATATTGGCTGCCACCGCTGCATATACTTTCTTACCGGAATACTTAGTCGGATCCTTAGCCGTCCAAGTCCAACTTTCGTCGCTATCACTAGTCGTAAGTGCACCGTCATTGGTAATATTATTACCTTCACTATCCAAAATAACTACATTCTTCAAGTCCAGCACGTTTTCAAGGTCGTCACTTAAGACCAAGGACTTCATATTGGCATTGTTACCAATATCAAAGGTTAACAGGTAATCCAGTGCGTCACCTCTGGCTGCTGTGTTACTTTCAACCGTAGTTGCATTAATGATCTCTTTCAAATCACTAGCACTAGATGGTGCGGTGGTTGATACACTAGTATCTTTTTGATCATTAAGATTGATTTTTTCAGCTAATTTATACGGTTTAGTTAGAGTTTCTAGTGCGTCATTGAATTCTTTATCGGTTACATCTTTATTTGCCTTGCGGTAAGAGCCATCTGAATTTTGAACAACTAATTTCTTAGCCGCTTCAATCTTGGCATTATGCGCATTAGCGTCAATTGCTTGATCGACTTTGTCACCACTAGTTTGGCCAGCAGATGTTTCTGCTTTATTACCAAAGAATTTGATCCAGTTGGACGGATCACGCACAATCCCCTTCTTTGCCTTTGATTCCTCAACCTTTGGCGTTACGATTGGCGTGTTCGACGGCGTATCTTCGCCACTGTCTTTCATGTGGGCCGTGTTCGGAATTTCGATTACATTGTTCTTGATATACTTCTGCAGATCGGCGTCACCCTTGACCTTTGCTGTCACAAGTACAGTATAAGTCTTTCCGCCCATCGTCTTAACTACATCATCTTTAGGCTGCCAGATAAAGCTTTCCTTGTTGTTGTCAATCTTCATCGTCCCGTCAGAATCAGTAACATCTTTACCGTCCGGATTCTGTACTACCACCTTTTGAAGATCAAGAACGTCTTCAAGGTCGTCACTAAACTCAACGTCCTTCAAGGTTATTCCTTGTTTAGGCGTAAATTGAATTTTATACGTGTAATCTTGGCCAATTTCAACGTTATCTTTATCTTCATGATAGCTACCTGATATACCTTGGACAGATTTAACTACCTTATTCTTATCAACCGGTGGCGGCGTGATAACGTGAACCTCGTTTGACGGTGTTTCTTTATCGTTATATTTAATTTTGGCAATATTTGGAATCTGATATTCATTAGAGGCCTTATCAATATACTTGCTTAGGTCGACATTAGGCTTAATCTTGGCTGATATATCGACAGTGTAAGAATGATCCGGCATTTTTAACAGGTAATCGTTAGTTGGCTGCCAGACAAAGCTTTCTTTGTCATCATCAATCTTTAAGTCACCATCGGTCTTAGTAATATCGTTCCCCTTGTCGTCTGTGACCTTAACCTCTTTGAGGTCTAATACGTCCTCTAGATCGTCCATAAATTGGACATTGGAAATATCCTTACCGTTCTTTGGTACCGTGTAGGTGACCCGATAGTGGACTGTGTCGCCAATATTGTACTTCGCCTTAGATACATATTGCCCGTCTTTATCTTCAACCTGTTTAAATACAGTTGGTTCCTTATCATTTGGCGTATGAACTTCAACCTTGTTTGACGGAATATCTTTGTCGTTAATTTTCATATTACCAATGTTTGGAATATTATACTGATTGGTATTTTTATCTAAATATTTGGATAAGTCAGCATTTTCTTTCAAATTAACAACAGGCCGCATAGTCATCTTGCGCCCGAACCACTTCTTAGGATCATTGGCTTGCCAACTAACCGTGTTAGTTACCTTGTCAAAGTCCGTCTTACCTTGATCAGTCACATCATTATTGTTCTCATCAAAAATTCTTACTTTTTGATAATCAAAGCAAGTTTCGAATTTATCATAAAATTCTATCTTATTGATATGAGAATCTATTGGAATTTGATAAACAATTTGAAACGCAATATCTTTGCCTTTGCCAAAAGTTGCGTCCGTTCCCAGCTTAGCTTGTTCAGCAGCATGGGCGTTAATCGTAATCGGCTGCGAATCGTTATTATAGGCAATACCCACACCTACACCAGCCAAAGCAAGGCCAGTGCCCATTGTAGCTAATACTTTTCTAGCCTGTTTCTTTGTTAGCTTTTTCATAGCTATCCTTTCTCTTCAAACAAAAAAAGCACCGTTACTTCTTTAAGTAACGGTGCCGTTAAACATTATTTTTACTTTTTTAAATTGGAATTACTGCATAGAATCACTTCCTTTCAGATTGTTTTAACTCATTAGTTTTCTTAAGGAAGTGCCACTTCTAATGATACATTGCCGGCCATAATCCGGTGTGCGTAGGTAATACCTAGCGCTCCAATAAAATCATCATTGTTAATCTTCTTATTGTTATAAACATCAGGATATAAGTCTTTCATCCAGGCTATCATTCTCTCATAACCAGCTTCACCCATTTCTAGCTGCACAATTGTCAGCGGCTCGCCAATATCGGCCCTCAACCAAGATGGCAAAATCACTTGTCCCCATGCTCGTCTCTGTTCAATTGGCGCTCTCTTTAGCAACTCTTCTTTCTGTAATTCTCGAAAAGCATAAGTCACTAGTGATTTGCCAGCACTAGGAGGCTTTATTGTCGACTTCATCTTTTGTGACAAGCTCTGTGCCAGGCCCGCCAACATACCACTCAATTTGCTATATTCTGATTGCGGTACTCTGATCGTTATTATCTTTTGCATTCTTTATTCTCCTTATTGCTTAATTCCAATCTTTTTATCAAAGATAAACTTAGGGCTTAATTTACCACCCTTAATTGAACTAACTAAAATGTAGCTAAGGTAAACGATGAAATTCCTTTTTACTTTATCTTCGCACTTTGCAATTTCTGGATACAAACTTCGTTGTTTATTAAACAACTTTGTAAAAGTCTGAATTGGTATTTTTGCTGCAATCATGCAGCTACTATCTTCTGCTTGGTTAATTTCATACTGGACTTCCCAAAAATCATTAATGACTTTCTTAAAGTCAAAGGTATCTTGATTATCTTCTTCTAGTTGTAATTCCTCGTTTGCAAAGTAAAAAATCATCATCGAAATAAAATCTTTTTCGTCTCCTCGTGACATTTCAAAATTGGCCCGCAAGAAGTCTTCGACAGCTTTGTACTCCGATTTCAACATCTGGCACTTAACGCTCACTTTTGACATTGCTTACCTCCTACTTAATAAAATTTTGTATTAAAAAAGGAAGCTACTTAACGTAACTTCCTTGATCTTCTCCTGGTAACTTACCGTAATATTCATTAGGCTTTAAATGATATTCGGGCGGTACATGACCAATATAGGTTATTCTACCGTCCTTTTCTTTTCTAAGAACAGCTCTTGACATTAATTAATCCCTTCTTTCTTAAATTTTAAACGTGCTTCTAACATACCTAGACGCTGATTTAAGAGACTGTGAGCCAGTCAAATGACCTCTAACAAACAAGCGACCCTGTCCTGTCCAATCACACGTGAACAGTGATATAACCGGCTTTTTGGCAAATTTTTTCCGATTGAAAGCTAACCGTAGATTATAAACACCAATAAAATAGGCAATATCTATTCGATAAAAATATACTTTCTTAAAATCGGTCAAAAAAATACGTGTTCCTTTAGTAAGTTGTCCCCTAACCTTAGCGGTATATAACGGGCTAAAGTAAGTTTGGCCATCATCCATATTATGACCTGCCAAGGGATAGTTATTCCGCCCCATTCGCTGATCTGATCTTAAAGTACCAACGCCTAAAGCAAGCTCATCATTACCTGTACCCCGAAAAATATTTAATAAAATATTCTCCGACGGTACCGCAATTTGACCAATTGCCCGATAGTCACGACGACAACGCCAGGCATGGGCCAAAGTTTGCGGTGATATTGGTTTAACTTTTTTCAAATTATAATTTGGCTTTTTAGTTTGATGATTTCGTCGTTGTAATTCTATTTTGTCATTGGCTAGCGAATTGGCTGCTTGTCCCTGCAATTTATTGAAATTCAAAACTACAATAATTGCTCCTATCAAAAATAACAGTAGAACAATTGCTAAAACATTACTAACTAGCCGTTTTCGCTTATTTCGCCTACTCAAAATGAATATGCTCAACTTTCATGTGCTGATAAGCCTCTTTTTCTAATTTTTCATAAGCCAAGCCGACAATTTGCTTATATATGGAGGACTTCTTATTTGTTACTGCCGTTTTAAAGCTATCCCAGATAATGTTCTTTTCCCATTCAGTATAAGTAGTGTGCTTGTATTGCTTTAGATATGCAGCCACTACCGGATCGTCTTTTTTAGGCATTTCTTTCCTCTTTTCTTTTTTGCGCACTAAAAACTAATACGCAAATTTATTAAATTGGGCATAATACGCCCGTATTTGTTTTTCTAAATTTTTGTTATCGCAAACATCAACCAAATTGGTTTTCTTTGATCATTGACCAAAATTAAGTGTTATTTCAAAGGCTCTCATTACATGTTAATTAATCATATTCGACTAAAAAGGCGCACCTTTGACTTTTCACTTAGCGTCTAGCTAATCACTGATCCATTATTAATTTTCTAGTCATAAATCTAAAATTTAGTGACAAGTCGTTTAATGGATAACGATCCTAATTAAATTCTTAAGCAGATTCCTGCCGTCCCCTCAATTAGTTCTTTACAGCAGCGACATTATAGTTCGCGAGGCATTTCCTCCTAGAAGATTAATAATAATCTTCCATAACGCTAACAGCTACGTACAGATGTATTTAACGTTGCCTATGGTTATTAAGCATAAGCTTTTGTGTCTCTTCGTCCTGGAGACATAGCGAGGACAGTTTGGGAGCAACTGACAACCACCGTCCAGCAGATCATTTAGTATATAACGACAATACCTAAATTACTTATCACTCCGGCTCAGATTGTAGCATTCCTGTTTTTTTCCAGTGGTTTCCAATGTTTTCCACGCCATAGGCTGATCCGCTTGGTAAGGTGCAGTGTTGCAGCGACAATAGTTCTTTTAACACTTTGGAAATTTTGTCCAGTTATTAAAATTCATATTGACCTTGTACTCCAAGTTTCGGCACAAATAACCAGGTTATTAAGTGTGCTGCCAGTTTTCATTATCGCGTTGTCAATGTACAAACGAGCATTGCTGCTCAATAGAAGTAAAAGGCGCTGCTGCCTTTCTGCAAATTGCAGTTGTCTATGCAATACTTCTCTTTCAAGAATTAAGTCAAAGATGATATTTATTATGTAAGTAAGAGCGGAGATTCTGTTTAATATCTGACTTTTCGGTCAGTTCGTTAATTATTTTTTGGTAATCTGCTAAGGCATTTTCAACCCCTTTTTGTTTTTGATCCAACTGTGATAGTTGCTTATCAAAGTGCTTAATTTGTCGTTTAACTTTATGACTAATTGGCTGATCAGTTAAATCTTGTTGTTGTGTTTGGACAGTAGCAATTTGGTTTTTAATCGTTGCCAACTGGGTATGATAGTCATCAATTACTTCTTGTGGGTTAATCGTTGATTGCTTGATCAATCTGGCTGCCTTAATGTATTCTCGAATTTTCATTATCAAATACGCCCCGAATATACAACCGATAATAATTTCAACACTATTCATTGCGTACTCCTTTAAACTTAAATACCTTTATATAGCCTTAATAGAATTAACCCGAAATATATCAATTCAATTAGAAGTAAAATTGGTGCTATGATCAGGCCCTTGGTAACAATTTGATCTAGACAACGGTTAAGCTGCCACCAGAAGCCAAATATCTTTCCCGTTTGTGCTTTATGGGCGATAAAACAAATTAGAAATAGGAAAAGTGCCATTAAAGCTAGGCTTAATTTGACGTGTAACATTGCGAACGTGAATACTTGACCTACAATTGCGAAAATGAAGTCCAGTAAATAATTTATTACTTTCATTTCAAAATATTTTCCTGTAAGTTTTACACCAGATTACCGGTTCCTTATGTTTGGCATAAGGGTGTTTGCGATAGCAAACCCGATTACCGTTCAAATCATAGCCAGTTTGCAAATTTTGATAAACATACTTTAGCGGTCGTACAGTCCCGATATACTTGTGTTCTTCTGTTAGAATAATTTCTTTTTCGGAATCAATTTGATAAAAATTGCCATCTTGTCCGTTAATCCAGATTTTGTTAAACATTCGAACCTTAACGACTTTTTGGAAAAGTGCATTGATAGAGTAGTTGGTTAAATGCTTTACTCTTTTCTTTCCTGTTCCCGTACTGGTGGTGCTAGTCTTTCTCATGATTTTCTTACCGCTCCACTTTGATAATCAAATTGATAATGGGGCTGAATATTAAAGATATAGACATTAAAATTTAGCATACCGTCTGTTGATTTTGCCTGTAAATTGATGCCTCGTGCCATTAGTTCATTACCTCGAAAAATTGGCGTTGCTTGATAGATAACCTTTTGACCCGTTAACAACGCATTACGCACCTCTCCTTCGTAAATTGTTTGCATTTTCTGGTTTGTGTATGCAGATTGTGTAAACAGATTACGTGGATTGTTCTGATCTCCTTCGTTGTTTGGTGTATATTTTCCAAACTGATCAATACCGCCAGACAAAGAATAGGCGATTAGGTGTCCCCGATTATAGATTTGTACACCGTCCCGATATGGATAGTGCCAACCAGTCGGTTTGACTTGTTGACGAGTTCTTTTGGCTTGTTTTGCGATATTTCGACGTTCTAAAAATGCTGTATTGGATCCTGATGTTCGATTCAATTTATCTAAATTCTGATAGATGATTCTATTACTATGCCAACTATGCGAATTTAAAGTCGAATTATTATGATTAACAAAGCGAACTATTTTTTCTCCGCTATGATAATCAATTTTGCTTAATGATTGATATTGCTTAGCGGAAAGACCTCCAACTTGTTTATTAACTTTTAGTTGGTTCTGAATATTAGGAACACTAGCTTTATCTTTTAGTAAACTTGAATATCCGCTACCTAAAAGTGCTAGTCCTAAAGCAATTGTGGCTACTAACCCTTTACCCTTATTGTGAAATTTTTGTTTCATGTTGAGGCCTTCTCCATCGTTTTAATTCTCATAACTCAACAGTTGTAAGAATCAGAAGAGAATGTTATACTAACAGCAAACAGCCAACAATGTTTGCGCTATCATTGCTTACGGAGTGGGACTAAGGGAGAAGCATACGTGAATTTTGGTTATGCAAGAGTAAGCACCAATGGCCAAAAATTAGAAACGCAAATTGATTTGTTAACCGCAGCAGGAGTAGACAGAATTTTCCAAGAAAAATATACAGGTACGACGACTAATCGTCCTGTCTTTAATCAATTATTGGCAAAACTTACAGAAGGTGATCAACTAACCGTTACTAAATTTGACCGATTTGCAAGAAATACTAGTGAAGTGCTAAGCACCGTCAAAAAGCTATTTAATAAGGGCGTAACTATCAATGTTTTAAATTTTGGTGTCATTGATAACTCGCCCACAGGACAACTAACAGTAACAATTCTTTCAGCCGTAGCCCAGTTTGATCGAGATATGATTTTAACTAGGACACAAGAAGGTAAAGATTATGCACGAAAGCACGACCCAAATTTTCATGAAGGGCGCAATAATAAATACAGTGACGAGCAAATTAGCCAAGCTTATTGGCTATATAAAAAGGGAACCCCGTTACAAACTATTATTAAAGAAACTGGCATTAGTAGTGCAACTTTGTATAGACGATTTAAAAAATTAATATCTGAAAACAAGTGATAAATAAATTATATTTTTTCTTTTACAACTGTTGAATTATGAAATTGGCAAAAAAAGTTTGGTGCAGTTGGTAGAATCGTTGAAATCACTTGTTTTTTTCGTAAATAAAATATTTTGTGTTTTAGATATTTACTTAAATTATTTACGTTTTGTAAAATTTGTAATTTATTTTATATTATAATATTAACAAAATAGCTTGATTAGCAGTTTTAAAGGCTTTTTTTAAGCTTTTAGACTTGCTTTTTTTTGTTTATTTTTTAATAGCGTTTATACAAAATTGCACTACTCTTTTTTGGCACTTTGTAACTGTTCGTGCATATGTTTATTAAAGTTGTTGCGCATAGTAGTGTACAGATAGTTTTCAGCATTATTAACCCGTTTTTTCGGATCCCGATCAGCTGCACGAATGCGGTCAAAGTAACTCCGCAGCCACTTTGTCACTTCTGTTTGGAGAACTTCATTTTGCAAATCTAAGTATGAATTATTGCCAAAACCGTTGTCTATTGCTTCTTGTTGGGCCGCATTTTTTGCGTTCAGAATAATTCTGATAAAACGATTGATCTCTGCGGGCGTATTACACCAGAGTTTAATTAGTTTTAACGAAGCCTGATTGAGAAAATCAGGAATAGCCTTAACGCTCATTGTTTCTGTAACATGATTAACTAGATCCATGTTTTGCTGTTCAATTTGGTGAGGCGAATATTTGTTCGAACTGAAGTCTAACTGAGTATCTTCATGTATCTTACTAGTATCTAAGTTAGTATTATATAAATACGGTCTCATTTCGGTAAGTCCGCTTGGCTCTAGGGTTT
>NZ_JBWXGB010000008.1:0-41744 GCF_059900845.1 Lactobacillus sp. CA30L
TGCTCATAGAGTAAGCCCTCTTCTTGAAGCAGATTGTTAAAGTAGAGAAAGCACTGCTTAATCAGCTGGTTAGCGTGCGGGCTAGAGCGAAAATTATTAATGGTATGATAGGACATGGTCTGCTGGTTCGCCAAGTACATCATCGGCAAGTTTTCGACCAGCATCTGGGCAATCTTGCGCCCAGAGAAGACCTTGCGGGCATAAGCAAAGAGCAGAATCTTGAGCATGCGGGCCGGATGGTAGGCCGGTCTGCCGGTTGCAGGAGTATCGCCTTCAAGCACTGCCAGCGGAATGGAATCAACGAACTGGCTAATGGCATGAACCAGGTGGTCCTGGGGAATAACAAAATCTAAATTGAGTACTAAAGCAGTTTGGCCTGTGGTATAATTTTGGTACATTGAAATTGGTCTCCGATCTATTTGAGTTTGGTAAATAAATAATATCAGGGCCAAGACAAAATGTATACGAAAAAAGGCGTTGAGTTCAACGTCTTTTTTTGTTGGTCCGGGAAATAGTTTTTTCCCAGACTCTTTTTGTATACTTTTTAGTTTTAATTAACATCAAATGGTGAATAGCAAAAAAGATAGATTTTTTATCAAGATCTATCTTTTTTAAATATTAAATTACTTTACACACGAACGTGTAAGAGTACATCTATTACTATCCTCAAATTGATTAGATTCAGGATTGTCATTTTCTTCTGCAGCTAAGCGTTGTAGGTCTAAAAGAGCTTCCATAATACTCCCCCCCTTTCTATTTATTATTAACTCTATATTATATTATTGCACAAAAATATTAAAAGTCAATAATATTTTTGTTAGTTATATGCTATAATTAATTAATATTTGATAGGAGGGTATTATATTGAATAATCTAAAATTACCTTTACAGTTAGACGTATATACGAACAAGAAGACAACTAACATTTTACCAGATGACATTAAACCAGAAGATTTATCTTTTATTTCCAGGAATGCTGATAACTATTATTTACAATTTAATTTTAATGTGGATACAAATTTCCCTCATCAAGGTTTCAAAATTCATATATCAAGTTCTTGGAATTCTTATATCAAGATCTTAAATACAATTTTTTTATTTTGCAAAAGAGAAAAAAATTCATTTAAGTACATTTCTAATCAGGATGAAGTTCGGAAAAATTTGTCAGGAAGTGCTCCCTTATGGTCAACTGGAAAATTTATCACTATTTATCCTTCCAGCCTTAACGAATTTAAATACTTAGTAAAAAAATTATACGAGTTACCAGAGTTAAGATTTGAGTCTGGTATATATGTATTAACTGATAGAAGATATAAAGACTCAAATAATATTTTTTATCGTTATGGAACAATAACTCAATCTGATAACTATATTTATGATTTAGATGGGAAAAAACTTTATAAGGACTATGAGGAATTAAAATATAAATTACCCTATTTTGTTACGGAACCATTTCCCCAAAATTCCGATACATATAAACAAGCGAAACATATTTTCAAAGACTATATACCTAAAAAAAGCTTGAATTCAAAAGCTTCTGGATCAGTTTTTGAAGCATTAGCCAATAAAAAACACGTAGTACTAAAAAATGCTAAGTATGGATATGAAGATGAAGTTTACACAGAAATACAGAAACTTAAAAATGAAGAAAAGTTTCTAAAATTACTAAAACACGATGATTTTATTCCAAATTATATAAATTCATTCTATGAAGATAAAGATTACTTCTTGGTAGAAGAATTTATAGAAGGAATAAATGTAGAAAGTTTTCGTGCTTTACCACGTCATAGCTTTATAAACGCTAATGTTAATAAGAAAAAGCTATATGAAACCTATTCATACGTCATAATAGATATTATAAAGAACTTATCTGTACTTCATGACAAAGGAATATTTTTAGGAGATATATCGGCAAACAATATCTTAATAAATGTATCAACTAATAAAACCTATTTCATAGACTTAGGTCAATCTGCTTTAATAAAAAACAAAACAAAAAGTAAAATTTTTTATAGAACGCCTGGCTTTTATGACGAATCAATATCATCTTTAACTTTAGAAGAACAAGATAAAAGGCAACTTGGTTATTTGATAATGTCATTATTTTGTAGAGCTAATATGTTTTTAAATATAGACTTTACTGGTAAAATGTCAATTAATTTTTTTGAGAAATTTGCTAAAATAGAGAATGTTCCTGTCATATTTGTAGATATCACTAGAAAGTTGCTAAAAGATCCTAAAACAAACTTACATGATATTGTAAATTTACTAGAAAGCACACCTTACAAGGGAAGGAAAAGTGACACTAATTTAGCTTTTCCTTATTCTTTACTGCAGAGTTTAACTAAAACATGTTTAGTAAGTAGGATTGATAATATCAAGTTTAATCAATCCCGATTGACTGATCAAAATGGCAAAACTTTTCTAACTTCTCAAAAATATATGATATTAGAAATGGATATCCTTGAAAAAGGATATTGTGATAAAAAAGTATTTACAAAGGAATGTAATAAGCAATTGCTTTCAGACTTTCATAAGTTGCTCACTATTGTAAAGGAAAAAAGTTCAGATATTAATTCTTTAGGTCTAGGAACAATACTGTCACTTTTATTTTGCACTGCTTCAGTAATTAGTACATTTTTTAAGGATAAAGAATATATAAGCCAATTGGAAGAAGTCCTTAATTTTGTTAATCAAAATTATCAAGTAAAACAAAAAGAGGGCATAAATTATAGAATGAAATATTCTTCAACCTATCTTTCTCCTTACTTATATGATGGTACTGCAGGTGTCTTAAATTTATGTCTAACATTAAAAGAAAAATTTAAAGAAACCAAATATGATAAACTTGCATTTGCTTTAGCACATGAATTAACAAATGATAAGATGCCTAAAAATGCATCTTTTAATCATGGACTGGCAGGTATAGTGTATGTACTTGTTAAATATCGAGAACTGTATCATGACTTTTCTGTAGACAAGCATATAAAAGTGATGATTTCATGTTTTGACACATATACCTATAACTGGAGTGGAAACAAATATATAGTTGATACCACCTTTTCTAAAGCTACTATTAATTTCGAAGATGGAAACAAAGGGATTATAAAAGCCTTAACCAGCGCATTAAAATTATTCGATATTAAATAAAAAGAGAGTACAATGAAAATTTCAAGCTTTTTAAAATTTAGGTTTAAAACAATCATTTTGATTATTGCCTTAGCTATATTGGGTAGTGGATTAACAGCATATAGCAGCTATCTTCTAACACCGACTGCTAATGCAGTTAAGAACCTAAATATGGAGAAATTCATAATATACTCATTGCTTTCGACGATAGCAAGTATAGCAAGCTATATTCTAATCTATACAGGAAGATATTTATATACAAAACATGAGCAAAAGTATCTCCATCATATTAGAGAAAAGATAACTACGAATTATTATGATAATAGCTATACTGACGGTGAAGTTGCTAAAATACAAAATAGTTTGACTAATGATTTAAACATGCTAACGGAGATGTTTTTAGATCCATTATTCAAGATACTGAACTTTATTTTAGATATCGTTTTTTCTATTTCGGTTGTTTTAACTTTCAATGTTTATTTACTACTATTGATTGTAATTTTAGCCATTATGTTGCTCTTTTTGCCTAAGCTTATTTCTAAGCCTTTACAAAATTTAACAAATAACGTTTCTGAAAAAAATCAACTGTATATTGATTTGATTCAAAAATGGACTAATGGATTAGCCATTTTACAGCGCTATCAAGCCAAAAATAAGCTGCTCAGTGTTTTGTCCGGTGGAGCTTCAGCCCTAGAGAATGCAAAAGTCAAGAAAGAAAAAACATCGACCAAAATTGACACGCTATCCACTAGTTTAAATATGCTTGCTCAAAGCTTGATCTTATTTTTGGCTGGTTTTTTAATTATCATTAAGCAATTGAATTTTGGTGTATTTTTTAGTATTGGTAATTTTGCCAGTTTAGTGTTTTCTGAATTAGTCGCACTAAATCAAAATGTGACACTAATTCAATCAGCTAAAATGCTAAACGCTAAAATAACTAAAGCCATTGAACCTACTCCTACTAAGACTAAAGTGATTTCTGACAGTGTTGGCAATATTGATCATTTTGCAAGCTTAAACATTACCAGCTTAAGAAAAGATTTTGCTAATGGTGAATACCTGTCATATCCTGATATTCAGATTAAGGCAGGTGAAAAAGTTCTGCTCTCTGGTGACAGTGGTGCCGGAAAATCTACTTTATTTAGGCTGATTTTGCATGAGTTAGAGCCAACCTCTGGCGAAATCACTTTTAAAGATGAGCAGGGAAAGAATATTCAACCTAACTTAAATCGAATTGGTTATATTCCACAAGATCCTATTTTATTTCCTGGTACTATTAAAGAAAATATTACAATGTTCAATAGTAAATTGAACAAGGCTGCACAGATTTGGGCGCAAAAGATGCAACTAACAGATGATCTAGATAAATTCCCACAGGGAATTGAAACTTATGTTGATTTAGATAAAAACAATTTATCTGGTGGCCAAAGACAAAAAATTGTGTTGGCTCGGACTAAAGTGTATCGCAGTAAGTTAATATTAATCGATGAAGGAACCTCAGCTATTGATGAGAAGGCTACACTTAATATTTTGAAAAGTCTACTAACTGGATCAGAGACGATTATTTTTATTGCACATAATTGGGCCCCAGAACTTCATGACATGTTTGATCGAGAAATAAACCTCAAAAAATAATTAATAATGGGAGTGTTTACCAAAATTGAAGTGCAACTAAAAAGTTAGACATTTTATCATTAAGCAAGACCCAACGCACGATTCCGATTCTGATGTGAACCCCAAAATTAGGACAGTTTAATAAATTCTAGCTAAGGACTAACTTCCGATATTCAATCGGGGTGCGGCCCTTTAGCGTGTACCTGATTGTAGTATTAAATCCACTTCTCCATGGCCTCCTGCAGCGCCTTCTTAGTAGGATAGGTATAGGTGCAATAGTCTAGTTCAACCTTCATGATGTGAAAGAGACTCTCACAGGCCGCATTGTCGTGGCAGGTCGCCCGCCGCGACATGCTTTGGACTGGTATTGAATGCCCTGGTCACTGTGAATCGTCATGCGGTAAGGCAGTTTAGGCCGGATGGTCAAAACCTGCTTGAGTCCATCCAGAACATACTTGGTCTGCGGCCGTTGGCTGATGGTGTAGCTGATGATTTCACCACTGTAAAGATCTTTAAAGGGTGAGAAATATATCCGTTCGCTCATGCCCTTATTGCCATAGCGAAATTCGCTGATATCGGTGACCACCTTTTGGTAGGGCCGATCAGTCTTAAACTTTTGGTGGAAGCGATTCTTCGCCTTCTTACCTTGAGGACCTTTTGATGAATCATACTTGCCTGCACGCAGGTTGTATTTGCGGGCCAGCAGATTGTGCTCCTTCATCAGTCGGTAAACGCGTTTATGGTTCACCTGCAGGCCGTACTTGATTTTTAGCGTGTCGGTCATGGGCAGGTAGCCAAAGCTGGGATTACGCCTTTTAACCACTTTAATTAGCGTCAGTAAAGCCAGGTCGCTGTATTTTTTCCGCCTGCTGCGCGGGTGATACTCGTAGGTGCTCTTGGCTAAAAAGCTATCGTGCAATAGTTCTTGCAGTTGATAGTTGTGCTCATGCCTTAGCTCTTGGATGATGGTCGATGGTCCGTTCTTCTTGCGTTGAGCGTCTTTGCGCCGAGCTAAGGCTTCGACTTTTTTTAGGTAGTCGTTCTCAATATGGAGCTGACGGTTTTCTAAGCGCAGCCGCTCTAATTCAGATAACTCGCTGCTGGTATGCTTAACTGGTTTTTTAGGCGATTTGTTCATCGGTGGTCGGCCTCGTTTGGTAAAGAGCGCATCAAGTCCGCCTTCGTTAAAACGTTTTTGCCAAGTACAAATTAAGCTGGGCGTGGCAATTTTGAAGTGAATAGCGGCATTTTTATAGGTCTCGTCATGTTCTTTTCTCCAGTTTAAGACTTGGAGCTTGAATTGACCACGATAATTTTGCTGGGTGTGCCGAATTTCTAGGCCCTTTACGCCAAAGTGCTGGTATTGCGCAGCCCAGGTATCAATTAGTTGATGTGATCTGGTGCCAATCATTTGCGCCACAGAATGGCTGCTGTAGCCTTCTTTGAGCAAGTTAAGCGCCTGTAATTTTTGTTTGAAGGTAAATTTAACCATAGTAAAACCCTCCAGATGGATTTTGGTCCAATCTAGAGGGTTAACTTCAAGACAACGTCCTTTTTAGTGATTGAAAAATATTTTCCTGGTAGCCTTTTTTCTTGATCGAACGTAGTCGGAAAAACAACTTAAGCTTAGAAGTATTCCGTTTTTGGCCGATTATAAAATTAATGATACAGAGTTTAACCGCAAGCTTAAACAGTTTGAACCTACAACTACTGGATTAGGGTCATCTATTGCCACTTCAAGCTATTTGTTAGCGAGCGGTTCAGCCCAAATTTTATTAAACTTCAGTAACTTGATCTATAAGAATAACTTTAAATAACAGGTGCACGGAAAACCAGAGGGTGCTGGTTTAGTAACCTGCAGATTATGTTTAAAGTGATAAAACTATTCATTTTAAAAAATATATACTATACTAAGCATATTATAGTTATCACCATATTCTTAATGGTAGGAACAAAATTTAATTAGAAAGGTATATATGTTTAAGCAGAAAAAGATGTTATATCAAAGTGGTAAGGAATTTTTAGTCGCCAGTTTTACCACAGCTGTGTTGGGTCTAATGCGTCTGGATGGCCACCGAACGGTTAAAGCCGATAGCTGTCCGGGCGCTGTTAGCAGCCAGGTAGAGCAGACAAATTCGGAAAAGCCTAACCAGCCGTTTACGGTGAAATCACAAACTAGGCAGGTAACCACTTTCGAAGAACCAGCTAGTACATTTGAAGCTGAAAGGCAAGAGGCTTCTAAGAATAAGCCTAGTAAAGATAATAAGCAAGTAGATAAATTCTCAGGTACTGCCGCCACAGTTGAAACTGAAAAAAAGTATATTTGGCACAGTCAAACTAGTGATATTGAAGTTAAGTTTAATGAACAGACTGGCACTTTGACAGTCCCAGGAGGTACTGCTACCAAACCAGTGGTAATGAAAAATCCTAATATTATTGCTAGTATTTCGAATGTTGCTATTGAATTATTCAAACAAATTAATTTTACTGGAAAAATAAAACTTCAAGGTTCTGTAAGAAGCCTATTTATGAATTTAAAGGTCGAAAAGATTACAGGATTAGCTAATTTAGATACAGCTAAGGTAACAGACATGGCTGGTATGTTTTTTGGGTGTAGCTCATTAACAGAAGTCGATGTTAGCCAATTCGATACGGCACAGGTTCAGAGTATGTATATGATGTTTGCGGAATGTCATAGCTTGCAGCATCTTGACCTTAGTAACTTCGATATGAGGTATCATGATGAGAATCTTGAGTTTGTAAATTCTTCAGCTATGTTCTTGTCAATGAATAACTTAACCGTTTTAAAAATTGGTAAAAATTGTTATTTTTTTTACCCAGGTTTAGAAACTGTTACTACGCCTACAGTTATTAATACTCGTCCCTGGGTAAATGTCGGTGGGGGTACAATCAATCAGCCTGCTGCTACGCATAAGTGGGTTTATCCAGACTTCATAAAAGATTATCAAGCCCAAAAATACGTTAATGGAAATTTGGTTAAGTTCCCGACTCATGGAGCGGAAACATATATCCGTTTGGGAGAACCCGTGGATGTTCATTATGAAGATGAGTCGGGTAGAGCATTGCTACCGGCAGATGTTGAGTACAAGGGGCCGATAGCAGACAGTTACGCAGAACTAGCGCAAATTAAGCTTAGCGGCTACAACTTTAAGAAAATTAAGAATGATGCTGACCCTGTTTTTAGTGACCAGGCAAAGTCTGTAACGTTTGTATATACTAAGAGTGTAGCTGCACCTATAATTATTCATTACCAAGATAAATATGCCCATAAACTTGCTGAGGATCAGGAATTAACTGGCAAAGTAGGAGATAAGTTTGATGGGAAGATGAAAAAGAAAAACATCCCTGGATATATCTTTGATCATGCTGAAGGAGCTACTATGGGGATCTTTACAGAGCAGTCACAAGAAATCAAGTATATTTATACTAAAAAAGAGGAGCTGCTAACTCCTACGTCACCGCCTTCCCCCGCTACTTCAGCGCCAGTTACCCCAATAGGGCCAGGACAACCTGCTACTCCGACTCAGCCTGCTGCCCCGGGACACCACAATACCACAAATGAAAACAGTACCGTGCCCAGTCAGAGCCATGCTAAAGCAAGTACAGCTAAGCAGCAGCGTAGTCCGCATGTAAGTGCTGCTAAGCCCCGTAACAAGGCCGCAACTAGTCACTTCAACGGTGCCGATAACAATAGCACCACGGCACCTAAGGCAGTAAAAGGGCAAGCTTCACAAAATAATACGTTGCCGCAAACGGGCAAGGATAAGTGGTCTAATGTAGCGATGCTGGCACTAGGCGGGCTAATGTTAGTTGGTGTACTAGGTGGGGCACTGCTAGACCACAGGCGCAAAAATTAATAAGTTTATTTAATAATTAAACCTAAACAGTCGCTTCTAGCCATGAAGGGGCTGTCTTTGTAGTTAAGCGTAAAACTGGAGTACATGATTTTAAGCAGTTGGCAAAATCTTCCCAGTTCGCTAAAATTAACTTAGGTAAATTGTTTTAGAAGCGAGCAAATAATGGATAACAAGACCAACCAAATGTATTATGCGGCCAATCCGACGTCCAAGCATGATAAGCACGTCATTAACTACCGCGTGAATAATGTTAACCTCAAGTTCACAACCGATGCCGGCGTCTTTTCCAAGATGCGGGTGGATTACGGGACCGGCGTACTGCTCAGGCAGATGGCCCAGGCTGACTTCCCGCCGCACGGCGTTTTGGACGTCGGCACGGGTTACGGGCCCTTGGGGCTATTTGCGGCCAAGTTCTGGCCCGAGCAGACCGTTGAGATGGTCGACGTCAACGAACGCGGACTTGACTTGGCCCGGCAGAACGCCCAGGTCAACGGCATTACCAACGTGAAGATCTGCCAGTCGGATGTTTATGATCAAGTTGAACCAGGTAAGCTCTTTGGGCTGATTGTGACCAACCCGCCGATTCGTGCGGGCAAGAGCGTGGTGTCGAGCATCCTGACGGGCGCTAGCGACCACTTGGTCGCAGACGGCGTCCTGCTGGTCGTCATCCAGAAGAAGCAGGGCGAACCGAGCGCCCGCAAGCTGCTGCAGGCGACCTTCGGCAACTGCACAATTTTAATTCGCGACAAGGGCTACTACGTCCTGCAGGCGGTTAAAAAATGATGGATTGGACCGGGAGCGCCAAGCAAAAATACATGCAGGAGGCCTTAGTGCTGGCGCAAAAAGCCCAAGAGCAGGGCGAGGTGCCGATTGGTGCCATCGTGGTTGACCCGGACGGCCGGGTGATCGGCACGGGCTACAACCGCCGCGAATTGGACCAGGATGCAACGCAGCACGCCGAGCTTATTGCCATCAAGCAGGCGTGCGCGGTGCTTAATACCTGGCGGCTCGTTGACTGCAGCCTCTTTGTGACGCTGGAACCATGTCCGATGTGTGCCGGTGCAATTATCAACGCGCGGCTGGCCAACGTCTTTTACGGTGCACCCGACCCCAAGGCGGGGGCGGCAGGCAGCGTCGTCAACCTCTTTGACGTGGCGAAGTTCAACCACCACCCCAATGTGATCCGCGGACTTTACCGCGCACAGGCGAGTCAGCTGCTGAAGGATTTTTTTCGGGCAATCAGAAAGCAGCAGAAGCAGGCCAAGCAGGCGGAGATAAATAATAGCGTTGAGAAAAAATCAGCAAAATAGTGGAAAATTCACCCCAAATACGGTAGTATTATCTATGGGCAATGTTTGACTTCCAAAGCGTGTCAGGACCGGAAGGTAGCAGCACTAAGGTTGCTCGGGCATGTGCCTTTTATTAGACATTGACAAACTCTTAACTCTTTCGAAGAGTTAGGAGTTTTTTACTAGGAAAGAATGATCATGGCTTACCAAGCGTTATACCGTAAGTGGCGTCCGCGCACTTTTGACAGTGTGGTCGGACAAAAAGACATTACCGATACGCTGAAAAACGCGATTAAGCGCAATAAAATCTCGCATGCGTTTTTATTTGCCGGGCCGCGCGGCACCGGCAAGACTTCGTGCGCCAAGATTTTTGCCAAAGCTCTGAACTGCAGCAACCTGCAGGACGGCGAGCCGTGCAATGAGTGCGCTAATTGCATTGCGGCTGATCATGGCGCGATGGCGGACATTATGGAGATTGACGCCGCTTCTAACAACGGGGTCGATGAGATTCGCGATATTCGTGATCAGGTCAAGTACGCACCAACACAAGGTCGCTGCAAGGTCTACATCATTGACGAGGTTCATATGCTGTCAATGGGCGCCTTCAATGCCCTGCTCAAGACGCTGGAAGAGCCGCCGGATCATGTGGTCTTCATTCTTGCAACAACAGAATTGCAGAAGGTACCGGCCACGATTATTTCACGGACGCAGCGCTACAATTTCAAGCGGATCGCACAGCAAGACCTGAAGCAGCGGATGGCCTACATCCTGGATCAGGAAAAAATTGTCTACGATGACCAGGCTCTGGCAGTTATTGCACAGGTGGCCGATGGCGGAATGCGGGATGCTCTAAGCATCCTGGACCAGCTGCTCAGCTATGAGCACGACCGGGTGGATTACGCTGATGCCCTGCAGGTTACGGGCTTTGCGGCTAGAGAAAAGGTTGAACAGCTTTTGCTGGCAATTCTGAATGAGGATGCTAGTCAGGCTTTGAGTCTGGCCCAGGCGCAGCTAGATGCTGGTGCTAGCTCCAAGAACATCCTGGACGAATTGATCGACATGGCGACGAATGCGCTCATGGTCGTCAAGGCCGGCGGTGCCAACGAGCATAATTTTTTGAATAAAAATTTTGTCAGTCAGATTAAGGGCGTTCCGGCCCCGCGCTACTTCCAAGTGATTGCCGCTGCCAACGCGGCGCTCAACGACCTGCGTTATACCAACCAGCAGCAGATTCCCCTGGAGGTCTTCCTGGTGGAGAGCACAACGGCGCAGGCCGCTGATGCCGCTGGTTCTGCTCCTGCAGCCGGTCAGCAGACGGGCAACGCTGAAGGTGCCGGCCTGCAGGCCGAGATTAGCGCGCTCAAGAAGCAGGTGGTTGAGCTGACCGCCAAGGTTTCCGCTCTGGGCAAGCGGCAGACGAGAAGCAGCGACCATATTTTTCACATTGATAATGCGGGCAAAAAAGCAGCAAAAGAAACTAAGACTAGCACCGCTAAAAACAGCAAGCTCAAGAAAAAAGCGGTGCGCAATAAGCAGCGTGGGGACCAGCAGAACCGTAAGCAGGTTTACCACGTCTTAGAGAACGCGACGAAGAAAAATCTGCAGGCCATCAAGGACGTATGGCCGGACCTGCAGTCGGTTTTGGCGGTTTCGCAAAGGGCACTGCTTGATGTGCTTGAGCCGGTTGCGGCCAGTCCCGACCAGGTGGTTATGAAGTGCAAGTACACCCTGTGGTTTGAAAAGGCCAGCTCCGATGACGACCTGCTCGGGCTGCTGACAGCGCAGATTGCCAAGTTTACCAAGCACGAGTATGAAATCGTGCTGGTCCCGGATGAGGATTGGTTCACGGTGCGCAAGGAATTTTTGCAAACGCACCGCGCACAGCTGTTGAATAAGAAGCAGGGCGCCGAGGACGCTTCGCCGGAAACCGAGCCTGCTGACCCAGCCACTTCCAAGATTGTGCAGAAGGCCAAGGACCTCTTCGAGGATGCGGTTAACGTGAAGGATTAAAGTTGAATATCAAAGGAGAAAATAATGAGCAAGAGACCTAACTTTGGCGGCATGGGCGGCATGAACATGCAGCAGATGATGAAACAGGCTAAGAAGCTGCAGGAGCAGATGGCCCAGGAGCAGCAAACTATTACGGCCCAGGAATTTGTCGGCAAGTCTGCGGATGACCTGGTGACTGCAACCTTTAGCGGTGACCGCAAGCTCAAGGACATCGCCATTAGCAAGGATGCAATTGACCCGGAAGACCCGGACATGCTGCAGGATTTGATCATTGATGCGGTCAACAAGGGGCTGAGTGCCATCGACGAGGCAACGCAGGCAAGTTTGGGCAAGTACACGAAGGGCATGATTTAATTGCAGTATCCAGCACCAATTGCACATTTAATCGATTCTTACATGAAGCTGCCCGGTATTGGTGAAAAAACGGCCACGAGATTGGCCTTTTATACGTTAGACATGCCGGACGCGGACGTGCACAGCTTCAGCACGGCGCTGAACGAAGTTAAGGAAAAACTGCACCGCTGCTCCATCTGCGGCAACATCACGGAAAAAGATCCGTGTTCAATCTGCAGCAACCCCGCCCGCGAGCAGTCGACCATCATGGTGGTCGAGCAGCCCAAAGACGTGATGGCCTTCGAAGACATGGGCGAATACAGCGGGCTCTACCACGTCCTGCACGGTGTTTTGTCGCCGATGGACGGGGTTGGTCCCGAGGAGATCAACATCAAGTCCCTTATTGTTCGCCTGCAGAAGCAGGCCAGTGTCGAGGAAATAATCCTGGCGCTGAATTCGACGCCGGAGGGCGAATCGACCGCTATGTATATCAGCAAGCTGATTAAACCAGCAGGCATCAAGGTGACGCGGCTGGCTGCGGGACTGGCAGTAGGCAGCGACATCGAGTATGCGAATTCAATCACCCTGAAACGGGCGGTTCAAGGGAGAACGGCAATCTAATGGCACACGATAAAGTTAAGAAGATGGGCGATGCCCGGCTGAATGCAACGATTGAAAAGCTTCAGAGGGAAATTACGGTCCAAAAAAGCTTAGATCCAACGACGTTGGACATGTCGAACGACAACATTATTGCCGGCAAAATCCTGCACGCCAAGTACGATTTTTTGTACGATGAAGCGCGCGTCCGCCACACCCGGTTTACCGGCTTTACCAATGCAATTTCCGATTAAGACAAGTGCGCTTTTGCGCGCTTTTTTAAGTACCAGTAAAATTAGCAGGCGGGAAACGAAAAGTGCTAGAATTAGGACCAGCGTAGTGGTGACGATGTTTATGAAGAAGGACGGGCGGAGAATTAAGTGTATTATTTTTTAAACAACAGGCTGGATGCGAACAGTTCCGGAATTGAACACGCCGAGGTCAAGCGGCTGAAACTGTTTAAAAAAAATGGGGTCAGAGCAAAGCTGGTCATGTCCGAATTTAACCGGTTTGCGCACAGCAACCTCCCCCTGTATGGGTTAAGCGATGGCGACTATGTCAACATGTTTGACTTTTTTGCGGGCACGGTGAGCTTTCCCGCTCGAGTTGCCACGCTTGAAGACCTAGCTCTTCCTTCTACGAGTCAGGTGCAAGCCGGGGCGAATAGCTATGAGGTCTGCGACGGTGGGCGCAAGACCATGACCATCACCATGTTTGCTAGTGGCAGCATCGATACCATCCAGTACTTTAACGGCGACGCTAACCGGACCAAAGAAGACTTCTATGATACCCGCGGCTTTAAGAGTCTCACCCAGGTATTTGACACGGCTGACAGCCACCTGATCTACGAACTATTTTACCGTCCGAACGGCACCGTTTATTATGAAATCGCATATGAGCAGAAGCCCAACTGGCTGGCGGCGACCAACATCCAGCTGACCGATATTCACGGCTGCCTTCATTCCCTGATGAATAGCGGCCAGGCGTTTACGATCATGCTGGACGAATTGAACGAGCAGGACGGGGATGCAAGGTCGACCTTTATTTCCGACCGCAGCAACATTACCAACGTTCCGATGATCAGCATGAAGACGCCGGCACGGAAGATCGAGCACTTCCACAGCATCCATTTTCGCGACTACTGGGATCCCGATTCGCCGTTGACCTATAATTCCATTTCGAACAATGAATTGCTGAGCAAAACCGATTTAATTATCACGCCCGGCTGGCGGCAGGCAGATGATATGCGCACGCGGCTCCGCACGCAGGTGCCGATTGTGGCGATTCCGGTCAGCATTGTAGCAGACGAGCAGTTAAGGGCCCCACGCGTTGCAATGGGCGACCGCATTTCCGGCAAGATCATCGTCGTGGCCCGGCTGTTCCCTGAAAAGCGACTGGCAGACGCAATCAATGCGTTTGCGCAAGTTTACCAGGCCGCCCCCTTTCTGAGCCTGGATATTTACGGCTACGGTGACGGCAGCGATAATTTTGCGGAGGAAAAGAAACTGCGGAAGCTGGTCCAGGACCTCAAACTCGAAGATTGCATCCGCTTCATGGGCTATACGCAGGATTTGGACGCGGCATACAACACCGCCCAGCTGCTAGTGGTAACCTCATGCTACGAGGGTGCTTCGCTCGCTATCATGGAGGCACAGGCGCACGGGGTGCCGGTCATCTCTTACGACATCAACTACGGGCCGGCCGACCTGCTTGCTGCTGGCAGCAGCGGTTTCCTGGTTACAAGCGGGAACGTGGACGAACTGGCTGCTAAGGTAGAGCAATTTTTTGGCGACCAGGCATTGCGGGAAAATATGAGCGCGGCGGCCTACAAAAACGCCGAACGCTTTTCCGGTGAGAATATCTGGCGCGCCTGGCAGAAATACGTCATTAACGTCGACTAGGGACCAATGCGCGTTGTGCTTGCAATCTTGCGGGCACCAAAATGTGTTTGGCGGTTCAATACGTCACGCGCAGCGGCTCCACAATATTTAGTGGTTGTGCCGCCACTTTTTTTGCACGAGAGCTTCCTTTGTACGGGCGGCTTTTTTATTTTCTGAAAAAAAGCTTATTTGGCGTGTCAAACGTTCACAAGTCTTGTAAAATAGAAACATGGAGAAGTTTATGAAAAGTTATTTTATTAGTTTTGAGGGACCGGATGGGTCCGGCAAGAGCACCGTTTTGGCGCAAGCAGCGGGCCAGATCGGGCCGCGCCTCAACACCCAATATCTAGTGACCCGTGAACCGGGTGGTTCATTAATTGCTGAAAAAATCAGGCGGCTGATCCTCGACCCTGAAAGCGAAGGGATGAGTGCCAGAACCGAAGCGCTCTTATACGCAGCCGCCCGCAGTCAGCACATGGCTGAAACGGTGATTCCCGCGCTAGAAGCTGGTCAAGTGGTCTTTTCCGATCGTTTCGTCGATAGTTCATTAGCCTACCAGGGCGTGGGGCGCAACCTGGGCTTTGCCCCGGTTAAAAAGATCAACGACTTTGCTACGCAGCAAATTGAACCCGACCTCACCCTCTTTTTGGATGTTAATCCGCAAGTGGGCCTGGCGCGCATTGCTAAGGAGCGCGGCGGCAGTCAGGATCGCTTGGAACAGGAAAAAATAGCTTTTCACCAGAAAGTTTATTACGGTTATCAACAGATTAACCGTGAGTATAGCGGTCGCATCAAGGTGATTGACGCCAGCAGGCCGCTCAATCAGGTGGTGGCAGATTGTGTTAAAATTATCGCAAAGCATTTACCAGCAGAGTTGCTAAAGGACTGATTAATATGAAATTAATAATTGCAATTGTTCAACGAGAAGACGCTAACCGCTTGCAGCGGGCTTTTGCCAAGGAAAGCATTCGTGCTACCAAGCTAGCGACCACCGGGGGCTTTCTAAGCGAAGGCAACACGACCTTTCTCATTGGGATTGACGACAATCACGTCAAACAGGTTTTGCGCCTGATTAAGGAAGAGTCAAAATCACGCGAAGAGTACATGAATTCGAGCATGATGATGAGCACCCTAGACATGAGCAGTCAGCCGATCAAGATTACGGTTGGCGGCGCCACGTGCTTCGTTTTGCCCGTAGAAGAATTTAAGCAATTCTGATGAACGTTGAGATTGCCAACCGGGATGCAAAGTCGGCCGCTTTGCTGGGGCATGCCTTTGACCAGGGCAAAATAGCGCACAGCTACTTGTTCTGCAGTCAAAATACGGAGTCGGCTATCGCCACGGCATACTGGCTGGCGTGCCTGTTCAACTGCACCGGCACCAGCAAGCCCGACGGCACTTGTCGCAACTGCCGCCAGATTATTTCGGGCAACAACCCCGACGTTCTGCTCGTCGCTCCTGAAGGCAAGCAGAGTCTGGGCATCGACCAGATTCGTTTTTTAAAGGCCGAATTGGCCAAAAGCCCGGTTCAGAGCTCAACCCGCTTCTTTGTTATCAAGGATGCGCAGAAGTTGACGCTCGCGGCGGCCAACGCCCTGCTTAACCTCTTGGAAGAGCCGATCGCTCCGGTGGTGACGATACTGATCAGCACGAATCTTGACCAGATTCTGCCCACAATCCGTTCGCGCACGCAGATCATTAATTTTGGTGCGGAAAGAAAGAGCAGCGGTCGCGCTGAACTGCTTGCAGATAACGGCTTTAATCCGGGTGAAATTGCGGAACTGGGCGACACCAAGAACTTGGACCAGGCCAGCAAGTATTTTTACCAGGAGATGCTTGAACGCAGCGGGTTGGCACTGGTGAGCGCGCACAAGCTGGCGGAGATGGCAAAGAGCAGACCTGAGCAGGACTATCTTCTTCTGGCGCTAAAAGAGAGGGCTCAGGCAGATTTGAAGAGTGACAGGCGGCAGTTAGGGGCAAGGATGCTGAAGGTTCTGCTTAAGGTTGACCAGATGCGGTACAGCAATGTTGGTTTCCGCAACCTCCTTGATTATCTTGCCCTGCAATGGAAACGGTAGGTGTTTATGGTGGATCCTTATTCAAAATTGCAGCAGCTGCATGATTCAATGGTTAATATGACCAAGACAATTGAGAGTTTGGAGAACAGTATTCTGGATACGCTCAAAGAAAATACGGAGTTAAAGGTGGAAAACCAGCTGCTGCGCGAAAAAATGGACAAGCTAAGCAGCGCGCACAGCAGCACGATTAAAACCCAAAGCGGACTGGAATCGCTGCGGCAAATTTATAATTCGGGCTACCACATCTGCAACATGTACTATGGCTCACACCGTGATCCCAGTTCTGATTGCATGTTCTGCCTGGATATTCTTGATAATTTTGGCGAAAAAAAGAAAGCACACAAGGACTGATAGAATGCAACAGCAAAAAAGCTACGCCCAGGAAAAAGGGAAGCTCTACCTGGTGCCGACGCCGATCGGCAATTTAGAAGATATTACCATCAGGGCCCAGAGAATTTTGCGCGAAGCGGATTACATTGCGGCTGAAGACACGCGCACAAGCGGAATTTTGCTGGAAAAAATTGGCGTGCACAACCGCATGCTGTCCTTTCACAAGTATAATTCCAAGGAGCGTGCACCCGAATTAATCCGGTTAATGCAGGATGGGGCGGTGATTGCCGAGATCAGTGACGCGGGCATGCCGGTTATTTCGGACCCGGGCTACATTCTGGTTCAAGAATGCATTAAGCAGGACGTGCCCGTCGTGCCGCTACCCGGTGCATCGGCCTTCACGACGGCGCTAATTGCATCGGGCTTTGACGCCCAGCCCTTTACGTATTACGGCTTTTTGCCCCGTAAACAGGGTGCACAAAAGCCTTTTTTTGAACAGATAAAAGCCGCACGTGCCACCTCGATTTTTTATGAGGCACCCCACCGCCTGGTCAAGACGCTGACCAACATGGAAGCAGTGCTGGGCAGCGACCGCAAGGTTGTGGCTGCACGCGAGTTGACCAAGGTGCACGAGGAGTTCATCCGGGGAACCGTCAGCGAATTGCGGGATCATTTTGTCCAGGATAAGCCCCGCGGGGAATTCGTTATTCTGGTATCCCCTAATACCGCTGTCCCCCAGCAGGCGTCCTGGCCCGAATTGATTGCGCAGGTCAACCAGCAAGTTGAACGGGGAAAGAGCAAGAAAATGGCTATTAAGGCTGTTGCAGGCGCCAATCGGGTTTCCAAGAATGAACTATACGAGCGCTATCACCAAGATGAGGATTGACAATGAAATATCGTGAACAACACAAAATAAATTTTTTTGAATGTGATGAAAATGAAAACCTGAAGCTGCCAGCAATGGTTGACCTGATGATGAGCGTATCGGAGCACCAGCTGGAAAGGAGCGCCGCGGGGACAGCATCCCTGGCTGAACGCGGCTTGGGCTGGGTAATCACCCAGTACCACATTCAGGTTGAACGCCTGCCCCATCCCGGAGAACAGGTAACCGTAACGACTGAACCGGTAGGGTACAATCGTTTTTTGGAGTACCGGAGCTTTTCCTTTACGGACGCGGATGACAATGAACTGATCAATGCCCAAAGCGAATGGGTCCTGTTTGACCTGCAAAAGCGGAAGATGGTTTCAACTGATCAAAAAATGATGGACGACCTGGGCGTGCCGTTCTTGCGGAAGTCGCCCCGCTTTCCGCGCCTGCGCAAGCAGTCCGAATACCCGTCTAAGAGGCGTTACCGTGTGCGGTATGATGACCTTGACACCAACCATCACATGACTAACGGGCACTACTTCAGCTGGTTTATTGATACAATTGACCGCACTTTTCTCAATACCCACATGGTGAAGACGATTGACATCAAGTTTAACCAAGAAGTACGCTATGCCGAGGAGCCGCTGGTGGGCGTCAAGCTAGTTGATGACGGCGACAGCATCAAGTCTTACCATGCAATTGAGGATGAGGAACGAAATGATAAAGCCGTTTGTGAGCTAAGCTGGCGCAATCTATAATATAATTAGGCATGAAAGCTATAGTATGTCTAGTTATAGAAAGAAAGTGTTGCAAATGACTACCAAGGAAAACCTTAAGGTTGAATTACGAGACCTGATCCTTCTGGGGATTATTGTTGCAATGAAAATTATTTTGAGCCGTATCAGTCTTGGCACCAATATGGTCCACGTCGGCTTGGGCTTTATCGGCAGCGTCATGCTGGGCTACCTGTTTGGTCCGGTCTGGGGCGCTGTCGGCGGCGGTGTGAGCGACCTCGTTGCGTCCGTTTTGTTTGGCAACCAGGGGGGCTTTTTTATTGGCTTTACCCTGACTGCCATGATGGGGCCTTTTATCTACGGGCTGCTTTTTTACCAGAAACCGGTCAAGGTGTGGCGCATTATCTTGGCCACGCTCTTAGTAACGGTCATCATTAATATTGGGCTCAACACCTACTGGCTGCACCTGCTCTATGGTCTTGACCTGCGTGCCGCCCTGGTCCAGAGGCTGCCTAAGGAAGCTATTTCGCCCTGGATACAGATGGTTGTTGACTACTTCGTTTTGACGGCCCTTGCGCGTATTAAGATTAAAAAGTGATTTGGAAAAGGTAAAGTAATCTGAGATGAAAATTTTAAGTGTATCAACAGCAACTGACCATTTAAGCGTAGCACTCAATGAAGGTGCCAACGTGATTGTCGAGAAGGGTGAACGCGATCAGCGCAATCATAGCGAACACCTGGATCCGTTAATTGCTGAAATACTAGCGGCCAATAAGCTCAAGTTAGGAGATATTGACCGTTTTGCTGTGGCCATTGGGCCGGGTTCATACACCGGCCTGCGGATCGGCGTAACGACGGTTAAAATGTTTGCCAGCATCTTGCATAAAGAGGTGGTGGGCATTTCAACGTTGAGGGCCCTGGCCGCTAATTGCCCAGATGAGCGCACCCTGATTGTAACTGGCATTGATGCGCGCAATGATAACTACTTTGCCGGAGCATACGTCAACCAGAATGGTCAGCCCGCTAATGTGATTGCTGACGGACATTATCATATTGACACGCTGTTAAAGGCGGTAGCGAGTTACGTGACAAGTCAAAAGCCGGAGCACGTTGCTTTTATCGGTTCGGGCTTTGATAAGCAAGCCGCGCTTATTCAAAAATTGGCTTTTCCCGTTAATTACGGCAGCAGGGAGCAGAACCAGATTCATGCGGGCCGGATCGGTCAGTTGGCAATGGCTTCTGACCCGGTTGACCCGGATGGGCTCCTGCCCAATTACCTGCGCCGCACGCAGGCTGAGGTTGACTGGCATAAGAAAACAGGACAGCCGTATAGTCCAGATAGCGCGTACGTGGAAGAGGTTTGAGCAGACTCGGGGATATTCAGTTGCTCACTTGGCATTTGTGGCGTACTAAAAGGCGCAGCCTCTCCACCAGCACTGCGCACTGTCACTATAGAAGCGGTGCAAAGCCAGACATGGCAACGTGTTGCGGACTTGCATCGCCTTGGGAAGGAATTTAGTTTTGGGTAGAAAAAAAGATATCCGCATTTTGGCGTATGAGAGTTCATGCGATGAGACTTCGACTGCGGTAGTCAGGAATGGCCAGCAAGTCGAAAGCATGATTGTGGCCACACAAATTAAGAGCCACCAACGCTTCGGTGGCGTTGTGCCCGAGGTTGCTAGTCGCCACCACATTGAAGTCATTAGTCAGATCACGAAAGAGGCACTGGCTGAAGCCCACGCCACCTGGCAAGATATCGATGCAATCGCGGTGACGTACGGGCCCGGCCTGGTTGGCGCGCTGCTGATCGGCGTCAGTGCCGCCAAGGCCGCCTCAATGGCGACGGGCCTGCCCCTCATTGGCGTTGACCACATCATGGGCCACATCATGGCCGCCCAGTTAACGGCTGAAATCTCGTATCCGGCGTTAGCCCTCCAGGTCTCAGGCGGTCATACCGAGATTGTTTTGCTCAGTGATCCGACGCACTTTGCCATTGTCGGCGATACCCGCGATGATGCGGCGGGCGAGGCCTATGACAAGATTGGGCGCGTCTTGGGCGTCAACTATCCGGCCGGCAAAACGATCGACGAGTGGGCTCAAAAGGGCAAAGACACCTTCAATTTCCCCCGGGCGATGATGGAGGATGACGACTACGACTTTTCCTTTTCTGGGTTAAAGAGCGCATTCATCAATACCTGTCACCACGCCGACCAGATCCACCAGGAATTGGACAAGTATGACCTGGCGGCCAGTTTTCAGGCGGCGGTCATCGATGTCTTGGCGCATAAAACGATGCGGGCAATCAGGCAGTACCAGCCGCGCACCTTTATCATGGGCGGCGGCGTCGCTGCTAACCACGGCCTGCGTGACCGGATGGAGGCTGAGATTGCCGCCTTGCCGCAAGCCGTCCGGCCGCAGGTTATCCTGCCCGACTTGAAACTGTGCGGCGACAATGCAGCCATGATCGGGGCGGCCGCCTACAACTTGTACCAGGCGGGCAAGTTCGCGGATTTGACGCTAAACGCCGACCCGTCGCTGGAATTGCCCTACGCAAGCAGCATGCTCAACAAGTGAAATCAAAAACTCCAGTCTCATTGAGATTGGAGTTTTCTTTGTCTAGAATTCGCGGTAGAACGCGACCAAGCTGCCGTGATCACAGGAAGCAAAACCGTTTTTTTCGTAGAATGCCCGGGTGTCCGGCGCCTCTTCCATTAGCAGCACCTTCTGCCGCACGGCAGGGTACTTTTTCAGGACTAATTCGATGAGGTGGGAACCGATGCCGCGTCCCTGATAGGACGGCTGCACCAGTAGGTCCTGGATATAAATGATGGTTTCACCGTCGCCGACGACCCGGATAAGTCCCACCAGTTGGCCGGCTGCTCGTGCCGCAACCAGCAAAAGGGAATGGTCGCAGGCCGCTTTCAGCCGCTCGGGATTTTGGGTGTATGCGCCCCAGCCCACGCTGTCATAGAGCGTGCATAACTCGGTTATGCTGGCCTGCTTGTTTAAGTTGTATTCCATGATTGTTCCTCCTTAATTTAATGCCAAATTAAAGGGGAAAACGTAATTTCTCCATTTGCTGCACCCGCCTTCCTTAGATAGTATTGTACCACGATTGTGCTTTGAAATTAAAAAGTTATAATAAAAAAATAAAAGTGATTTGGAACTGCAATATCGCTTCAAATCACTTTTTCTTTTTATTCGAATTCTTCCAGTTTCATCAGGCTGTCTTCCCAGTCTGTGTTAGCTTGGTCCAGCTTCTTTTGAACGGCAGACAGCTGCTCCTGCAGCGGCCCCAGCTTGTCGAAGTTGGTCGCAATCTCCGGGTCGGCCATCTGCGTCTGAATTTCTTCCTGCTGCTTTTCGAGCCGGTCAATCTTGGCCTCGGCGTCTTCGACCTGCCGTTCCAGTTTGCGCTTTTGCGAATCGCGCTGCTTTTGTTCCTGGTAGGACAGCTTGGTGGATGAGTCCTTCTGAATGGCAGCAGTCGACGCATCTGCCGCAATGCTGGCCGCGGCGCTCGCCCGCTTGGCCTTTTCTTCCAAATAGTAAGTGTAGTTGCCATTGTAGACCTGTGCACCACCGTTTTTGACTTCAACGATCTTGTTGGCCAGCTGGTTGATGAAGTAGCGGTCGTGCGAGACGAACAGCAGGGTTCCGTCGAACTTTTGCAGCGCCTCTTCCAGTACTTCTTTGGCTTCAAGGTCCAAGTGGTTGGTCGGCTCGTCCATGAGCAAGAAGTTGTTGTGTTCAAGCGCCAAAACGGTCAGGGTCAGCCGGGCCTTCTGCCCGCCGGAGAGTTGCCCCACGGTCTTGTCAATGTCCTTGGCCGTAAAGAGAAAGCTGGCCAAAATTGAGCGAACATCGCGTTCGGGCATGGTCTTGTGCCGGTCCCAAACGGTGTCCAGGACGGTCTTGCCTGGCTCTAGCAGCTGCAGTTCCTGGTCGTAGTAGCCGACGTCAAGAGCGGCACCGTACTTGATTGTGCCTTCCTTGGGCGGCAATTTCTTCATAATGGTTTTGAGCAGGGTCGACTTGCCGATGCCATTGGCGCCAATCACCGCGACGCGGTCGCCCTTGTTGACTTGCAGCGTAATATCCCGAACCATCGTCTTGGTGGGGTAGCCGATGGTCAAAGCGCGCAGGATCAGCACTTCCTTGCCGGACGGCCGCTCGCTTCTAAAGGACATTCGCACCTTAGACTTGTGCTGGGGTGGCGCAATCCGGTCGATTTTGGCCAGCTGCTTGCGCCGGCTCTGGGCCCTTTTGGTCGTTGTGGCCCGCACCAGATTTTTTTGGATGAATTCCTCGTCCTTCTTAATCTTCTCCTGCTGCTTTTCGTAGGCCTCTTCCTGCTGGCGGTCGCGCAATTCACGTTCTTGGACATAATCGGAGTAGTTGCCCTTGAACGCGGTCAGCTTGCCGAATTGCAGTTCAAAAATTTGGCTGGCCAGGTGATCCAAAAAGTACTGGTCGTGTGATACGACCAGAATAGCACCGGCATAGCCCTTTAAAAAGTTCTCCAGCCAGTCAAGCGTATCCATGTCCAGGTAGTTGGTCGGCTCGTCGAGTAGAAGCAGCGGCGGCTTGCGCAAAAGCAGCTTGACAAAGGCCAGCCGTGTTTTTTCGCCGCCGGAAAGGCTGCCGATGACCTTGGACCAGGTATCCTCAGGAAAGTTAAAACCATTTAAAATGCTTTTGATGTCCGCCTGGTAAGTATAGCCGCCGCGCTCTTCAAAGTTGAACTGCATCTGGTCGTACTGCTTAAGCAGCTGTTGGCTATCCGGCTGGTCCGCTAGCTGTTGCTGCAGTTCCTGCATCTTTGTTCCCATCTTAATTAGGGGAGCAAAAACGCCTTGCATTTCTTCCCAGATGGTCTTGTCTTCGTTGAGCCCATTTTCCTGGGCAATGTAGCCGACGTCAATATCCTTATTAACGGTAAATTCGCCGTGCGTGGCTTCTTCTTCGCCGGTCATAATCTTGAGCAGCGTCGTTTTCCCCACACCGTTTGGTCCCACCAGTCCGATGCGTGCGCTGGCATCAATCGAAAAGTTGACGTGGGCAAAAAGCGTGTTAGCGCCAAATTGTTTTTCTAAGTCGTGTCCTTGTGCAATGATCATATTTTTCACCTAGGGACTATTTTAGCATACGAAACGGTCAAGCTGCCAAGGGGATTGGCGGGCGGCCCCTTATTCAGGTACTCTTTGCTCAAAAACACGTAAAATCCTGCTGATTTTGGCGTAATGGCAAGATCAGTTATACAAGAAGACTTCAATATGATAAAATTTGATAGATTGTGAAAAAAATATTTGCAAATTGCGCAAAGTTATAGGTAGAATATTACTAATTGATGAACAAATCACAAGAATAAATCGAAAAAAACAATAATATGGAGGCTTTTGAGAAAATGGAAAAGATTAAAATACCCACGGCGACGGCCAAACGACTGCCGCTTTATTACCGCTACTTGATTATTCTAAATGAAGCGGGCAAGGAAAAGGTTTCCTCGACCGAGCTTTCGGAAGCGGTGCAGGTTGACAGTGCTTCGATTCGGCGCGACTTCTCATACTTTGGCGCCCTGGGTAAGCGTGGTTACGGGTATGACGTCAAGAGCCTGCTTTCCTTTTTTAAAAAGATTTTGAACCAGGATACGCTAACCAATGTTGCCCTAGTCGGCGTCGGCAACCTGGGCCACGCGCTGCTCAATTACAACTTTAAGCGCAGCAACAACATCCGGATTTCCTGCGCGTTTGACATTGATCAAAAAATCACGGGCAAGATATTGAGCGGTGTTCCGGTTTATGAAATGAGTGAACTAAAGCAGCAACTGAGCGACCAGCAGATTACGATTGCCATCCTAACCGTTCCGGCTGATACCGCACAAAAAACTGCGGATGAAATGATTGAATCGGGTATCAGGGGGATTATGAACTTCACGCCCATTCGGCTGTCCGCACCAAGCGGCGTCAGAATTCAAAATGTTGACCTGGCAACCGAATTGCAGACGCTGATTTACTTCCTGGATAGCGACAAGGGCAAATAGCAGCTGATAACGATAGGTGAAAAAAATAAATTAGCACTTTAAGCAAAAAAGTGCTAATTTTTTCTTGCTTTTTTAGCGGAATGGGTTTATTATCTTAATTGTAAGTTAGCACTTGAACGACAAGAGTGCTAATGACCAAAAAAAGATTTTTTACTAATTAGGAGGGACAAACGTGTTACAACCAATAGGTGATCGCGTGATCGTTAAAGTTAAAGAAGAAGAAGAAAAGACTGTAGGCGGAATCGTCCTTGCTTCTAATGCTAAACAAAAGCCTACTGAGGGCGAAGTTGTTGCCGTGGGCGAAGGCAGTTATGCTGAAAATGGCAGCAAGATCCCGATGATGGTTAAGAAGGGCGACGTCGTTTTGTACGACAAGTATTCTGGCACTGACGTTAAGTATGAAGATGAAAAGTACTTAGTCCTTCACGAAAAAGATATTTTAGCAATTGTTAAGTAATTAGGGAGCGGATAAAATGGCAAAAGATATTAAATTTTCAGAAAAAGCAAGACGTTCTTTATTAAAGGGCGTGGACAAGTTAGCTGATACTGTCAAGGCCACCATTGGTCCTAAGGGCAGGAACGTGGTTTTGGAACAATCATACGGCAATCCGGACATTACCAATGACGGCGTGACCATCGCCAAGGCGATTGAATTGAAGGACCACTATGAGAACATGGGCGCCAAGCTGGTTGCTGAAGCTGCGCAGAAGACCAACGACATTGCCGGTGATGGTACGACCACTGCTGTAGTCCTGACCCAGGCAATCATTCGCGAAGGCATGAAGAACGTTACTGCTGGTGCCAACCCAGTTGGCGTACGGCGCGGAATTGAGAAAGCTTCTAAGGCAGTTATCGAAGAATTGCACAAGATTAGCCATACAGTTTCATCAAAGGACCAAATTGCCCAAGTGGCTTCGGTTTCCTCAGCTTCTAAAGAAGTTGGTGACCTGATTGCTGATGCCATGGAAAAAGTGGGCAACGATGGCGTCATAACCATTGAAGACTCGCGTGGTATCGAAACGGAACTGTCCGTTGTTGAGGGTATGCAGTTTGACCGCGGCTACCTGTCCCAATACATGGTAACCGACAATGACAAGATGGAAGCCGACCTGGACAACCCATACGTTTTAATTACGGACAAGAAGATTTCTAACATTCAAGACATCCTGCCCCTTCTGCAGGAAATTGTTCAACAAGGCAAGTCGCTGCTTATTATTGCCGATGATGTTTCTGGTGAAGCACTGCCAACCCTGGTTTTGAACAAGATTCGTGGTACCTTCAACGTAGTTGCAGTTAAAGCCCCAGGCTTTGGCGACCGCCGCAAGGAACAATTGCAGGATATTGCCGCTTTGACTGGTGGTACGGTTATCACCGAAGATCTTGGTCTTGAACTCAAAGACACTAAGATTGATCAATTAGGTCAGGCGCGTCGTATCACCATTACCAAGGATTCAACGACTATTGTTGACGGCGCAGGCTCGGATGAAGCCATCAAGGATCGCGAGGACTCAATCAGAAAGCAAATCGAAGAGACTACTTCAGACTTCGACAAGAAGAAGTTGCAAGAACGTCTGGCCAAGTTGACCGGTGGTGTGGCAGTAATCCATGTTGGTGCCGCAACGGAAACTGAGCTGAAGGAACGCCGTTACCGCATCGAAGATGCGTTGAATTCAACTCGGGCTGCGGTTGATGAAGGCTATGTTGCTGGCGGTGGTACTGCTTTAGTTGATGTTAAGAGCGTTGTTAAGGACCTCAAAGGCGACAACGATGATGAACAAACGGGTATTAACATTGTGCTCAATGCATTGGCCGCACCAGTTCGTCAAATTGCTGAAAATGCTGGTGAAGATGGATCAGTCATCCTGAATAAGCTAGAAAGCCAAGAAAATGAAGTTGGTTATAACGCTGCCAATGGCAAGTGGGAGAATATGGTTGAAGCCGGCATTATCGATCCAACCAAGGTAACTCGGACCGCCTTGCAGAATGCTGCTTCAATCGCCGCATTACTCTTGACGACTGAAGCCGTTGTTGCTGAAATCCCAGAAGACAAGCCAGCTGCTGACCCTGCTGCTGCCGGTGCCGGCGCTCCTGGTATGATGTAGTTTAGACTCCCAATATTAAAGAACCGCACATGCGGTTCTTTTTTTTGCTTAAAAAAGCCTGGCCTGCTCTGGACCAGTAAAAGCCTTTACATAAAATGAGTAAAGAACTATGATAAACACAATTAAACTAGTAGTCACAAAATTATACTAGGAGAAGAGCGATGAAAAGTAAAATTAACGCATTAGTAAATAAGCGCATGCTACGGTCATCCCTTGCCTGCATTGCCCTTGTGGGCTTAGGTTTGTTTAACTTGGCCAGGCCGGTACAAGCAGAGGCGGACGTTCCCAACGCGCAGCCCGCAACTGCGGAAAGGCAACCTGCTATCAGCAACACGCAGCCTGCGGATACGAGTGAACACGTTGTGCCCATTGAGCACCCAGCTGGCCAGGAGATAACGATCCCAACCCTGACCAAGCTGTTCAATGATGAGTATTATGCCAAAATGAGCGTAGCCAACCATGATGACTTTCCCCAGGGGACTAAATTTTGGTGGGGCTTGCGGCCCTATACTATTTTGAATGGTCCAGCCATGGGCTATGTAAGCATTACTTACCCAGATGGGAAAACGACTACACTACGCGTGAAGGTTAATATTGCAGGCGGCAAGCAGGTTGCCCTGCAGCACAACGCATACCTTTATGACGAAAAAGGTATGCGCGTTCCCGATATTATTCTGCGCACTGGTTCAGTGCTCAACCCTAAGGGGACTGCTAAAATCAAGGGTCGCAGCTTCTGCAAGGTTGACCGGGGCAAGTACGTAGCCAAGGGCAACTTGCTTGGGGTCAAGCGCAAGCCTCTCCATAATGCCCGCATTTACAACCAGCTCGCCCGTCCTTGCAAGCGCCAAACGGTCAAGAAAGGCAAGACCGTGACCACTTATGGTACACCGGTCAAGATGCAGGGACGCAAGTTTTACGCAATTGGCAGCCAAAATTATGTGCTGGCTAACCGCTTTAAGCGGACCAAAATAAGTGCAAGCGGCAATTCCAAGGCCCCAATCAATAAGCACAAGAGGCGGCTGATGCATAGCAGCTACATATATAATTCCGCGGGGCACCGCCGCAATGGCTTTATCCTGGCACCTGGTACTCGTGTACAGATTAGTAAAAAAATCAATTCCGTGGTTGGACGCAACTTTTATGGCATTGGCAACGGTGACTACATCCCCGTGCGCAACGTGACGGGCGACAAGTACGGAAGAGACTTCTTGCGCCGCTCTGTCCCTATTTATAATCGCTACGGCCAAAAGACTGGAGTGCTTAGGGCCCATCAGCCATTCACGGTTTACGGTGACCCCTTCAAAATCAAGGGTGAGTTTTATATTATTATTGGCAGGGGCAAGCTCGTTAAATCAAAGGATGTTTACAACTATTGATGCTAAGGGGCGCTGCTTTTTAGTGAGGGAGTGCAATAATGAAAATTTTGGTGACGGGCTTTGATCCCTTTGGAAAAGATCAAATCAATCCGGCAATTGAGGCGGTCAAGCGTCTGCCTGATAGCATTGCGGGTGCCCGCATTATTAAAAAAGAAATTCCCACTGTCTTCGGCGAATGCGCCCGCGTGGTGCATACTGCGGTTGTGCAAGAAAAGCCCGATTATGTGCTAAACATTGGGCAGGCGGGCGGACGGTATGCCCTGACGCCTGAACGTGTGGCCATCAATTTTGATGATGGCAGAATTGCTGACAACCACGGCTACCAACCGATTGCCACGCCGATTCATGAAGATGGTCAAAATGCCTACTTCACGCAGCTGCCGGTTAAGGCAATGGTCCAGGCAATCCGCCAGGCCGGCCTGCCGGCGGCGGTTTCAACCACGGCCGGGACCTTTGTCTGCAATCATATCATGTACCAAGTACAGTACATGATTGATAAGGAGTTTCACGACCTTAAGGCGGGCTTTATGCATATTCCCTTTTTACCTCAGCAGGTTACCGCTCGTCCTGAAACGCCGACCCTCAGTCTAACGGATGACGTTAAAGGCATCACCGCTGCAATTGCGGCAATTGTCAAAATGGACGGTAAAGGGGACCTTCAAAGCGTTGAGGGGCACATTGCATAACAGGAGCTAGGGCCAGCAGATGTATTCAACGCCAAATTAAGAACAGACCGCTTAAAGCGCGGTCTTTTTTCTTTTGCACCGGTCTTTAGCGTATAATAAATAGCAACAAGGAAAAGAAGAAGAGGAATAATGGCAAATACAAATCTTACTCCAATGATGGAACAGTATCATGAAATAAAGGCGCAATATCCCGATGCTTTCCTTTTTTACCGGGTGGGCGATTTTTACGAATTATTTGAGGATGATGCGGTTAAGGGCGCACAAATTTTAGAGCTGACTTTAACGCACCGTTCGAACAAGTCCGAAAATCCCATCCCGATGGCGGGCGTTCCCCACGCCGCAGTGGATTCATACGTTAATACGCTGGTTGAAAAGGGGTACAAGGTTGCTTTGTGCGAACAGCTGGAAGACCCGAAGAAGGCGCACGGGATGGTTAAGCGCGGCATTATCCAGCTAGTGACGCCGGGCACGCTAATGAGCGCAAAACCGAGCGAGGCCAAGGAGTCTAACTACTTGACGTCGGTGGTTACAACCACGAACGGCTTTGGGCTTGCATACAGTGACCTGTCGACGGGCGAAATTTTTGCAACCCATTTAAAAAGCTGGTCTGCAGTCGCAAATGAACTATTGTCACTCAGAACCAGGGAGGTGGTCTATAACGGCCACTTGAGCGAACCAGACCGCGATTTTTTGACTAAGGAGAATATTACCGTCTCTACCCCGGTGGAGCTCACGGGCGAACACGCCGAGGTTTCTTACGTTGAGCAGAAGCTGGCGAGCGCCGCTGAAAAAGAGGCCGTTAAGCAGCTTGTCGGCTACTTGCTCCAAACCCAAAAGCGTAGCCTGGCCCACCTCCAGGTTGCTCAAAGCTACGAAGTGAGCCAGTACCTGCGGATGTCGCACACCGTGCAGGATAATTTGGAATTGACGGCTTCGGCCAAGACCGGTAAGAAGATGGGATCGCTGTTCTGGGTCCTGGACAAAACGCACACGGCGATGGGCGGCCGCTTGCTCAAGCAGTGGCTGGCAAGGCCGCTGCTGGCTGTTGACGAATTGACTATGCGCCAGGAAATGGTCCAGGCTCTGCTTGACGAGTATTTTACGCGTGCAAGCGTGATCGACGCCCTCAAGGGTGTCTATGACCTGGAGCGCCTGACGGGCAGGATTTCCTTTGGCAATGTTAATGCCCGTGAACTGCTGCAGCTGGCCCATTCGCTTGCGGCCGTTCCGCCGATGATTGCCACGCTAACGAAGTCAAGCAGCCGCGTATTGGCAGATTTTGCCCAAAAAATCACGCCGCTGCAGGGCGTGGCGCAGCTGATCAGTACGACAATCGTGGACCAGCCGCCGGTTCTGACCATGGAGGGCGGCTTGATTAGGGACGGCGTGGACAGCCAACTTGACCGCTACCGGGATGCAATGAACAACGGCAAGAAGTGGCTAGCCGAAATGGAAAAAGCCGAACGGCAGAAGACGGGCATCGAAAACTTGAAAATCGGCTACAACAAGGTTTTTGGCTATTTTATTCAGGTTACCAACTCCAATAAGAGCAAGGTTCCCCAGGAGCGGTACACGCGCAAGCAGACGCTAACGAATGCGGAGCGCTACATCACGCCCGAATTAAAGGAACACGAAAGCCTGATCATGGAAGCGCAGACCAAATCCACCGAACTTGAGCACAATTTGTTTGTCAAGCTGCGTGAGGAAGTCAAAAAGTATATTCCCGCTTTGCAGCAGTTGGCCGGCCAGGTTGCGCAACTCGATGTGTACTGTTCCTTTGCCCAAGTAGCGGAAGAAAACAATTATTGCCGGCCGCATTTTCACACCGAGAGCCAGGATGTGAAGGTCATATTGGGACGCCACCCGGTCGTTGAACAGGTGATGAAGGCGGGGGCGTACATCCCCAATGACGTCAAATTAACGGAAGATACCGATATTTTTCTCATTACGGGCCCCAACATGTCGGGTAAAAGCACCTACATGAGACAGCTGGCACTCATTGTGGTGATGGCACAGATTGGGTCCTTTGTTCCGGCAGATAGTGCCGATTTACCCGTTTTTGACCAGATTTTTACGCGTATTGGTGCGGCTGATGATTTGGTTTCGGGGCAGAGTACCTTTATGGTTGAAATGACGGAAGCAAATGACGCGCTCCTTCATGCTACCAAGCGCAGTCTGGTTTTGTTTGATGAAATTGGGCGCGGCACCGCCACTTATGACGGCATGGCTTTGGCCGGTGCAATCGTGCAGTATCTGCATGACGAGGTCGGGGCCAAGGTATTGTTTGCCACTCACTTCCATGAATTGACGGTGATGGAACAAAAGCTGCCGCACCTGAAGAACATCCACGTTGGCGCAACCGAGGAGAACGGCAAGCTGATTTTTCTCCATAAAATTTTGCCGGGTCCAGCCGATCAGAGCTATGGAATTCACGTTGCGCGGCTTGCAGGGATGCCCCGCAAGGTTCTGCGTACAGCGACCAAGCTGCTCAAACGCCTGGAAGCACAGGGCAGTAGCCTTAATCCCGCAGCGGCTCAGTTAGACTTGTTTAGCGTGAACGACGGTCCGGACGGTGAAACGGAAGAAGCGCCTGGTGCAGCTGCAAGTGAAGTGACCGACAAGAAAAAAGACATCCTGGACGAAATTTCTAACCTCTATCTGGCGGATCAGACCCCCTTGCAGGTAATGCAGCTTGTGGAAAATTGGCAGGCAGATTTAAAGGATGAACAATAATTATGGCAAAGATTCGTGAGCTGCCCGTTAATTTAACCAATCAGATAGCAGCCGGAGAAGTGATCGAGCGTCCGGCCAGCGTCGTCAAGGAACTTGTCGAAAACGCGCTTGATGCCGGCAGTACCCGTATTCGCGTAGAAATTACGGACGCCGGATTAAAGCAGATAGTGGTTCAGGATAATGGTGCGGGCATTGCCCGGGATCAGATTGACCTTGCCTTTACCAGGCATGCAACGAGCAAAATCAAAAACGAGCGCGACCTATTCAATATTGCTACGCTGGGCTTTCGGGGAGAGGCCCTGGCCTCAATTGCGGCGGTCAGCCACTGCGAAATTCTCACTAATTCGACGGGGACAAACGGAACGCGGGCAGAATTTGCTGCTGGGGTTAAGCAGCTGCAGGAAGATGCAGCTGCGCCGCAGGGCGTGCAGATTACAGTGCGGGATTTGTTTTATAACACGCCGGCCCGGTTGAAATATTTGCGTAGTCCGCGCACCGAGATAATGAAAATTGTTGACATTGTCAATCGCATTGCCCTGGGGTACCCGCAGGTTGCCTTTACCCTGGTTAGCGCGGATCGGACCCTGCTCAAAACGGCGGGCAACGGTAATTTGAGCCAGACCGTTTCAAGCGTCTACGGGCGCAAGATTGCCGAAAAGATGCTGCCCGTTAAGGGCAGCGACAGTGATTTTGAAATCACGGGTCTGATCTCAAGTCCTGAATTAACGCGGTCCACGCGCAACTATATTTCAATTTTGCTTAACGGCCGCTACATTAAGAACTTTCACTTGTCCGCGGCCGTGCTGGATGGCTACGGCGTTAATCTTGCGGCCAAGCACTTTCCGATTGCCGTCGTCAAGATTAAGGTCGACCCGCTCCTAGTCGATGTCAACGTTCACCCCACCAAACGTGAGGTGCGACTCTCGAAGGAGGCGGAGCTCGGGCGCTTGATTGTCAGCACAATCAGCAGTGAACTTGAGACCAAGGGCATTCAGGGGGATGCGCTGGGCAACTTGAATGCCACAAAAACCGAGACACTGGTTGATCAGCTGAAGTTCAATTTGAATAAAAATGTTGTTGAAACTACGCGGCAGAAACAGCTTGATAATGAAGTGCACGAGGCTGAGCCCATCCCAATTACTAGTCCGCAGCACCCGCAATATGTTGATTTAAGCCTTCCCCGCAGCGACGACCGTTATTTGATTACCAAAACATGGCGCGCAAATGTGGCTAAGCAGCAGCAGCGTACGCCGTTTGCGCACCGCAGCGGTAGCCAAGACCTTGTTTCGGCTGGGGATGAGACTATGGCCAGCAGCCTCCCCGAATTCAGCCTGGTGGGCCAGACGGATGCCTATATTGTTGCGGCTGCAAAAGGCGACTTATACTTGGTTGACCAAGTGGCAGCACGGCGGTTACTTGCCTACAATAAGATTAGAGACGAGCTGGCGAGTCAAAAAATCACCCAGCAGGGCCTGTTGACCCCATTAATCCTGGAGTTTGGTAATTTGGATTTTATTCAGATTAAGGGTAAGCTAGAACAAATCGGCAAAATCGGGATCTTTCTGGAAGACTTTGGGCAGGATACGTTTATTCTGCGGTCTTACCCAACTTGGCTCGGTGGCGACGTGGAAAGCAATGTCCGGGCAATTTTAGACAGTTTCCTGAACGTTGACCAGCACAATTCTGCCAATCTGGTCAAGCGCATTGCGGCTGACCAGGCCGAGCGCAAGGTAACGGGGCACAAAAAGCTCACTGCGGTTGACTGCGACGCTATTTTGACCAATTTGCGCCGGTGCGCTGATCCCTATCATGATGCTAAGGGCAACCTGGTAGTTGTCCGTTTGCGGCAAAGCGAGCTGCGTAAAATGTTTAAAAAAGGATGAATGATTAATGTTTGAATACTTGACCGGTGTAATCACCGCAATCAAGCCTAACTACGTTGTTGTAGAAGTTGGCGGCGTCGGCTATAAGGTATTTAGCCCCACGCCCTTTGCATACCAAGAGGGCCAGGAAGCACGTGTTTTTATTGAACAGGTGGTGCGTGATACGGGGATTACGCTGTATGGCTTTCAGACTGAAGAAGACAAGGGGCTTTTTCTAAAACTGCTCAGTGTGAGCGGCATTGGTCCCAAGTCGGCCTTAGCAATCATGGCGGCTGAGGATAGCAATTCGCTTGCTGCTGCCATTGAGCAGGGGGAGGTCAAGTACCTGACTCATTTTCCGGGCGTTGGCAAAAAGACGGCTTCGCAGATTGTCCTCGATCTTAAGGGCAAGCTGGGTGATTACGTTCAGCGGGTTGATCAAAGCACCCAGGAATATTCGCCCGCACTGAACGATGCCCTGCTTGCCCTGCTGGCTCTTGGCTATACCAAAAAAGAGGTTGACCGGATCACGCCGAAACTGGTTGAGGAAGACGCAGCAACAGCCGAACAATATATTAAAAAAGGGTTGGCCCTGCTCTTAAAGAAGTAAATCTTGCTATAATAGAATGAAGTTATTTAAAGGAAGTGAAGCCGGTGGAAGGTAATGAAGATTCAATCGTTTCCAGCGAGAGCCAGGGAACCAAGGAAGAAGAAGCGGAATTCTCGCTGCGTCCGCAGACTTTAAGCGAGTACTTGGGGCAGGAACGCGTCAAAAAGGACATGGCGGTTTACATTGAAGCCGCCAAGAAGCGCGACGAAGCGCTTGATCACGTTCTTTTGTACGGACCGCCCGGTCTGGGGAAAACCACCTTGGCTTTCGTCATCGCTAATGAATTGGGAGTGCACTTAAAGAGCACTAGTGGACCGGCAATTGAAAAGGCCGGGGACTTGGTAGCCCTTCTGACCGACCTTGATCCGGGCGACATTTTGTTTATTGACGAAATTCACCGCATGGCCAAACCGATTGAAGAAGTGCTCTATTCTGCAATGGAAGATTACTACGTCGATATTGTGATTGGTGAGGGTCAGACAACCCATGCGGTGCACGTGCCATTGCCGCCTTTTACGCTGATTGGCGCGACAACTTTGGCTGGACAGTTGTCGGCACCCTTGCGGGGCCGCTTTGGAATTGTTGAGCACCTGCAGTATTATAGCGTCGAGGAACTGGGCAAGATTATTGCACGTTCCAGCAGCGTTTTTGGCATTGAAATTGAACCGCAGGCAGCGCATGAATTGGCCCGCAGATCGCGCGGAACGCCCCGGGTGGCCAACCGGCTTCTGCGGCGGGTGCGTGACTTTGCCCAGGTCAAGGGCGAAGAGGTGATTTCTTTTGCCACGACCACCAGCTCGCTCAAGCAGCTGCAGGTGGACGATGAGGGACTTGACCAGACGGACCGCAAGATTCTTGAAGTGATAATTAAGAATTATCACGGTGGTCCAGTGGGCATTAGGACGCTTGCGGCCAATACCGGCGAGGACGTGGAGACCATTCAGTCGCTTTACGAACCCTACTTGATGCAGCACGGCTTTTTGTTGATGACGCCCCGGGGGCGGATGGTCACGGAGAAGGCGTACCAGCAGCTTGGGTTGCAAATGCCGAACAAGTAGTGCAAAGCCCTCACAATTTTTGTATAATTAAGTAATTGGTATTTTTTGAAACGATGAGGTGTAAATGTGAATACTTTATTTTTAGCAGCTAATAATGGAATGAGCAGCGTGTGGACGATCGCTATTTTCATTGGATTGATTGCCTTGATGTATTTCACGATGATCAAGCCGCAGAAGAAGCAGCAGCAAAAAAAGATGGAAATGATGAACGAGTTGAAAAAGGGTGACCATGTCGTCCTGATCGATGGTTTGCACGGCAAGATTGATTCCGTCAACGCGCAGGATAAGACGGTGGTCGTTGATGCTGACGGCATCTACCTAACCTTTAGCCGGATGGCAGTGCAGCAGATTCTGCCGGAAGCACCAGCAACACCTGCTGCGGATAGCGCAAGCGAATCTGCCCCGGCAAGCACTCCTAGTGCGGATAAGCCGGAAGAGGAGCGGCCGGATGCTTCAAGCACGGAACCTGCTGATAGAGCTTCTGAAGATAATAAGAATTAAGAAAAAGTGCCAGTCGGCACTTTTTCTTTGTTTATAAAAACAAAGATTTTAATATTGCCTGCCAAAAAACTGCTGTTTACCGGCAAAATATTATAGAATAAAGTTGACCTAAAGTAGTTATCGGAAAGGATTCCTTCATGAAAAATATTCCAGTTGTTATGATTATTTTTGGCGGCAGCGGCGACTTGGCGCACCGCAAGCTCTACCCGGCGCTGTTCAACCTGTATGAGCAGGGGCTGATTCACGATAATTTTGCCGTCATTGGGACGGCCCGGCGGCCGTGGTCGCACGACTATCTGCGCGAGCAGGTAAGGGATGCCGTTCACGAAACCCACGGTGAGGTCAATGAGAATGACCTTGCTGCTTTCAGCAGTCATTTTTACTACCAGTCCCACGACGTGACCAACGTTGAACACTACGAGACGCTCAAAACGCTGGCCCAGGAACTCGATGACCGCTACAGTGCGCGCGGCAACCGCATCTTTTACATGGCGATGGCACCGCGCTTCTTCGGTACGATTGCGGAACACATTAACGACCAGCACCTGACCAGCAGCGGCTTTAACCGCATTGTGGTTGAGAAGCCGTTTGGCCGCGACCTGGCAACTGCCAGCGCGTTGAACCGGCAGATTACCGCGTCGTTCGCCGAGGATGATATTTTCAGAATTGACCACTACCTGGGCAAGGAAATGATCCAGAACATCCTCCCTTTGCGCCTGACCAACCCGCTGGTTAGGAACGTGTGGAACAGCGCCACGATCAAAAACATCCAGGTGACGCTGGCCGAACAGCTGGGTGTTGAGGCCCGGGGCGGCTACTACGAAACCTCGGGTGCACTGCGGGACATGGTTCAGAATCATATTTTCCAGATTATCACGCTGCTGGCCATGCCGGAGCCCCAGGACCTGAGTGCTAAGAGCATTCACGCGGCCAAGCAGGAATTGTTGGATAGCCTGCATATTCCCACTGCAGACGAGATTGGGCGGCACTTTGTTCGCGGTCAGTACCTGGGCAGCGATTCGACCTTTGCCTACCGCGAGGAGCCTAACGTAAGCAGCACTTCCAACACTGAAACCTACGTTGCCGGCGAGGTCAAGTTCGGCAAGGGTCCGCTTGCGGACATGCCGATTTACTTCAGGACCGGTAAGGAGATGCGCGAGAAGAAGAGCCGGATCGACATCGTGTTGAAGCACGTGTCTAACCTTTACGGTCAGGCCCATTCTAACAACATCACGATTGTTATTGATCCGGACATGCAGATTTACATCACCATTAACGGCAAGAAGATTGCGACGTCCGGTATTAGGCGTGAAAACCTGAGCTATGCTTTTACTAAGGACGAGTCGGACCAGGTGCCTGATGGCTACGAACGCCTGCTGCACGACGTCTTCGTTAACGATTCAACCAACTTTACGCACTGGAGTGAGTTGAAGAATTACTGGAAGTTCATCGATGCGGTTGAAAACGCGTGGGAGCAGGACAACAAGAGTGGACGTGAGCCCGCGCAGTACGCGCCGTACCGCATGGGCCCTAAGTCGGCCAATAAGATTTTTGAGACGCCGACCGAACGCTGGATTTATGAGTAGGGGCAGAGCAAGTGACGGGCTGCTGCCCCAAAACGACACGCACCGGCGAATCATTCACGTTGACATGGATGCTTTTTATGCAGCGGTGGAGACGCGCGATCACCCGGAACTGAAAAACAAGGCACTGGTGATCGGTCAGGACCCACGGCAAAATAATGGTCATGGGGTGGTTGCGACCGCTAACTATGCCGCCCGCAAGTTTGGCGTCCACTCGGCGATGCCGTCGATTAAGGCCCTGCGCCTTGTGCCCCCGGAGAAACTCGTCTTTTTGGCGCCCGACTTTGCCAAGTACCGCCAGGTTTCTGCGGAAATCCACGCGATGATGCATGAAATCACGGATACCGTCCAGTCGATTGCCCTCGATGAGGCTTATTTGGACGTAACAAGCAATAAGTTGGGGTCGACCTCGGCGCTGCGGCTGGCCATCGACCTGCAGGTGCGGATTAGAAAAGAAGTCGGTCTCAACTGCTCGTTTGGCGTCACTTATAATAAGTTTTTGGCCAAGATGGGGTCAGAATATTCCAAGCCCTTGGGCCGGACAGTCATTCTTCCCAGCGAAGCCAAGGTTTTTTTAGCGCGGCAGGAGATTGCGCGGTTTCACGGGATTGGTCCCAAAACGCAGTCTAAGCTGGCTGAAATGGGCATTTATACGGGCGCAGGTCTGCAAAAGATGCCGGTGCGCGTCCTAATCAAGCACTTTAACCGCATGGGTTATTTGATGGCGGAGCACGCCCACGGCATTGACCTGTCACGGGTAGTTCCAGACGACGAACATAACCGCAAGTCGATTGGCATCGAGCGCACCTATGAGCCTTGCGTCTATGACGAGCAGGCTGCCCTGACTAAAATCAGAAGCTATGTTGCCGACCTTGAACAAAAATTGCGGGATCACGGCTTCTACGCCAGCACGATTGTCTTGAAGATCCGTAACAACCGCTTTGAAACGGTCATGAAGAGGCGCAAGCTGCGTCATGCAACCAACCGCAAGGATGAAATTTACGAGGCTGCCCGGGAATTGTTTGAACCACTTGCCGGACCCTTTTTGCGGGACGGCATCCGACTGTTGGGCGTTACCGCTACCGACTTCACGGAGGCCGAATTTGAAAACGTGGATCTGGACTTGTTTTCTGAATGAAGCATTTTTCTGGTAAACTAGTTAAGTATTAAAAAATATCTGAAGGAGAAATAGATGAACACTTTTGCGCAAATATATCAAAAAATTGAGGAGTACCCGACCATTATTCTGCACCGCCACACGAGTCCTGATCCCGATGCCCTGGGTTCGCAAGCTGGTCTTGCCCGGTCCCTGCGGCTCAAGTTTCCGGATAAGCGAATCCTGTGCGCAGGTGAAAACGATGAGGGCGACCTCGCCTGGATTAACCGGATGGATGATGTGTCTGCAGGGGATTACCAGGGAGCCCTGGTAATAACGACGGATACGGGCAATGCCGCCCGCATCTCGAACAAGCTCTACAGCAAGGGTGATTTTTTGATTAAAATTGACCACCACCCGGACGTGGAACCGTATGCCCCTATGAGCTTTGTTGATGACCAAGCACCGGCTGCCTCACAGATTGTTGCCGACTTCCTGATCGCAGAAGACTTGCCGCTCACGGCTGCGGTCGCATATCCGCTGTATGCCGGGATCGTTGGCGACACCGGACGTTTCATGTACCCCGAAACGTCCGCGCACACCTTTGACGTGGTGGCCAAACTGGCGGCCACGGGCATCGACATTAATGAGATTGCCCTGAACATCAGCGACGTTACAATTGAGCAGGCTAAGTTGCAGGCCAAGGTGTTGGAGTATATGACGGTTGACCCGAGCGGTGCGGCCTACGCGGTTTTGACAAGTGAGGCCTTGAACAAGCTGGGCGTTGATTCCAGCCAGGCTTCGTGTACTGTTTCAACGCCTGGTCGAATCAAGACCATTATTGCGTGGAACGTTTTTGTTGAAAACCAGGACGGCACCTTCCGTGTGCACTACCGTTCAAAGGGGCCGGTTATTAACGAGCTGGCGGCCAAGCACGATGGCGGTGGCCACGCCTTGGCAAGTGGCGCTAACGCTAAGGATATGGACGAGGTCAAGCAGATTTTTGCTGAACTTGTTCAAGTAACAAAGGAATACCAAAAACAACATGAATAATATTTTTAACGACGACCGCATCAGACCTGAAATCCGGGCAGGTCTTGGCAAAATCAGCTTTACTGAACCGACGAAAGTGCAGGCCAAGGTGATTCCCGTGCTGCTGACGCACCAAAATGCGGTGGTCCAGGCTGTTACCGGATCAGGCAAAACGCACGCCTTTTTGATTCCCGTCTTGAACGATGTTGATGAAAAACTGGCCTATCCGCAAGCTATTCTGACGGCACCGAGTCGCGAACTGGCCGAGCAGCTGTACCAGGTTGCACGCCAGCTGCGGGATGTGGCGGGGTTGGACATCACCATTGCCCACTTGGCTGGTGGCAGCGACCGTGAGCGCCAGCTGAAAAAAATCGGCAGCCACAAGCCCCAGGTGGTTATCGCAACGCCCGGACGGCTGCACGACTTCGTTGAAAAGAAGCTTTTGCCCTTGGACTACGTCAAAAACTTCGTCATTGATGAGGCCGACATGACCCTTGATATGGGCTTTTTGAGCGACATCGATTTTATCATTCAACGCTTGCCCAAGCTTGTTACCATAGCCGCTTTTTCGGCGACCATCCCGGTCAAGCTGACCACTTTTCTGCGTAAGTACATGTCCAAGCCCCAGGAAATCGTGATCGACAATCCGGCGGTGATTTCGCCTACGATTAAGAATGATCTGCTTGACGTTGGTTCTAAAAACCGCAAACGAATTTTGTACCAGTTGCTAACGATGGGGCAGCCCTACTTGGCCCTTGTTTTTGCCAATACCAAGCAGATGGTGGATGAAATAACAGCCTTCTTGCAGGAGCAGGGACTGCGCGTGGCCAAGATTCACGGTGGCATCACGGAGCGTGAGCGCAAGCGCACCCTGCGCGAGGTGAAGGCTGACCAGTATCAGTATGTTGTGGCTACTGATCTGGCCGCGCGGGGACTAGACATTGATGGCGTCAGCCTCGTGGTCAACTATGAGATTCCGCGCGATCTAGAATTTGTGGTTCACCGCATTGGGCGAACGGGACGCAACAGTTTGACCGGCCACGCCGTGACCCTGATTCGTGAAGAGGAGATGGACCGCATTGCCAGCCTTGAAAAGATGGGCATTCACTTTGACTTTGTCGAACTTAAGGGGGGCGAGCTGCGCCCCCGCAAGCACTATCATAGTCGTAAGAACCGCAGCCTCACGGCCCAGACCGTCGATAATAAAATAAAGGGTTACGTGAAAAAAGTTAAAAACAAGCGTAAGCCGGGCTACAAGAAGAAGATTAAGCAGGCAATTCAAAAGGACCATGCACAAAAGCGCAAGCTCGAGCAGCGCCACCAGGTGCGCAAGGCCAAGCGACTGCGCAAGGCACGCCGCGCTGAAAAAGAGTAAATCACGCTGGTGATGCTCACTGCATCCACCGCATAAAGTTTAATGACGCCTACTGGGCTTTGATAGCTCTAGCAGGCGTTTTTTGCTGCCGAAATTGCGGCAAGGGGCACGCCGCGGGCGCAGGCGCATGATTATTGATAAAGTTTACAATTGCCAAAAAATATACTAATTTGTCTTGTAAGTTAAACATAGTGTGGTACATTGAACCTGTAAGCGCTCGCTTTAATCGTGCATAAGCCTGAAAGAAAGGAGCTTAAAGATGGAGTTAACAAGGACCGAAAGGATTTTGCTCTCCCGCCTGTCAAAACATAGCAAGGCGAGATATACGGTCGTCGACTATTGTCGGGATGCAAAAATCCACCGGGGCAACTTTTATAACCACTACCATGATATTTGTGATTTATTCGTATCCGTCATTAGATTGCGGCTGAGAAGGACGTTGCGCAGTTCAGACGGTGAAACAATTGGGCAGATGTTTTACCGCATGCTGGTAAAAATACGCGAAAATAAGATTTTTTACATGAATATTCTCTTAATCACCAAGAATCCACGCGCATTCTATGATGACTTAAAAAAGGAGCTGGCCCAGGCGATAGAGAATTACCTGAGACCACGCGGAGCGTTTTCAGTTCGACAAGTTCAATTGGTTGCAATGGGTATTTATGCAGTGGTCTATAATTGGTTAGTGCATGAATGCAAGCATGATATAAGAGACGTGTATCAATGTATAGATCTGCTTTTGACACACGTTGAGAAGAACGCTAAAAAGCTTAGTTAACGGTATTTTTGAAGGAATGTTGCAAAAAACATTCTTTTTTTTGCAAAAAAAGCTTGCAAAAGAAGCGAAAGGTTGCTAGTATTAATAACTGTCGTCGGGCACTGAGCGCAAAAGCACAGGGCGCTAGGCGACAAATTTTCTGAAAAAGCTGCTTGACAAAACAAAGGAG
>NZ_JBWXGB010000009.1:0-36077 GCF_059900845.1 Lactobacillus sp. CA30L
TTCTACCAACCGATTATGAAAAATAGATAATTATAATATTGATATATCGCGCAATATACTGTTGTATCAGTGTATTGCGCGATTTTTAAATTCGTTAAAATTCACTAAAATTCGAATTATTTTAAAATTTCTGTCCCTTTTGTGTCCCCAAAATTGCTAGCACTAACTTAAATAGTAAGCTGTGTAACTAATATTTTAGAATCATTTGGACTATTGCCAATAGTTATTCTATCATCTTAATAGCCTTTTACAAATTTGGAAATCTCGTACTGCATATATTAACTATTCAAATCAAGAAATAGCACCCTAGGAATGTCCTAGAATGCTATTTCTGTTTTGAAAAATGTCTTTTATTACAAACTTACAAGATAACCTTTACCTTAGCCCTATTAATCCAATACTTCTATCGGCTTAACTCCCTGTTCTGTACGTTTTGCATTAGCAATATTTCTTAAGTTGATGGAAACTTCATTTGCATTCTTTATATAAGGGAGAGTTTTTACAGATCCATCAGTGTATGTAACATAAATAGAGCCACCGCTAAATAGATTTTCTCTTGATGAAATATTTTTAACGCGGTAAAGATCAATGGTTTCTTGCCTTTTGTTAATTAACCCATGCTTATAAACAACTACCCCTGCTTGATTATCAAAATAATAATCTGTAGTGTAAATATCGATCAACTTTGGAATGGCTAAGATAAAAGCAGTAATCCAACTCCAGCATAATGTGGGCACTATAGCACGCCAATCTTTTTCGTAAGTAATATTCATAATTATCTCCTTACTCACATTTAAAAATACTTAATTTAATTATCTACTTTAACTATATACTTTTCAATTTAATTAAAACTAATTTCAACAAAAAAGCCACTCCAGACTTCTGTCCAGAGTGGCTCTATTTATTTTTTAAAATAATACGTAAGCTCGATTGCCTGTTACATAGACAGTCTTGCCCTTGTATTTGTCTTTCAGCTCTAAGAATCTACCCTTGCGCCCTACTATACGATAGATTGCATTAATTGTTAGCTTGTAAGCTTTCTTGCTGTTAGCTGTCGGACTATATAATGCGTGGGTGTTGGGCAAAACGATCTTAACGCGACCGCCAATATTACTATGTGTGGCAATCGGATTTGACTTGGTAAAACCAGCACGACCATCGACCCATTGGTTTTTACCAATCTTAATTGCTCCGCCTTTTTCATCAAACACTTTATAAATGCTACTTTTTGCTAAAGTTTTAATCTTATGCTTCAAATCAGGACTGTTATATAAACCGCAGCCTTTTTTATTAGTTACCACAAAGACACGTTCAATGTCCCATTTGGCAACGGGATGTACATTCATGTCATCATCTTCCTTCTTTGCTCCTCCTGTACTACCTGCCCCATTTTTTAGTGGCAAAACACTAATATTGCCGTCAACATTTAGTCCCCGGTAGTTGGGTGTGAATTGCCAAATTGCCACACCTTCAATTGATGGAAAGTATGCCATGTTAGCGGTGTTAACAGCTGCCATTGTTGGATAGCTGGCTACCCATAGACAATTGCCGTAAGTCTTGACGATACTTCTGTAATCAACCTGATTACGCATTGCCGATGCGCCAGAGTAAAACAGTGGTGTATATCCATGTGACTTAATCACAGCCATTGCTGCCAAAATTGCAGTAGTGCTGCTACGAATACCAGCATTAATAATATTGCCGCTACCACCTTCCCAGTCAACTGCTAAGTAAGTACCATCCGGTAAGCCAAGCTCTTTGGCCTTCTTGCAAGCAAACTCAGCTTCTGTTTTAGCTCGAGCCACGTTATTGGAAAAGGTTGCATAAAAATAACCCATAGTTAGTAAACCGCGAGCTTTACTGGATGCAATTTGGGCCTTAGCGCGAGCATAGTTATAACTCGGATAGTTGTACTGGCAAAGCTTGATAATTGTTGCTTTAGAGTATGGATAGGCAACATTATTGCCTTGAAACATTGATACGTCAGTTAAGTAACTTCTACTCTTGAGTGTCTGTGTCATCGCTATCCACCTCTACATTTTCAACTGGTGTGTTAGCTCTAGGATTTTCAATTAGCTCTTCATCATCAACTATGCCTTGAATATCTGAAATATCGGAATCAACATCGTTTTTCTGTGTATCAAGATAAGCTTTTTCGATCATACCTTTTGCTGTTTCTGAGGTAATCTTAGCCTTGGCCTTCTTGGCCTGCTCAAGCAATGCTGCCGTAGCATCTTTTTTCTTGTCGCTGCCAGACTTATCGTCATGCGTTGCCTGCTGAGTAACAATGTACTGTGCAATATTGTATAGCCACTGCATTTTCTCAGCTAAAGCTGGGTTGTGCTGCTTGGCGTATGAATAGATTGCTACGATGCCGACCGCGACTAGTACAATGTACGGCCATGCGATATTAAAATAACCTACAATTTGATTCATTTTTAAAATTCCTCCATACAAAAAGAACACTAGCTTAACTGCTTAGTGTTCTTTATATCTTTGAGTTCTTGTTCTAGCTTCAAACGCTGTTTATGTTCACTGTGATATTCATTTTTGTACTCATCCCGCTCGCTTTTAAGCTCTTCAATTATGCTTGCATAGGTTTCGCGGTTCGACTTATGGAAAACGGCCCACGCTGTTGCTAATGCGCCTATTGTCGCCGAAATCACTTGTATATCAGTAATCAGGTCATGCAAGTGATCACTCTCCTAACTTTCTAGCGCTGCCTTCCATAACAATGCAATAATTACCACATCGCCAATCACCGTGTGGCCCATCTGTAATTGCTGCGCAAAAGCCGCGTGACAAACCTGCGTTACCGCTAGGACAATCATTACCGTGCTGGCCAAGATTAATAATACCTGTTGCAGCGCCTTATACTTATTATTGTTTAAAACGCATAGCAGCAGACCTACACCAATTCCTAAAATAATCACGTCTAGCCATTCTGCGTTCATCAAGAACCGTAATTCAGGCGGCCACGTGAAGTAGTTACGGTCCAACAGTAAAGATCCAGCTATCGCAATAATAGCAATACTACCAACTGCTTGCTCATAATTCTCATAAATATTGTTTCTGATACTATTCCTCTTATGATTCAACATAATCATCACCTACTCTTTCGCCGGATATTGTTCTCCAGTTATATTCAGATAATCCTGTGGGGTTAATGTTTTATATTCGACAAACGACGCGATTATCTTAGCGGTGTACAGCCCTTCGATAAAATACTCTTTTGCTAATTTCTTAAAAATATTAGGCATTATTATCACCTCCATTAGTGGCTAGCAAAGGTGCGACTAATTGCAATGTTTGCGCTAACTGTTCACTATGTTTAGCTTGACCTTCTGACACAGTTTTTAGCGTATCTTTAAGTGTAGAGTTTTCCTTGGTAACTGTAGCCACCGTATCTTTAAGGGATGCGATTGTCTTTTCCGCATCGGTTAAACGGCCACTCATGCTAGCAGCATCCATATCTTCCCACTGATGTGTACGCCAATTATATTTTGGATTGTTTAAACCTGTCGGGACTTCTACCACAATGGGGTAAACTGTTGTTTCTCGTTTCTTGGTTAATAAAATCGGCTCACAGTTAGTATCATTATTCGATATATAAGCAACTTGCACCCAGATACTATCTTCACTAATCTTTTGTTTTACTTCCTCAGCTTTATCTTGCCATTCTGCCATTGTTTAATTCTCTTTCTGTAATTATGATGCCAGTGGTTGGACAAATGACTTAACCACTACTTGCTTAAATTTAACATCTTGAATTATTAAATATAAAATTTTATTTGTTGTAAACTGACCTGTAATCGTGCCATCTACAGCATTGAAGTGCTTTAAGTTAACCGCCATTCCATCATAATATCCACTATTAAAATCAAAATTTATATTTACTCCGCTACTTGAAAATTGCATTCCAACATAATTGTTGTTTTTAAAAAAGGCTTCTCCATTAGCCACTATTTCTTTTGCGTTTTTACCATTAATAATCATCAAATCACCTACCCTGTTATTGCACCAAATCTAATTTGACCATTAGCTGGTCCATTTTTTGCCCAGGCAATCGCTTCAGCTTCTGTTGCAAACGTCTTAATCTGTACGTTTTGCGTGTTCTTTTTCAAATCAGCCACATCTTGCATAGTGCTTTCAATCATACCATCTAGACTATCATGTGCTGTTTTGGCATCAACTTTGGTCTCAAAGTTATCTAAAACATTACTATCAGCTTTTTTAGTAATTTCCTCTTCAAGATTATCATGGGCAGTTTTTGCGTCTGCTGTGGTTTCTAAAGTGTCTAAAGCACTACTATCAGCCTTTGCAGCAATCTCGGTTTTTAAATCATCATTTGCAGCCTTAGCATCAGCCTTTGTTTCAAGACCAGATAAATCCGGATCAGGCACAGTGATGCTAGCCACCCCGGTAGCATCAGGACTCACAGCGGGGCCACCATTAACGCTGATTTGTTTTAGTTTGCCAGCCTGAGCTAATTTTTTGTCCATGGTCGGCTTATCATAGTAGTTGTCCAAATCATCTTTGTGTGCGAATTTAGTGAAATCAACATCTTGAATTTTATCGACTGCGGATTGAGCAGACTTGATAGCAGCTTCTAAATCAGCCTGAGCTTTTTCATCATCTTTTAGCTCAGAACCCAGCTTATCCAGCTGCTTCTGAAAGTCAGTGGTTGCTGAAGCTTTCCAGGCATTGTAATCGGATTGTATGCTTGCTAATTTATCAGTAAATTTTTTATTAGCTGCTGCAATAGCAGTATCTCTAGCATCACTTACCGCCTTGATAGCGGTTGCTTTATCTGCCTCTAGTTTAGCCAATGCATCGTCGTTAGCATGCTTATTGGCAGCAAACTGGCTATCTGCAGCTGTTTGTATGACAGTGCGCTCGTTTTCGGCTGCTGCTTGAATTGAAGCTAGTTCCGCAGTCCAATCTGCCGAAAGTTGATCGTACTTACCTTGATACTCATTGAATTGCTTGATCATTTCATCAAGTTTAGCGTTAAACTTCTTTTCAGTTTCGTTTAAACGGTCAATCGCTTCTTGTTTAGCTTGATTGCTCGAACTAGTTAGTTCATTAATCGAAACTTTGGCATTTTCAATATAGTCTTCAAATACCTTTTGTAATCTTTCCAGCGTCGAAACATAGCTGACCGAACGCTCTTCATCCGTAAACTTAGCCTCAACTTGATAACTGAACTTTGTCGTCGATGCAACAATATCATTTGCACTATCTTTAACATAAAAATAACAGGGTACTGACCCTGTTTTTTGTGTTATTTCATCTGGCAATAAAAAATACCAAATATTTTCCTTTTCCGTGAATCGTTCCGGTTCATTTTCTACTTCGATAACCTGACCATCAGGTTTAGTTGCACTGAAACATAGATTTTCTGCTTTTACATCATACTCGTTCCATGCATTAGTTAATCTGAAAGGTTGTTTATAACCTTTGTCACCTTGATACATTAATTTTGCCGGAGCCACCCAGCTCTGCATCTTTTGAACATCAAGGCTTAATATCGGGTTATTGGGATTTTCTACCATATGGTTCACTTCCCTTCAACTTGTCTTGTAATTCTTTTAATTGCTTTTTAGTATCTGACAACTCTCTATTCTGCTTTTGATAAGCAACACGAAGAGTAGCCAATACTTCAACCTTATCCCTAATAATTGCAGCCATTTCATCGGCCAAAACTTTAAATTCATCATTCATTTTAACGCACTTGCTTTCACATACTGGTAAATATTATTTGCCGTGATAACCGTGCTATCTCCAATCCGGGCAACATTAGGACCAATTGAAGTGACATGATAGCCATCACTGATCATAATTTGCCCGGAAGACAGCATTGATTCATAGTTCGAAGACTTGACCCAGACTGCTCTACCGCCATCATTTGGCCACAGATTGCCCGGCGGGTCAGTCCCAATGCTAACTGTCATAGAACCACCCGGTGTGGTTGATACGAGAGAACCATTCATCTGTAACGCGTCAATCTCCATTGCCCGAACACGAACACCTTCAATCATATCGGCCGCAATTTTGCCCTTAGTGATTGCGCTATATGCACCACCTGGTCCAACAAATTCAAGACCATTACCGTTCATTCGCATAAATGATCCATCATAGTTATCGGCTCTGAACTCTTGAATGTTTTCAGGATTGTACGGGTCACGCTGCAATTTGATTGGTCCCGCACCAGGAGATTCGATTTCACTGCGAATTTGTTGAAAATCAGCATCCAATTCTTCTGCACGATTATTGACATCTTCAATTTTTAAATTGGTAATATTAAGCTTCTGCATTAAGTCGGCCTGCAGTTTTTCTCGCTCCTTACCCTCGACTTGCAATGATTGGTGCAATTCGCCGTATAGTGACAAGTTCTTCTTGTCTGACTCTTCAATGTGCTGGTCAGCCGTTTCAACGGCCTGAGTTACATTGTTAGAAATTTCCTGCTCCCTATCAACTGCAGCTTTAACTGTAACATTGCCAATATCTACTTCCGTATTATTGTTATCAATCAAGTCACGCACAATCTTGATTACCCGGGACTTAACCGTAAACCGCTGTGGCGTAAACGAAACCGCCGTTACAACATCCCCCAGGTTTAGATTACCAGCTTTGGCGACGGTCGTTTGCACCTCAATCTGTGGATTACACAAAGTTAGCAACTCCTGATAAGTTTTTCTGAGCAATTCATTCTTATCTTTCTCGTTTTGGAATTCTAAGACCGTCATGCGTGGTTGCTTGACCCCATTATTGTCAAGCCAGCCCCACTTTTGCGTTGCCTCTGGTATTTCAACATAGAGTTGGCCCAGTGGCTTATCAACCGGATTGCCCTTCTGCTTGGACCACTCAATATCGTCAAATTCAATTGACCTCGAATAGCCACCGGTATCATTACCAGCTTCATTCTGTTTTTCAACACCTGCGCCACGACCAACAGCCGCAGTATAAAGCGTTCGCTGATCTTGAACGTACTTAAAAGAGGTTACGTTCTTCCCCTGTACCAAGCGGGTGGTCGTATCCTGGCCAATATTGTCATAAACGTAACAAATTTTTTTGACAATCTTATTCCCTGATACCTGATACCTAAATTGGACTTCAATACCCCAGTTTTTTTCAACTTTATTGAGTGCTTCTTTACGACTACAACGATAGAAGTTAGTCGAGCCACCTGCATTTTTTGCGTGCAGCTCATAAGCCCATGTTGAACCGTCAAAGATTGCATCAAGCGCATCTTTTAAAGTGGCATCATTAAAACGTTTATCTTTGATAAACGATTGAACATCTAAGTCATCACTGGCACTCTCAATTGCTGTTACACTAATTGTCCTATCTTCAAAACTTGGACGCTCGATTTTAAACAAGCGGTAATCGTTCGTTTGTTCGACTGGAACGCCAATGTACATTGTCTTGCTAATATCAATTACATTCTGCTTGTTTTTAGGGAATGAAAAAATCAACTCATCGTAAATATTAATTTCTTCGGTAATACTTGCGCTAAGGGCTTCTGTTTTAATCGCAAAGAGATTTTCATGATTATCATATAACAATAATTTCAAAGCTCTTTCCTCCTTAATTGCAGGACTAGATCAGAACTATTTGTGCAAGTAACAATACTACCCTGCTTAACCGCAAAGTTTTCAAAATCACTGTTTAAATTCAGCATGTCTAACCGATTAACTGAATTTAACAGTATTTGTGCATCCCCGGTAAAATCAATCGTTACTTTGTCCCCGACAGAGAAACTGCCCGTTAGTGAAATGGTCTGTTCAAAGTTAGTAATTTCTAAGTGATTGCTTGCCGACTTTATTGTTAGCTCAATTTTATCCGGGACCGTTAGATAGTAAGCTGGTTCATTAATCCTAATCGATTGCTCACCATGATAAATTGTCTTGTTTTTAAGTCTTTTAAACGGGGCAAGCAGCGTGATGGTAAATTCACTGTTAACCACATTACTTCCAGTGTTGGGAATAGTTGCTTCCGACAGAGTGCCAACATATTCAAATTGGGGATCATCAAAAAAATAAAAATGCAACTGCTTATTATTCAACAAATAGTTAAGCCGCGCATATTTTTCTCTGTATTCCTGATTTGAACTTGTAATTAATTGGTATTTAATCGTTAATTCACGTTTAGGCAAGTCAGCGCCCAAAAACAATTCTCCATCACTACCAGAAACCGACTGCGAAGTTAATGAATAAGCTATTAATTCACGGCCGGCTACGTTTAATGTTTGATAACCATCAATCTGGTCTTCAAGCGGTACGCCAACTCCATTAGTCACAATAAACATTGCTTCAGGTGGTAAATAAGCCGGATCACCCTGCTCGTTCACTCCCAACCCAGTAAATTGATATTGCTCCATTAGAGCCTCCTTTGTCTTAGAATACTGTGCTCATCTTGCTTTTTGCTAATATCATTAACAAAAGTTTCATAGTCATGGCTGCCTAAGGTCAAGTTGATAAATGCAGGCTGATTTTTCACGTTGATTTGCTGGTCAAATGATCCAGTTAAAATCGATTGTGCATTATGATTTAAAGCACTGATTTGGTTATTAAAAGCATTAGGGTCAATTTCTGGCACAGCGTTTCTGGCCATAGTTGCCGCTGCTTTTACAGCTAGCCCAGCATTCTGTGTAATACCTTTAGCCATTCCAGCTACAAAGTAATAGCCTACTTCATCACGCATTACACGCGAAGGAGAATTAACACTTAACGCACTCTTGGCTGCATTTACAGCTCTTCTAGCCATGTTTTTGGCGGCATTAATTAAATTGCCAATTGCATTGGCAATACCTTTGATCATTCCGTTAACAAAATTTTCACCAACACTAACCATTCCTCTTACGGTCGATTTAACCGCATTAACAGCATTTGAGACTGCCGTCTTAATGCTGTTCCAGGCGGTCGAAGTAGCCGATTTGATTGAATTCCATACACTGGTAACTGTTGACTTGATGGAATTAACTACAGTTGTTACGACCGATTTTATTCCATGAGCCACTGTGCTTATTACAGACTTAACACTATTCCAAACGGTCGATGTAACCGATTTGATTGCATTCCAAGCTGTAGTCACAACCGACTTAATTCCATTAACTGCTGTAGTCACAACCGTTTTGACTGCTTTAAGTGCGGTTGAGATTACTGACTTGATTCCATTCCAAACAGATGTAGTTACTTTCTTTACTGCATTCCATACAGTCGTCCAAGTTGTCTTAATAGCATTACTAATAGTTGTAATTACCGTTTTAACCGCATTAATAGCCGTTGTGATTACTGCTTTAATACCGTTCCAAATAGTCGTAGCGACAGATTTGACCGTATTCCAAGTAGCTGTCCAAACAGCAACAATTGTGGTTAGTATTGCACTAATAATCGTGGCAATAACCTGGATTCCAGTCCCAATAATTGTCTGAATAGTAGTTATAATTGTGGTTATCGTTGTAACCAATCCAGTAATTGCAGAAACAATAGCGTTAACAATCTGCACAACTATACCAGTTATAAATGCAACAATTGGTGTTAAAAATGCAATGATCTGCGTAACTGCTTGAATAATAAAAGTAATGACTGGCGTTAAAATAGTTATTATTGAACTAATAATTTTAACGATATTGCCAATGATGTTGCCTAGTGCTTGCCATACTCCCAGAGCACTGCCGACTTCAATAAAACCATTTACCACATTGCCAATAATAGAAACTATTCCATCAAAAGCAGTCTTAACAATTTTAACTGCGTTGCCAATAATCGACCAAACGCTCTGCATGGCTCCAACCTGTTGGAAGCCAGAGATTACTCCCTCAATAGCTGTTACAATCGACTTAATTACACTGACTACAACAGAAATCGCCGTTTTAATCGAATTAAACACGCCTTGAGCAGTTGAACCCACAGCATTCCAATTAATTGAGCTAATTGCTGGTTGCAAAAGTGAGGTTAAATTATTAACAATAGTTTTGATATACGTACCAATGCTAGTAAAACCTGTCAGTGCACCCTGAGCAATTGGCTGCCAGTTAATACTGTTAATTGCATTACCTAGTGTGTCACCAATAGCGGTTGCAATATTGCCCAACTGCGTGCCTAAGGTCGATAGTGCACTGCCTGCCGACTTTAAAGTAGGACCAAATACACTGCTGAAAACATTAATTACGTTTTGAATGGCATCGCGTAGTGTTGCACTCTTGTTATAGATTGCGACAAATGCAGCTCCTAGTGCAGCCACTGCCGCTATTGCTATCCCAGCAGGTGAAACTATAGTTCCCAGGGCCGCACCAATATTCTTCAATTGAACGAAAAAGGTCCCTAGAGCAGTCATTACTGGCCCAATCACCGGGCTGAGTCCAATGAAACTCCTAATAACACTGGCTACGCCACTACTAGATTGTGTTGCCCAATCCAGTGTCTTGTTGATCATATCCAAAAGAGCACCGTTGACTCCACCGGCAGCGGCCATTGCTTTATTCCGCAACGCCTCCCAGTTGCCACCAACCTGTTCAATTTTCGAACCAATATTTTGTTGCATTTCGTTTGCTTGGTCACTTAGAAAAGCTGTTGCTTTAGCAGTTGAACTAGCTACTTTATCTTGCTCGGCAGAATATGCATCCCAAGAAACCTTTGCGTCTCCAGACTTATTCTTGACAGCCTGAAGTAGCGGTAAAATAGCCTGCATTCCGGCCGTACCAAAGATTGACTTTAATGCAGCAGTCTGCTGAGCATCACCCATCTTGTCCGTTGCATCTGCAACTTCAAGCAAGATTTGCTTTAAAGGCTTCATTCTATCGTGACTATCCGTGAAGGTGATACCTAAACGATTCATCGCCTTTTGTGCAACCAACGATGGCGCCATCATTTGCAGAATGGCATGGTTCAAGTCCATTGAGGCTTGTGCCGCACTAAAACCACGGTTTGTTAACAGCCCAATTGCTTCAGAAATGGTGCCCATGCTGATTCTGGCTTGTCCGGCCGTGCCACCAACTGTAGCCAGGGCTTGTCCCATATCCTCAATAGAGGCATTTGAAGCATTGGCCGTTTGAACCAGAATTGCCGCGGCCTGTTGTGGTGACTTGAGGCTGCTGCCCCAGATATTCATTGCTTGTTGGACTACTCCAGCCGTCGCTGTTAAATCAGCCCCTGCAGCTGTAGCCGCTTCTGAAATAGCTGGAAACAGCTTGACAATTTCTTTAACTGAAGCACCGTTTCGGGCCATTTCAACCATTGCATCAGAAGCTTCTTGCGCACTAATTGGCAATACTGCACCCATGTGGTTGGCCACATCTGCCAATTTATTAATGTCCTTAGCTGTGCCACCCGCAACAACCGCTGCCTTGTTTAGCGAAGCTTCAAAATCACCAAAAGATTTTAGCGATTTAACTCCCATAGCCGTGGTTGCCGCCCCAGCAATAGTCATTGCTTTGCCTGTTGCCTCAAGATTTTTTTGAACTTGTGAGCCAAATTTTTCAACTGCAGCTAGGCTCTTATCCAGCGTTGAGGTAAAACCCTTATCAACTGCTGTAATGATAGCCTTAACTGTATAATCTTCCATGTTTAACCTCCCTTCTCTTTAATTAAACCCTGATCCCAATATTGCTCAAATTCAGCCTGGCGCTTGGCAAAAATACGGGACCGTTCTTCGGCCAGAGAAGTCGAGGCTTTTTTTTGATATCCAAACTCAAAATCAGCTCTAATATCATCGATTGCGCGCTGATAATCGAATAAATCAGTTATTCGTTTGAACTTTGGCTTTGGATGACTAGCACTGCCAGTCGTACTCTTGACCATCTGATTAAGCCACGCTTGCTGAGCAATTTCGTTCATCTTTTCTGCCTGTTTTAACTTGTAGGCTTCCATTCTGATCTCATACTCTGCAATAGTCATCCGATAGATATCCACCAAATCATGGAAACCCAAGTAAGCAAGTGAATTAAGAACTATTTCATGGTACTTGTCTTCAAAATCCTGGTCTACTCGGCGATTTTGTCCACCGCGGGTAGACTCCCTTTTAAATTTTTCATACTGCTCCGGGTTACATTGGATTTTTGCAGTTCAATTAATACGTCATGAAAGAGCTGTTCAACATCCGCATCACTTTCTAAGAATTCATCAACCTGTGCCTGAGTTGGCCTGTCCTTATTCAGCCACAAGGCGTAATAGAGCACTTCAGACAGCGTTGCAGCGTTCTTTGAAATCAAGCCAGGGACAACTGAATTCAAGCCAAAACCAATCTTTATTCCTTTCTCTTCGATATAATGGACTGCGTCCAACTTGCGTAGAAACATGATTCCAAAATTGAGTTTGTAGGCCTTTTCGCCGATTTTAATTTCCATTTGTGTTCTCCTCACTTAAAAATTACTTGTTTGGATTTACTGGTGATTGATTAGATTTACCTGTTGAATCATCATCAGAACCCGTTCCAGCATCGGAATCTTGCCACTCAGTTCCACCACCAGTTTTATTAGAATCGTCAACTGTTCCAAGACCCCGAAATACGTAGTCAACTTCCGCCTGAGCTTTTGCCGGTAGAGTTAACCAACCAAACTTGGGCGTACCATCAATCGTAAAAGTAACATCGCGCGTGGAATTATCGTCTGGATCGTTGTCATTGCTGTCCTCAGTAACGGTACCGCGCATGTAGATGGCGTAGTATTTACCTTCAGCGTTTCTACGCTTGCGATAAACAATCCACGTTTCTACTTTCTTGTTTTTGAACAGAGAAGTGTAGAGGTCGTCTGATACCTTCGAAATATTGTTAACGAATTCAACTTCCAAGTCTGTCTCCAGAGAGCTGGTGGTTGCAACATTGCCCGACTTAGTAGCCGTACTATCCGAATCACGCTGCGGATCAAACGATAAAGAAGTTTGATAAGGGATTAAACTCCCCTCTTCCTTTCCTGCATTTTCTAGTAAACGTGCAAAAAGCAGGGTGTCAATACCCTGTAGCACTTGAATTTCATCTGTCATTTTAATTTCCTTTCTATTTTTTAAACCAATCAAAAACGAGCGTTGTAATACCATGAATTAGTTTCGTATTGGCCACACTCGTGTCATTGATTATTTGACTTGTATTTTTACTGTACCTAGTTTGAAATTTGTAGTTATCCGACTCAATTTCTTTGGTGAGAAGCAACCTTCCAACTGCACTGGTTACTTCTCTTCTCATTTCTTCACTGCCCCAAACATGAACGGTAATTACCGTTCTGCCCACCACATTTGTCTTAAGATTAACTTGTGAATCCTCCAAGTTGTCCAAAACAATGAAGGGATAAGGAACCTGCTTGGTTGGTAGCGAATCATAAGTATCAAAGCCAATAACTTTTTCTGCAAATTCAAATAAGCTGTTAAACAGTTCTAAATTTGCCGTCATTCTTCAATCAACTTCTTAATATCTTCTTGAAAAAGGGGCGCCTCAATACGAAAAGCTGGGCCCAAAGTCGGCCGGGCAGCCATAAACCTAGTGCCATATTCAAGGTAGGGAAAGTATTTCGTTCCTGGTTGAACCTTAGCAGTTAAGCCATTATCTTCAATTTGAACGACCGCACTCCTTCGTGTTGCCCCGGTTGGTTTAACAAACTTGTTGCCCTCATAGTGACCGCGATATTGGCTCAACATGTTGCGCTGCGTCTTATCTGACAGTCCTGCACCATGTTTTTTCACTATGTCTGAAGCCTTCTGCATATCTGCTTTCTTGCTTCTTAAGCCCTTAGTAACAGCTTCAAGGCCCTCTATCTTAACTGTAACCATTATCTTGCCCCACAATCATCGCATAACCTTTCAGCACATTAATGCTGCTATTAAAGCGATATTTGGTCGAACCATCTGCAATTTGCAAGTAATCCCAATCAAGGGGTTGTTGCATCAAGCGAATGGTTTTAACGCCCTGTTCTATCTTGCCTAGTAATTCAACCTGTGAGGCTGTGCTCACATCAGTTACGTTGGCCCACTCCTGCCAGCTAATCACCTTATAGCCGTGTTTGCTGGTATTAGGATTATAGCCAGTATCATTTTTTTGATAAAAAGTAATCTTAATATCATATCTCATAAGGATTAATCCAGCTTCCCTGATTCATACCAGCCTGATCCGCTCGCCATTGGTCAATTTCATCTTTCCATTCGTCGAAATCATTCGCGTGAAAGGTAATAGACTCCCCGTCCTGGCTGTAGCTCGACATTCCTTCATTCTTGAGGCGATTAAACTTCTTAACTGCTGCTCCACGCACAATCGCTTCCATAGAAACAGGCAACTTATCGTCGTCACCAAGAGACAACCTTAACTTAAGGAACTCCTGTGCATCACTAAGGTAAAGTTCTAGTAGTTCATCCCAGCTACCGTCTTTTAATTGTAAGGCTGTTTTGAGTTTGACAAGTTGTTCAGTCATCACAATGCACTATTCCTTCTTGCTTGTATCGGTACCAGTCGGTGCTTTTGGAGCAGTAATTGTCGCGGTAACAATCCCGTCAGTACGTTCTGGTAGCATTAACCATCCGCCAGTTGCAACTGACTGGTACGTCAGAGACTCATCAACCTGGCTGTGCTTCATCCCAATCAGTCCGCTCTGATCAACCTGCATGCCAAACGTTCTTCCCGCATCGCCACGCATGTCCACGTAGTAGAAGTTAATATTGTTGTTAACCGTCATAACCACTTTGCCAGCGGGAATTGCAGTAGTTAAAAATACAACATCAACATTTAAGAAGTTTTGTAGGTACTTCATTCCGAAAGTGTTCTGGGTTGTAATCTGTGCACCACCGAGATAAGCGTAAACATCGTCAGGGTTAGCAAAGGCAATTACTGTACCTACATTGTCAGTATCTTCGAAGAGCCCCGTCAGCTTTCCGAGGCCGGTAGAAATCGCCATTTGCAGACCTTCGCCCTTGGTACTGGTAGTCGACTTGCTATTTAAAGAGTCAAAGAAGTCCTTTTTGGCATTTTTTTGTGCAATGCTCAAAACCTTTGAATCAGTATAGGTAACCGCCTGAGAAAAGCCATCTCGCTGAATTGCTTCAAAAGAAGTTACCTTACGAATTTTATCAGTTAGCAGCAATTCATACGTTTTATCAACTGCACGTGTTACCTTGGTTAGCGGGATTGTCTCCCCTTCGTCAACTGTCCGGTTAGCTGCTTCTGTCACGTCCGTTTTATAGGTCTTAATAACAGACCCATTGGCCATTGGATGCAGTCGTACACGCCCCATTGCTGTCAGTAGAGTGTTAACGTTGTCCGAAAATTGCTCCACAAAATCAATTGATTGAGCAACTAAGTCTGCGCTTGTAATCATGTTATTGTCTTTTGTCATTATTTATTCCTCCATTAAAATTCATCTAAGTGTTCTTTGATTAATTGAACCCGTTTTGCCGGGTCATCAATCTTCCTTAATTCAGACCTATCAAAGGGCTTATTATCATTGCCATTTACTCTTGGCGTTTCCGATTTTAAAAATTCCTTTTTAACTTGTTTGACAACCGTATCGTAAAACGAACTCAGGGCTTTCATGTTTGCTGAGACTTGCTTCTCATCAATTCCAGCAGGCACCACGAGGTTTAACATGTCTTTCGGGACAACCACTCCTGCCTCACTAAATTGTTGAGAAACAGTGTCCATTTGATCCCTGCGAATCAATTGGGCCTTTAGTTGTTCATTTTCGCTGATTGCTTTGTCTAAGTCTGGATTATTATTCTTTTTGTCCTTACTCTCTTCAACATTACGCACTGACTTCAACTTTTCAGTCAGAGTTTCAATCTGCTTTTGTGAATCTTCGAGCTGCTGCTTATATTGATTCTTCTGGTTTGACTCACGATCGATTCGTTTGCGCATCTTTTCGATTTGCTCCGTTACCGTCACTTCGCCTTTGGTTTTTGCAGCATTATCCTTTTTAGCATCTTGACCCTTTTCTTGGTCAGTTGCTTGTTTGTTTTCGTCTTCCATTTTTCTCCCTTCAAATTTTGGGCAAAATAAAAACGGCTATGGAAATAGTCGTTTTTTGGTTTAATAAATTATGCCTTCCGGATTATATTTTTTGTAAACTGGATCATTTATTGACAGATCATCAATTGAAACGTTCTTTTTTATGCAATAATCGATTAGTTCAACATCATGAGGGCCGTAAACTGGCCAAGGCTTGTGGAACTTATCGACATATTTTGAAATTGCCGCAACTATATCTGGATCCCAGCTATGATATAGTTTCATAATTTTACTTTTTTCCATATTTCAAGATCTCCTTCAGCACCTCATGATATTTGTCAACCGTACTATTAAAATATTTTCTTATGATTTTTTCCGAGGCAGGATTATTAATAGCTGCAGCAGTTAAATCTGCCCAAGCTTCACTTGCTCTACCACTTTTACCAACCTGGCGCCAATAAGATTGACTATGGCCAATTTCTAAAGGATAGTCGAAACCTAGCCCACTCAAAATATCCGATAAATCACCCTTGTCTTGTTGAGAAAGTTGTTCGGTATCGTGGACTATTTCTTGAATAAGTTCCGCAGCTGCATCTCTCCTTATTTGCTTAAGAGATGATGCATACGGTGTCCCATCCTTTTTAACCCTTAGCCAATAGCCAGGTTGACCCGCTACCTCGCCTTTATTACCTTCTATTCTACTAAATTTTAGGTTCTTTATCAGCTTTTGGTATCTTTCATCTACTAATTTATCCCAATCTTTATCAATGTTATCAATTATCCAGCCACTTGCTTCCTTTACGTATCCATTAACGGGGGTATTAGGAATTACATTGCCAGCCAAATAATCAATCATGTGGCCAAATTCATGGAAGAACACATCGTATTTCTTTTGATAGTAGGTCATATTATTCGGTAGATTCATGCTTCCTTGATAAATGGTAACACCTTGGCCCGGTCGATAAAAACTAGTACCCGTGCCTTTAGGGTAAGCATCAAGTTTTAACTGTTTATGGTATAAGTCCCACACCTGTTTTATATCATCCGGAGCTTGACTCAAGATTTTAGCTAAGGCAGCAGCATCTTCTGCGCCAAGCTTTTCACTCAAATTGTCGTTCAAATACCTACTTACCAGTTGGTCATCACTTAAATCATCATCAAGCGTTTTCGCTTCGTCAACCCAATAAGCGCCAATGCTGCACATACAGTTGGGATGAACCGGAATATCAGGAACATCCCTTAACCGATATATGCCAGGTCCCCAATCGTTGTCAGTTTCTGCAATCTCGCGGCAAACCCTGCAGGCTCGTCCTTCCGCATACCACAAAACAAACTTGTAGCCATATTTATTGAACATCGACTTAGCAGCTTGAACTTGCACCCTAGCTGTCTCTGTCCGTGCTAACCGTTCAGCAGCATACCTGCTATTTATAAATGAATCAGAAACCATTCCCGTAAGCCACTTGATCATCTCCCTTGGATTGTCACCGCGTACTATTGCCGTTGATACCAAGCCGTCAAGTGTCCCCTTCAGGGCATCAATATCGGCCCAGATTCGTGAAGAAAACTGCGCATTAGCTACTTGTCGATAAATTTGTTCCTGAATTTCTAGCGAACTCCAAAGATTGTTATCTGTACTAATCTTAAGAATTCCAGCTTGGCGTTCCTTTTCCTTAACGTAGTCATTCCACAGCTTCTTGGTCAGAGAACTCTCTTGATCAATTCCTAAGTCTACTAAATGCGCACCAATCTTCGACTTCAAAATCTCGTTGCGATTAATCCGCATGGTCGCATTGTAGACTTTGAGTCGATTGTTAACGTCCTTGCTAAAGTCTTTTCTAGTAACGTGAGTGCCTTCAGCCATTGCTGCTTGGGCCTTAGCGACCACTTGCTTGGCCAAGGTTTCATACTCGCTAATCGCTTTAGCAGTGACCACTTTACCGCCTGAATAAGCTAAATCAGCTTTGATTTCCTTATTAAGTTCGTCAATCGCATTCTGATACAATTCGGCCAGGTGCTTGTTGTAGTCTTCTAGGTTCTTCTCTTGCTGGGCTTGCCACCTCCTTTCTGCTTCTTCTCGTTCCGCCCAATATCTACTCTGCTTATTGGCCATCATCATCACCAGCGTCTTCTGGCTGCTTCATAAAGTCTGGCAGGGAACCTGCTGCTTCCTGAGCATTTTTGATATTTTCAGCCTTTTCTTTCTTGATTTCCGCAATTTCGTCATCAGGATCATCTACAATCCCTGGCAGCAGCTTCATCTGGGTCCGTTTCGATACCAATCCATCTGCATCCTTGGCAGCTGAAATCATGGCAGCAACATCAGATGGAACGTTCTTGGTGAAGTGAATCTGCAAGTCCTTCCATGCATCCCTGTCTGTTTCAGGTAAAACTTGGCCCACTGAGAAAACAATTTTGAACAACTTCTTCAATGCTTGCACAAACTTGCGCTCTTTTGAGTTAGCCTTGTCTTGCATTGCTAATAACTTAAATTGCAGAGCAACACCCGATGAATTGCCAGCAAAGTTTTCATCATTTAGATTAGGAATCATCGATACTTCGTAAATTGCATCACTGACTCGTTGAATAAAGTTTTCCTGCATCTCGTCATCGGCAGGCTTTGACAGAAACTCTACCTTAGGATTTGAACCTGGCGCCACGTTGGGCAAATAAAGGAAACGATTGTTAGCAATATCAATCTCCGGTTTGCCTGTTTCATCAGTCTTAAGATTGATTCCCATCATTACCAGATAAGCCATGTCAAAATAAGCCAACTGATTGGCTTTTTGACTGAAACCATCATCCAGAGCACAGATTAAAGACTTGACCTGTTCGAACACGCCTTGCCGTTCTTCATTTTCATAAAATTCAACTGCTGGCACCATCTTATATGGATTGGGCAGGGAATCGGGACTAATTTGATTCCGATCAAATTGATAAACCTGGTCAGCATAGTAAATTGCGCCCCTAGCCTGCCAATCTGACTCGTTCTTAAAGTATTCATATCTAACAAAGGCAAGTGGCTCTCGTTCAACCGTGTCATCATAGATAATGAATGCTTTAGTAGGGCTAACATAGTTAAACCTTGTTTCCGAATCCTCGTTCTGGTAAACAAAGCCAATTGACTTACCGTAAATATCCGCCTGTTTAGACAGCTCGTTCAGCTTGTCGATGAAAGAAACACTATTCAGCCAATCCTGTAGCTTGTCATTACTTTCACCCTTGTCCAATTGAATGGAAGGTGGAATCCCAATAAAATAACCGTTGAACGTGTCAACGATTGTCTTTGCTTTATTAACCACTAACCGATTATCTGGGCCAAACTGTTTTTTGGTTTGCTTTAAAATCGGGTGTTCGCCTAGATACATCTTCATGTTTTCTCTTAATCTAGGCTGCATCTTATCAGAGTTCCATTTGATAAAGCCAAACAACTCATCATTAGTTAATTCCTGACCCTTGGGAAACAGAAACTGGCCATTTCTAGTTACTAACGCTCGTCCAATTATATTCTCCATTGCATCACCTCCTTAAAGGTAAATATTGCCAATAATCTGGTTTTCAATTTGCTTGTGCTGACTATAAACCGCATAGCGCATCGCATCCATCACGTCATCATTCTTCTTGAGTGGAATACCTTTGTCAGAATCCCAAACATACTGGTAGATTTCATCCAAAAACTGGTCAATTCCTTGTTGATTAACGAAAAAGTGACCAGTAGTCATTAGCTTGGAAACCGATTCAATACCAGTCATTACTGTTTTATCAGCATTAATTGCCTGAATGTTAGCCTGTTGGAACATCGACACGTACTCAGGCCGAGCAGAATCGCACCAGAAAGTGACGTTTCTGCCATATTGATTCTGAATATCGTGTGCCACGTCAATCCAGTGATCAATATACTTGTGCACTGCCGTGTATTCTCTTACTAGATACGTGTTGCCTTTATCATCATCACCGAACACGACAATCACGCCGTTGTGCCCCTCAGCAAAGCCCCAGTCCACACCGCAGTAGTAAGTGAGGTTGGAGGGGAGTTGTTCAGGTTCAACCACCATTGTCTTTGCATCAAAGTCACTGTACACAACACCCTGACCGGTCACCCACAGCCCTAAAACGGAACGGTCATAGAACATCCCTTTAGGTGTGGTGGCCTTCTTGTTGTCGATATATCGTTTACTCAGAAACGTATTATCATCCAGGACGAAGTGGTTGCTAATAATGTAAGGCGATGAATTGTCAATGTAGCTTCGTTTAAGCCAGTGAGTCGGAACATCAGGGTTGGTGTCACAAATAACGCGTCCCTCACCTTCAGAACAGCGGTCAAGGATTTCACTGAACACACCCTCATTGGCCAGGGATGCTTCGTTAATGTAAGCACCATACGCACTAGACCCACGAATGCCACTGATACCACGAACCGAACCGGTATAGGCAAGAACAATCGTCACACCAAACAAGTGCAAGTTGCCGATTGAATCTTGTTCTGGGACCAAACCGAAGTCATTAAACAACGGATTCAATACATTGTTGAAAATATTCTTCTTGGATGTCCCGGCTAAAATATAAAGCGGTTCTTGAACTCGATTGCGTTGGGCCAACTCTCGTACTTTTAACAGACTTAAGACAAAGCAATAATTGTTGGCCACCGTCTTGCCAGAACGAACCGCACCATAGTTAATCATGAGGTTCCAATGGTGATTGTTAACAAACTGGCTCAGAACCATTTGTTGCTTGGGCGTAAAGTGCTTATCCAGCGTTTTCTCTAAAAGCATCTTGCAGTTCTCCCATCATCTTAGCCACTTTATCTTCCTGCGTAGTGTTGTTGCCTTGCATAGCCTTCACACGTGCCTCCGTTAAATCAGCTTCGGCATCAAGCTTACGCAGCTGCACCTTAGTCAATGGATCAATCGGGTAGCGCTTAAGCAATTCTTTAGCGGCTGTTATCCTGTCCTTAGCCGAAACTTCGACGTTCTTGTAAAGCCCCTTAGCGGTCACCACGGTCTCTGTTTGCTCACCCCGCATAACTGACGTGAGGTACTCCAAAGTCTCCTGAGCGGTTGCCAATTTAGCCGATTCGAGCTCTTTCATTCGCCGCTTGATGTAAGCTTTAACGTTAGCATTTGTTAGCATCCGACTAGCATTGGCTCTAGCGGTTTCATTGCTTCTAACTTTATAGCCAGCATTCACGTATGCTTCAGTTGCATTACCGCTTTTGATGTAATTGTCTGCAAACTTACGCTGCTTGCCTCTTAGTTCACTCACATCATTTCACCACCTCCTAATTTTTGTATACAAAAAAAGCACTCATATGGGTGCTTTAAAAATATTATTTTTGCTTTTCTTGTGCTTTATCGCTTTTGCTTTTCTTCTGTTCAGAATCTTTGGTAGCTTGACCTAAAAATAGTCCTACAAGACTAATCGCTGTACCTCCAGCAAAAATACTACCAATCACGTAGTGGTTATTATTTATCAACACAGCACCACAAACAATTACGACTACACCAATGATAAATGCCATCCAATCTCTTCTTCTGTCTTGAGAAACGACAGCATCCAGATTTTTATTATTAAACTCACGTCTAAATTTAGACTCTTCTAATCCGCTATCAATTATCTTTTTTCCAGATCCAGGAACTATATTTTCATATTCTTTCAACATAGCCGGTGGTGGCAATGGTCCACGAAACATTTCTATATGTTTGCGTTCCAATAATAATTTATTTTTCTTAGATTTAGGAATATGTGGGTCTCTCAGCTCTTCATTAATTTTTTCTATTTTATCCTTGGTATCCTCGCTCATTATCAAATTCCTTCATAGCGTGTTTTATATCATAACCAATCATCTGAAAATCATGTTTGATATTTTGATAATCTATAGCATAACCATCAATTTTAATGTTGGTATCCATATTTGCAACAGAAGAAAAGTTGCCATTTAAAATATTTCTCCAACTTTGAATAATATTTATCACAGGTTGAATTAAAACCCTCTTTAAAAGTTTCAGCATAAGATACCTCCTGTTAAACAAACTTACAAATTTATTTACAAATTTGTTTACAACTCTTCGTACAATAATACTAACACAATCTGCAAAAATACTGCGATTTTTTATGTCTATTTAATAAAATTATGATTAACTCAAAAATATAATAAGTTTTCAAAACAATTCTTAACGAAAAACACCCCATAGGTAAACTATGAGGCATTCAAACGACATGTTCGTAAGTTACAGGCATTGAAACGTTATACTGCCCTACTTTAATAGAGCTACACACCACCTAGGATTCGAACCTAGATCAATTGGTTTGGAGCCAATTGTGCTGCCGTTACATCAATGGTGTATTACAGACGCGACACGTATTTAAAGCCATAAATTTGTAGTTGTAAAACAATTTCCATAATTTAATTAAAATAAATATACATTCTGACAATACTGTCACGTCCTGACACGCTCGCTATGTAGCGATGCTGATATTCTTCCTCTATCAGCCATAGGTCATCGCATGTCTATTGCGGCAGCAGGAATCGAACCTGCTAAGATACCATTACCGCAACAACACTTTAAAGATTGCAGTTCAATTGCAAACTGGTAATTAGTTTAACGTCGTCACGGACGATTAGCTATTAGGAATTATCCTTACTTTTTTTGACAATACCAATATAACACCCTTCAAACCCGACCATTCCCCGATTCTGCCCCGAATTTATCCCGATTTCGCCCCGATTTTTTCATTACCTTCAAATTAGGAATATCGACGTTGTACAGTACCTTCCAAGTGTCGATTGAATCGGCAAACTGACATAGTGCATAACGCTTCAAATCATCATAGCGAGAATCGCTATATTGGACCTTGCTAGCGACTTTCCAGTCTGCTAGTTCATCTATATATAACGCCTTTAAAATCGTCCTGAAGGGCTGCTTTGAGCTATCAGCGCACGTATCAATTGCTCGATAGACTGCCTTACATCGGTCTTGCATGTCAAAAATATGTTCCATTTTGTACTCTGCACTATTACCGTTATGAGCGGCAATACCAGTTAGATCGAGCTGCGGACTGCTTAAATCGGTACGATGATAACCTGCCTTAATGAGGTAATCAGGGAAAGTATATTTAAAAAACATACGTACCTTTTTAGATGTTTCGATTTGGTCAATATCAACCCCTAAGTCTTCGTTGTCCACTAGCTCAATCCTTTCTTACTTAATAAATACTTCAGTATCATTGCCAGCAATCATGTACCAGTCGCCAGCTTGTAAATAACCCCAATGATATTTTTGGGCAATAAATTCGCCGCCACGTCTCTTAGCTTCTCGTTTTGCAATTAGCGAACTTCTAGCATTTATTCCCCAATGCTTAAGGTTAGCTAAACTCGTAAGATAAACACCCTCGTACCTAAATTTAAATGGGTCTCTTAGCTTTAATCCATAGTATTTAACAATGTTACTGATGGATTGTCTTGCATGCCCAGTTTTATAAGCCACTTCACCAATCGAATAGCCATCCTTAATTAAGTCAATTACATCATTTTCGTAATAACGCGGTCTATGTTTATGTGGCATAGCTTTTCGCGGGTGTTTTTGCTTCCGCATAATTGCACCAGTTTTAGCATGCAGCTTAACCATCAGCGGATTATCGTCAGGTATATTTACAGTGCCATACTTTGCTTCAATCTTATGGATTAAACTATACGGGATATCCATAGCCTACTAAACCTCCATCCACAATCATCAATGCATCTTGTTCTGATCTAGCAATTCCATGAATTACGTTGTGCGCCAATAAATTATTATGAAACCTGATTTGGTCGTCCCTAGGCTTGCCAGTCTTCGATTTTACTTCGATATAAAACACCTGATTATCTACCCAGCGAAAGCCGTATAAATCAGGATGCCCATTCGGTAGGCCAGTATCAAACCAACTGCCGTCTGCTTTTATTACCTTACCCACATTGGCTCGAAAAACCGTGCAATGATGCATCGATAGTGCTCGCATTATCTTTTGTTGTATTTTGTGCTCATTCATCCGTAACTCCATCTACCTCCAGCCATTCAACAATATCTCGATATTCTTTTTTAGTTATAAAAATTGGATTCATTAAGATAACTTCATCATTAGGAATCACAGCAAACGAGTATATTTTGCGTGAGTCATAATTCACTACTACATGCTTTTTGTCCAGTTCTGACCGTCTAATCGTTGTCCTTTGAATTGTGATTTCGTCAGACTCATTAGGCAATCTACCATAATGCTCACCATCTTTTAATTGATAGCCAGACGGTACATGTCCCACATACCAAACCTTGCCTTCTTTATCTCTACGCCATACCGCTCGTGCCATTAGTTAATCCTCGCAATTTATGATTTCTTCTGCCGTACTTTCGTCGTAGTCCAATGAATTAACTAGGCACTCTTCACTGCAGTAACATTCGCCAAGGTCAAACACAATCACACAATCGTCTCCCTGCAATTTTCTATGACAGTATTCACATTCAATATAGTCTTCCATGTTATTTCTCCTTTTTAATTAATTTCAATTTTTAATCCTTCGATTTCGAGTTAGCCGCAAGGTATAACAAAGCGGCTGTTCGTAATGCTTCCATTTCGCTATGTCCCGAGAACGCAATTAAATTAGCACTACTGGCTCCGATATCATGCTTATTGGCATAATTAGCGTTAGATTTATATATGTAATCTGTTGTCGTATAAGCCATCTCGCGTGCCTGCTGTTTAAATTTCTCGTCTTTAGTCATCAAAAGTAACTCCCTTTCTTAAATGCGTTTAATATTTCAATTCTGTTAACTTCGTCCAAATCTAGTGCGTTCATTAACTCAAATATCGATTTGAATCCTGTCATTTTTTGTAGTTCTGACTCGCCATAATTTTGTAATACATCGTTTAATGCGCTAATGAAATAACGATATTGTGAGCTTGCATGTAATAATCCTATCAGCTCTTTATTGCCACTAATAATGTCGTATGCCCTTTGAGTTTCTTCGTTACTGAAACAACTGACTTTTTCATCATGCTTGCTCAATTCTATATAATTTAAAATCGCATACCCAGCAGCATCTTTCCAAGTGTCCAGTAAACTCTCTGAGTTAACTGCCCGCTCACTGTTAAGGGTTAGCTGCTTAATTCGGTTTACCTTGTCAATAAATCTAATCAGTCCTGAAATTGCACCCAACTCGTTGAATGTTTCGCCGAAGCTGTCCCCATAATCATGATTTTTAGCAATTAATGTTTGTTTGAGTTCATCACACGCTTTTGTGATTAATTCTTCGTTCATTCGGGATCCTTTGAATTTTTAAAATAATTTTTTACTTCTAGATATTCTTTTTCAGAAACAATAATTTCCGTTCCATGATTAAAATTTTCATCTGTAACAATTCTATATTCTGGACATTTAAAAAACGGATCATCCAAGTTTGTATAATCTAGTCGATATAACATAGTTATACTTTTAGGCTTTAATATCCTACACGCTCCTAAAGCATCTGTTACTTTTAACGTATCCATTTTTACTACTTCCATAAACTTAACCTCTCGTATTATTAATTTTTATTTATATTTGTGACGGGTTGGCCCGAAATGTGACTAGTTCGTGACGGGTTTGTGACGGGTTTGCTTCTTACTCTCTCTAGTAATGTGACTAGTTGACTAGTTTTTCTTATATAAAAGATAAAAGTAAAAAATAAAATAATAATATAAAAGAGTGTTTTAAAACTCGTCAAACCCGTCAAACTCGTCACATCCTATGCGACTCTAGGTCTTTCAGGCTTACTCAACCCGTCACAAGTCGTCACAACCCGTCACCGATTGTTCCAATCAAAACTTGCTTGCTCATCTTTCAATCTGATACCCATATAGCTCCAACCGTCTCTATCATGTATTTTGGGTAATTTCTTTCTCATTTCTTTGCCAAATTTAGTCATCGACATCTGGTACTCCCTGGAATTTTCGGCCCACTCTTTATAGGAATCATACAAGTCTCTAGCTTTTATCTTGTAATCAGCCCCAGCTATACACATCTCATTGAGAAACGCATCTAATGGATCCATGCTTGCCCGGTAATCCTGACTGGCACTTCGCACACTCTCAGGTTCTTCCAAACCTTCGCGTTGCCACATGATTGCTCCCTGCACACACCAGTTTAAGATTCCGGTCCATTCTGATTTCAGTTTGTTTTCTAAGTTCTTGTCGACCTTGTCCTTGGGAATCTGCACGTTGAATGGAATAACCTTTAGTCTGCGCCAGATACCGTCATCGGTCCCCCTGATTAATGGCAGGTGGTTAGTGGCCATCCAGATTTTGAATTTTGGACTATATTCGAACTCTTTACCGTAAAGATAGCGGGCCAAGATTTTATCGCCACCAGTTAATTGCTTGACTAGCGACTCGTCCAGCCGTGAGCCCTCATTTGCTTCTGAACTAGTAACCAAGCGAGTGTTTTCTAGCCTGGCAATATCTGAATTAGCACTGCCATTGTTGTTGTGGACTACGATTGACTCCACGTTCATCTGCTTGGCGTAAGTGCCATAGGCGTTCCTAATCGTGTTCATGTAAACCGATTTACCATTGCGACCACCACCGAGACAGAGAAACATCACCTGCTCGGCGACTGATCCAGTCAGAGAATAGCCAGCGGCTTTTTGTACGTAATGAATCAGGTCTTCATCATTGTCAAAAATTTGATTCAAGAATTCTATCCATAACGGACAGTCTGAGTTGTCAGAATATTCGGCTGCGGTTTGTTCGCTAAAAAGCTTCTTAATGTCGTGATCTTTAAGTTCGCCATTGGTTAAATCGACGTAGCCTGATTCAGTGTTAAGCAACATGTTGTCCCGGTCAAAAGTGTCGTGATCAATCGTGACGTACTTTTTAAACTCATCAATCATGTGGACTTTAGCAATGTGCGACCGAGACTCCTTAACAAAACGATAAAACTCTTTCATTGCCTTGTCTTCATCGGTCTCAATTGCAAAGCTCAAGTCAGCCTTTTCAGCCTTGATTGAATCAACTACCTTTTCAGCGGCATTTTCGATGTACTGCCCGTTATCAGGCTCCCAATAGGAACCGTTGTAGTAGTACCATTGCTTATCATTGGCCAGCCACTTGAACACCTTGCCGAATTGATCATTGAGTCGCTGCCCTCTGCCGGTATCGTCCCAGGAACGGTGTGGCAGCTTATTCTTGGGCCTATTAAAGCTAAAAGTAGGCAAATCACTAGCACGACTCTTGGGATTGTAGATATTTTCGGCTTCATTGATGGCTTTATTGAGTAATCCAACACCGTAAGTGACAGCACCATGCTTTTCGTCATACTTATCGCGCATCAGGTCGCTACTACGGAAAATCTTGTCCATTTTATGGAAGTTGCGCCCGCACCAGAAGGCTAAGTCGTTGGCAAAGGCCATATCAGCCTCGCTGTGACTTGCATAGAATTGCTCCCAGCCGCCTTGCATGAACATGGTGAACCGTGTCCCTACCTTCGGTGAGGCCTCCGCACGTTTGATAATATCAGCCACCGATAAGTCTACCGGGGTAATATTGACCGTTTCTGGATGCAGTGCAACAACCTTATCTTTGCCAAACAGGTATTCGTAGAGCTTTTTCATCTCGGCCTCGCCTAGCGTTTGAATAGCCATATCATCGCTCATCGTATTGCCAGTCAGGGCAAAGAACCGTCCCGTCTGATACATTTCGAATTGGCCCTTGCGCCTGCGTCGACCGGGTATCTTACCCTTAAAAATAACATGGATACCCTCACCGGAAATCGATATTTCGCGGTAAGAATCTTTAGTTAAATTCTGAATATCGGCTACAACGTTCTGGTCGCCCTGGTAATAGGTTTCAAGTTCGTCCTTAATATGGTCAATATCCAGACCCACATAGCCGTTAGCAAAGTAGAAAGCCAAACCATCGGCATTTTGATATTTTTTCAATCCTGCTAGAGCAGTATCAAAGTCTGACCATGTTTTAGGGTCGTTACTCTTTCCTGGTGAGCCGTCCCAAGCATTGATGGGAATCTTGGTGAACTTATTGCGTTCAGGCATCCAGATTTTATGGAAATTCCCCCATTGATTTAACCTTTTTAATTCTTCCGGAACGTTGTTATAGTCCACTGCTTCACCTTCTCTCTACCTTCTAGCAAGGCTAGAATGGCATATCATCATCAGAAATTTCAATCGTGTCGCCTTGACCTTGGAATGGATCTTGCTTCAAGGGGTACTTGGTTTTGTGCCAATCGGAACCCTTGCCCTGGTAACCAGTCGCAAAGATTGCGTTCTGTTCCTGCTCTTCTCCTTGATAGGTGTTCTTGGTGACGTTAACTTTTACCCTGACTGCCTTGCCAATCGTGTATTGGGCAAAATCATTTTCGTTATTGATTTTAGCCATTTCTTTTTCGGTACCGCCGCAGGCAAAGTAAATATTAGACAGGTCCTGGTCGTTAAATTTTTCCTCTTCATCGTTGTACCAGATTGAGGTAAAAATGTGACGGCCGTGCTGCTTGGCATTGGTCTTGACCAGTTCTTTGACCTGGTCCAAGTCTTTGCGGATTACCATGTTAAAACTAATATTTTCATGACCATTCTTTGAGGTCCTTACTTCAGCGTTCTTGATTACTACTTCGTAAATTCCTGCTGGAATTAAGCTGCTTTCCTCGTTTGTTGGTTTTACGTTTCCATTTAAAAATCCCATTTTAATATCTTTTCCTTTCGTCCTTTAAAAAAATTATTCTCTTTTGCACGGTGCCAGGCCCAGCCTGCTTTATAACCGTGCTTTTTGGCATAAACATATAAATCTTTCACGTTATCGATGTCCTTAGGATCCATCGCCGCAACTTCTTCTTCGTGTCTTTCTTGTTCCTTAATTGCCTGCAGCTCGGCCTCCTTGTCTTCTTTGAGTTTTCTAATTTCAGCTTCAAAACTGTAACCACACAAGGGGCAAGTGATGTCTTGCGCCATAATTACCGCAAAACAGTTTGGGCAGGTTTTAATAGCTATTCCGCCACTCCCCTCACCGTGTGGGTTTCGTTCCCGGTCATCAAGCGACCACGCTCGTCCTTGGTCTGGTAGGCCAAAGCGGCTGAAATTGTTAACTTGGTCGATAATAATTGCCTGCTTATTGGGCTGATAGCGCATTGCTCGCATCGCCTGTTGCAGGTACACTACCAGGCTCTGCGTTGGTCTTAGCAATACCACACACGAGCAGTCAGGGACATTAAAGCCTTCACTGACAAGGTCAACATTGCAGAGCACCTTAATCTTGCCCGCCTTAAAGTTGGTCATGATTTGTTCGCGCTCTTTAGCTGGTGTCTTGGCATCGGCATGCTTAGCAATGATGCCAGCTTCATTAAATTCTTCAGCTACTTCCTTGCTGAAGGCAGTTGAGTGACAGTAGATTATTGTCTTGCGGTCTTTAGCAAACTGTAGCCAGGACTTGATAATGTCGCCGCGGATAATTGTCTTGCTATATTGATCCATTGACTTGCTGGTATAGTCACCCGTTGAACTCTTTTTAAGCACTTGGCTATTTCCAAGCGGATAACCATATAGCGTAAATGGTGCTAGTCTCTGATGTTTGATTAGCCAAGATACACTCGGACCCTCAATCATTTTTGAATAAATATCTCGGAACCCTTTGCCAGATAATCGCCAAGGCGTTCCAGTAAAGCCAAGTTTTGGTACATCCCTAAAATAATCAAAAATCTTAAGATAAGTCTTGGCTCGGCTGTGCTGCGATTCATCCACAATTATCAAGTCAGGTTTAGGTAGTCGCTCGAGCCGATTAGCCACCTTGCCGACCGTCATAATCGTGCATAGTTCTAAATTGACGCTTTGCTCAGCAAATGAATCCTTAATCTGACGAACCAACTCTTGCCGATGAACAAAGAATAAAACTCTATTACCTCTGTTCGTTGTCAGTCTGGCAATCTCACTAATCACAATTGACTTGCCAGAGCCGGGCGGACTAACAATCAATACACCTTTATTACCATCAGCTAAAGCAGCTCTAGTTTCTTTAACTAGATTTCTTTGATACTGGTAAAGCTTCAACATTGTTGAATAGCTCCTCGGCCTTGCATCCCTTGCGGTCGTCTAATCTGTTCTTGGCATAAGTGCCGGTCGTACCCTGCATGATTAATCCACGCTCCCCTGTTTTAGGCTTTTGAATTAAGCGGGCCACTACATCGCAATTACCCATCAGGTAATCTCTGGCGCTGTCTCTTAAGTCAGGGCCATATTCTTCAAACTCTTGGCCCGTTTCATCGGTAATTTTCATACGGTGTTCCCAGGCTGTAACTAGGATGTTAATGTCATAAGAGAATAGTTTGGAAATAAGTCGGATTACCCAGTTAACAAACTCGCCGTAATGCTGCATCTTGTTATCTAAGCCGTTCTTAGTTTCCTTGGCCATTTCGATAAACCACAGTTTCTGCAGGTTGGAAACGTTGTCGATTACCAGATTGTCATATTTGTCAGCTTTAAAGTCTTTGACAAATTCTTCAATATCTTCAATTGGTCTTCCTGGATCAACCGCCCAAATATCATTGTTATTTTGCCAAAACTTGATGCGGTGAAAACTGTCGTCCAGTGATAATAGATAAGTCTTGCCGGGCAGGTATTGACTGAGTGTAGTTTTGCCCACACCCGCCACACCGTAAACTAACCATCTATATTTAGGCTTCTCGTCTTTACTCCATTGATATGCAGGCATTACTCATCCTCCTTAATCTCTTTCTTTTTTAACTCATTCCAAATCTGTTGCTCGGCTTCGTCAAACATTGCCCTAACAACGTTCTGAAACTGCTCGGTTGACCGCGCATGGTATGATCCTGGCATCCCCGGTCGGTTCTTCTTCAAAAAGCTAATTGCGCTGCCATAGGTCTTCTGTTTTAGAGCCTCGTTCTTCAGGCGCACGGTCCATAATTCGATTGATTTTAATGTTTCGTCTTGCCATTCGATAAAGTCATTCATATCGCTCACCATCCTTCATTTCACGTCCGTCAAAGTATTCTCGGGCTAGGTCGTACCAATTTTCACCGTATGGATTGTTCCAAATCTCGGCAAAATCGTTCAGCAAGTCCCAAAAATCTTGGTGTCCATACGGCTGGTCAGCATAATAGCCTAGCCGCTCAGCGTACTTTTTTAAATTGTTTATGTTCCAGGCTTGGGCCACCACGAAGTCCCGTGGGCTATCGTAGTCATCGCCCTTCTCGCCATAAGTAGCGGTATAGCCCGTCGTCTCTGTACCTATACACTCCATCGTGTTATAATTCTCCTTAGATATTTATATTTCTAAGTCCGACTGCAATCGGACTTTTTTTATGTTCCGGGTAACCTTTCTGGCCCACTTAAAAATAGATAAGCTAGCAGTGGTACAAACACCGCTACTAGTATTAGCAGAATAGCTAATCCCTCTTCGTTGCTTAACGGCCGTTTGAACGTATCGATCAAGTCGAAATATGTGTTTAAAAATCTTGTCCATCGTTTCATCATTCCATACCCATCAATTCGCGTTTTTTCTTTTCACTTCTGTCTTCAATAAATTCTTGCCATCTATTCGCTTTAATTAAGGTATGTCGTAATCCATCCAAAATCACGGCATCACTAAATTTGGATAACAAACATTCATTTCTGCGCTCATAAAACGTCGTATTTTTGTAGTGGTATCTATCCATTATTTCTTTTTTTGTTAACAAGGGTTCCATAGATTAATTTTTTCACCTCCTTTCTACTTTGCATTAGAGTTGAATTCTTTCTTAATTGTCTGCATCCCCTTCTTGGTGTACAGCCATACAGGAACTTCCTTAGGAGAATACTGTGACTTGCTAGTAGCCCATCTGCCGTATTCATTTTGGCCCGGTTGTTCCGACTTAAGCCCTAATTCGTTAGCAATCATTCCAATTTTCTTGCCACTTGTACTTAGTTCTTTAGCAATTTCACCTGCCGAATAATACTTTTCTTTTAGAATCGGGATTTCCATTTCACCTGTTAAAGTTTCAGCGCCTTTAGCAATTAGTGCCTGTTTAGACGATTCAGAACTTGTGGCCATAGCTAACTTATAAAACATGTTTGCTTTACGCGTGGCTGCGTTCTCTTCCATGATTGATAAACGTCTTTGCTGCACGAGTGATGGTTCATTACTCTTAATTGCAACTCGCATGTTGAAGTAGTTATCAACCAGCTGATCGTAGATATCCCACGCTTTGTCATCGTCTAAAATCTTCAGTAGCTTTGCGTAGCCGCGCTCAGACAGCAGATAGACGTGATTCGCATTACCCCATTGAGCCTTGGTAAATCCATACTCAGAAAACAAATCGTTCGGAACGATTTGTTTTAAATCCAATAAATCTATTCCATTTCTAAATCTGTTTATGTTCCTATTTATCAGTTCATTTATTTCCCGGTTTTCTCTTTCATGTATCTGTGCAATGTCCTTAACGAGCATCGCCTTTTTGTTTTTTCCAAATCCACCTTCAATTCCAGTGAATTCAATTTTTCCGATACGTTCTTTTCCAAGAACTTTTAATTCTTGCATCTTACTAACCTTCCTTTCTAGCTAAGTTAAATAGATATTGTGTTGTCACTCCAAGATAATCAGCAACTTCTTGTAACGAATCTGCTCTTGGAACGCTTTTATTCCATTTACTGATCAAACCATTTGACAGGTGCAAGTCTTTTTCTATTTGATAAATAGACTTATTATTTTTATCAGCAATGGTTTTGACAGCTGTATACAATGACATTCTTTCGCCTCTTTTCTAAATAATTATATTGACAAAATATTAGAAAATGTTCTATCATGTAAGTATGCTAAATAAGCCATATTAATGGTTTCTTACATTTAAAACAGTTTACTTAGGTTCATCAAATCTTTTTTTGACATCTATTGATGAACTACGCTTAGTATAATCGAACGTTTTCTAAAATGCAAGTGGTTTAGCATAGAATATTTTATAAAAATAAATAGTGTGAGGAAAATCATGAGTGTTAAAGATAACGTTATCAGGCTTTGGAAAAATAAAAGGCCTGATATTCAATCTATTGCAGAGTTAGAAAGAAAAATGAATTTAAGCAACGGCTTAATTCAAAAGTGGGATTCAAAAACGCCGTCAACCAAAAGTGCACAAAAGGTGGCAGATTTTTTCAAAGTTCCCTTAAGCGATATTTTAAATGACGTTTCTGATGATTCTGTAAAATTAGATGTAGATGATCAAGAACTTTTAACCTTGTTTAGAAAGACAACAGAGGGAATGTCTGAAAATGAAATAAAAGATTTGACTAGTGCCATGGGAATCTTAATGAATACTGCAAAAGAGATTATTCATAAAAGAAGGCAATAAATATGGCAATCGAATATAAAGTTATTAGTCATGATGAATACGATTATTGTAATGAGGTTGCTAATGATATTTTAGAAGGTATATCGAATAAATATAATATTATAAAAAATAAAATATACTATAAATATGTAATTGATTATTTAATTGAAGTAGCTGGTCCATCTGATCTCTGTTTATTTGTCAGCAAAAAATTTTGCGATTCACCATTCAAATTTAACAAAATAAATCCCAATAGCTTAAGAATTACCTATAATTACAAATTCAGTACACAAAACATACCTCTACATGCTGAAACTATTGATGTTCTACCGGGGAACTTTTGTCAAATTGTAAGTGGGTTTACAATTTTTCCTCGAGATGGATCTATTATGTTTTTAAATGCAGAAACCAGAACTTGGGCAAGAACTATTTTTACAATTATTCATGAATTAGTTCATTCTTATCTAGCAACAAGTAGACCTGATTACAAAAAGCAAGTGGCTCTGATCAATCAAACAAACCTAAAAGGAAATCCATATCCAGACGATTTACAATTAATTGAAGCGGAAACTAATACTATTTCTTCATTGCTTTATGCCCCAACTTGTTCCTTACAGAAAGAAATCATGAACAAAGGATTTTCAGAATTATGTTACAAATATGGTATGAGTTGTTCAGCTATGCATAACAGATTATTTAATTATTTTTATCATGATTACAATTTTGCTTTTTATTCAGCTAAACGAGCAGTATTCGCTTTTAGAAATGAGAACAAAGAAGAAATCGAAAAATTAAGAGAATTCCTTAATAGTGAGTATTTAGAAACAAATGATTTGTTTTTCTAGTCGTTTCTGTCCACCACGCCAGCGACGTTAAACCTACGGTTAGTATTTTAGGAGGAAATGATGAACAAGAAATTACTAGTAGCGGCTACCACAGTCTTAGCGGCAATATCGTTAACAGCCTGCAGCTCTAACAATGACACTCAAGGCGGAACGAAAGTTACCAAGTCCGCCAAGAAAAAGGCACAGCCAAAAATCAAATTTTATAAAAAGGGCGACACTGTAAAGGTTGGCAAAGTTGAATACACGCTTAAATCGGCTGTTAAGACCAGTGAACGTAATGAATTCGAGGATAGCAAGCCTAAGAACGTGATTAAGGTTGTTTACCACGTTAAGAATGACACCAAGAAGGACCTCTCTATTGGTAGTGATGTGGATGCATACGGTCCCGATAATTCAAAGCTCAAAAGCTATCCGGTAAGTGATACTACGTTGGATTCAATTGCTCCGGGCAAGGAAGCCGACGTTATTACCGGATTCGGTTCTAAGAAATTAGGCTCTTTTGAATTACACTTTAAGCCACTGGCTGATTTTGATTCACAGTCAGCCAAGTTCAAAGTTACTATAAAATAAATATTCTTAAGCAAAACAAAAGGCCCTTAAGAACTCGTCTGGCTAACTTACTCTTAAAGGCTCGTCGTGTAAAGCAATAGCAGAGCTATCGTTCTGCCCTATTTTAGCATATTTTTAGGGAGTAAAACATCATGGTTAAATATTATTCGCCACAAGTTACAGCGCTCGACAATGGCAAGTATAAATACTCGATTCGATACCGTGACCCTTCCTTCAAGGGGGTTCACAAAAAGTCAGTTACTATTACAAAAAACACCACATTTGCTAAAAATAAGGCAGAAAAAGAAGTTAAGAGGAAGATAGAAAAACAACTTTCTGAGTTTTCATATCAGCCCATTACTTTTAACGAATTAACTCCAAAACTACTTAATCAATGGCAAAAACAAGGTATCGCTTATAAAACAATCGAAAGTTATAAATCAGTGATTTCACTAATCAACAATATCTTTGGCAATCAGATTATTTCTCAAACAAAACCAAGCCAAATTAACAAATTTATTAATAATAGGCTATACCAAAACAATTTATCAAATAGCTCTGCTCGTCACTACTTGATAGTGTTTAAAAAGATCTTCAAATATGCAAAGCAGTATGGCTACATTGAAAGAGATATAACTTCTGAGGTCACAATAGACTTCAAAGAAGAAAAATATAAAAGAATGAATCGAGTTGAAACGTGGTATTTGACGGATAACGAGCTTCAAATTATTTTGAATTATTGCATAAATCATGAAAGAATCGATTACTATGATTTTTTCATGTGGCTGTATCTAACTGGTATGCGTGTAGGTGAAGGTGGGGCAATTTTAGTGAAGGATGTTTCTTTAAGGGGAGATACTTATTTTGCTAATGTTAATGGAACATTAATAATGCAGAATGGAAAAGGTGCAATTAAGCAGAATTCTACAAAAACCATTCGCAGTTTAAGAGACGTTTCTTTACCTGACAAAGCTGTTGAAATTTATCAAAGAAATTCAAAAAATAAGTCTCCGGAAGATTTTTTATTTATCAATAAAATCAGCAACAACCCAATGACTTATAGTGCTGTTAATTACTTCCTTAATAAAATTTGTAGAGAAGAAGGAATTAAAAAACATATAACTTCTCATATATTTAGACATACGCATGTTTCAAAGCTAGCTGAAGAAGGATTTCCATTATATGTTATCTCGCAAAGAGTTGGACACTCGAGTGAAAGAATTACTAATCAAATTTATCTACACATTACTCAAAATGCACATAAAAAATTCGATAGCAAAATCAAGAATATGAATTTTAAAATCAAATAAATTTGTCCCTTTTGTGTCCCTTTTAATTTTTTGATAGTTAATTTATCGTATAAAATCCCTGTATACCTAAGATTCTATAAATTCTACTTTCTACCAACCGATTATGAAAAATAGATAATT